>JAGCXA010000030.1 GCA_017961575.1 Clostridia bacterium | reverse complement strand
TGGCGCCCGCCCTTGTTGGTGGGGGAAGGTGGATTCGGACCACCGAAGTCAGAGACAACAGATTTACAGTCTGCCCCCTTTGGCCACTCGGGAATTCCCCCGTATTCGGTTGGTTCCTTTCGGAACAATAGGATTATAGCAGACGGCGCGGGAATTGTCAAGACATTTTTCAAAAATGTTTCGGAATTACGGGCGGCGTCTTTCGCGTCTCCGTTTTTATTATAGCGTGCGAAAGCGGAAAAGTCAAGATCGGGCGTCCGCATAGGGTCTACCTCGCCGCTTCCCCGCATAGGATGTACCGCACGGGGCGACCCGAAAAAACGAGGAAAGAAAAAAGAGGTGCGATATGAACAACCGATACCTGCCCGAGGGCGAACTGATCCGGGACTATGAAAACCGCGAATGCCTGTCCTCCTTCCGCGCGCTCGAACGCGCGCACGAAAAACGAAAAATCTTAGAGTCCTTCGCTCTGCTCTCGGACGGCGATTTCAACCTGCATTTCGACCTCGGCGGCGTGTCCGGGATCATGCCGCGGGAGGAGGTCGTGTGGTCGCCCGCGGGGGATCCTGTCAAGGACGTCGCGATACTCACGAGGGTGGGGAAGCCGGTCTGCTTTATGATTACCGGATTCCGGCGGGGCGAGGACGGCGAGCCCGTGGCGATCCTCTCGCGGCGGCTCGCGCAGGAGGAGTGCCACCGGGAGTACGTGTCTGCCCTCACGCAGGGCGACGTGATCCCCGCCGCCGTCACGCATCTTGAATGTTTCGGGGCGTTCTGCGACGTCGGCTGCGGGATCGTCTCGCTGCTCTCGATCGACTCGATCTCGGTCTCGCGCATCTCGCATCCCCGCGTCCGTTTTGCGCCCGGCGACCGCGTTCCCGTCGTGGTGAAGAACATAGACGCCGATGGGCGGATCTTCGTCTCACAGCGTGAACTTTACGGTACGTGGGAGGAGAACGCCGCGCTCTTTACGACGGGCGAAACCGTTACAGGGATCGTTCGGAGCGTTGAGAATTACGGCGTGTTCGTCGAACTGACCCCGAACCTCGCGGGGCTCGCCGAGCCGAAGGAAGGGGTCGCCGTCGACCGTTCGGTCGCCGTCTTCATCAAGAGCATCATCCCCGAAAAAATGAAGGTGAAGCTCATCATCATCGACGCGGGGCACGAGGCGTTCGGGCGCGACGCGCTGCCGCACCGCCCGCCGCGCTATTTCACCGACCCGAAACGGGTCTCCCATATCGACGCCTGGCGCTATTCTCCCGCCGTCTGCCCGCGCGTGATCGAGACGAGTTTCGCGTAACGGTTGCTTTTTCCGCCCCTCCGTGGTACAATAAAGAAAAAGGAGGGCGAAAAATGGTCAATATCGGCAACGATTGGGACGGGATCCTCGCCTCCGAGTTTTCGTCCCCCTACTACCTGAAACTCCGTGAATTCTTGAAGGAAGAGTATCGCACGCATCGGGTCTATCCCGGAATGTACGACATCTTCAACGCCCTGAAATCGACCCCCTACGCCGCCGTCAAGTGCGTGATCCTCGGGCAGGACCCTTACCACGGAGCGGGGCAGGCGCACGGGCTCTGTTTTTCGGTGCGGCCGGGGGTCGAACCGCCCCCGTCGCTGAAAAACATCTTTCAGGAACTGAAAACCGACGTCGGTATGCCGGAACCGCCGACGGGTGACCTGACGCCGTGGACGAAAGAGGGGGTTTTGCTCCTGAACACGACCCTGACGGTGCGCGAGGGGCAACCCCAAAGCCACAAGGGGCACGGATGGGAGACTCTCACCGACGCGATCATCCGCGCGCTGGACGAGTCGGACAAACCGATGGTTTTCCTGCTCTGGGGGGCGAACGCCCGCTCGAAAAAGGCGCTCGTCCAAAACCCGAATCACCTGATCCTCGAGGCGGCGCACCCGAGTCCGCTTTCGGCGTACAACGGCTTTTTCGGTTGCCGCCACTTCTCCCGCGCGAACGAGTTTCTATCGTCGCACGGCGTCGCCCCGATCAACTGGTCGTCGATCGTAACGCCCCGCGAATAATAACCGGAACGCCTTGTCGGGCGTTCCTTTCTTTTTTCCGTTTGCCGCCTTCACTTTTTCCTTGACTTTCCCCCGAAGATGTGTTATACTACTTCCGTTCGATGGGGTATAGCCAAGCGGTAAGGCACAGGACTTTGACTCCTGCACTCGCTGGTCCGAATCCAGCTACCCCAGCCAAAAATACCGTCCCGCGCCTCGCGCGCGGGACGGTATTTTTGATTGAGAAAGTGTAATTCGGACCAGCCGAGTTTCCGACGCGGAGCGTTGGAAAGTCTAAGGCGCTCGCCATCCGATGTGGCTGTTCATTCGTCTCCGTGGGGCGAGAGCCGCCGGTAGCGCGACGAAAGACGCGCGTCCGAATCCAGCTACCCCAGCCAAAGAGGGGCGCGGCACAAGCCGTGCCCCTCTTTGGCTGGGTACGCTTTCCCGGACCAGCGAAAACGAAAAGCCGTTCGTGCGAAAACTGTGCTTCCGCTTTTTCATCGTCATAAACGGGGACGAAAGTGAAAGCGTTTTCAGGGGCGACCTGTCGCCCTTGGTCACGAATCCAGCTACTCCAGCCAAAAATACCGTCCCGCGCCCCGTGCGCGGGGCAATTTCTTTTTGTCAACCTTTTTTCGTTTTTGGTTGACATATTGCCTTCGGCGTGCTATAATCGTCGCGGAAGAAAAGGGAAGGGGGGCGCGCCCGTGCGGGATAAAACGAACCGTGAAAGAATCCTCGCCGCTTTGGCGGCGGGGGAGGTCGTGTCGGGGGAGGAGATCTCCTCCGCGCTCGGCGTGACGCGCGCCGCGGTCTGGAAGCAGATCAATTCGCTCCGGGCGGACGGCTACGCGATCCCGGGGGATCCCCGGAGCGGTTACCGCCTTCTTGAAACGGGCGCGCGCGCCTACGAAGTTTCGCTTCTCCGGGCGTTTTCGCCGGAGGGGCGGCGCGTGATTTTCTCTTTCGAGACCGGCTCGACGAACACCGATCTCCGCGCGCTCGCCGCGGCGGGCGCGCCGACGAGAACCCTCGCCGTCGCCGAACGGCAGAGCGGGGGACGGGGGCGGCGCGGTCGCTCGTTCGCTTCCCCCGCGGGCGGCGCCTATTTCAGTCTGCTGCTTCGTCCGGCTCTGCCGCTCTCCGACGTCTCGTCTCTGACCGGGGCGGTCGCGGTCGCCGTCGCGCGCGCGCTGGAAGCCGAAACCGGGCTTTCGGTCGGGATCAAGTGGGTCAACGACCTTTTCCTGAACGGGAAAAAAGCGGTCGGCATCCTCTGCGAGGCGACGGCGGACCTCGAAACCGGAACGCCCGAATACGTGATCGTCGGGGTCGGGATCAACCTGACGGGGACCCTCCCGCCCGAACTATCCGGGATCGCTGCGACGGTCGAGGGAGAAGGGGGGCGCGTCCCGGATCGCGCGACGCTGATCGCCCGCGCCGTCCGCGAGATCGAGTCGGTCGCGCCGTCGCCGCTCTCCCCCGAAATCCTCTCCGAATCGCGCCGCCGCTCGGTCCTGCTCGGCCGCGGCGTGACGGTTTTGCGGGGTGAAACCGCAACGCCGGCGCACGCGATCGGGATCAACGACCGCGGCGAACTCGTCGTCGAATACGAAAACGGAAAAAGGGAAGCGCTCTCCTCGGGCGAGGTCAGCGTTCGCCTCCCGGAGGCGGAGCGATGAACGGACGAAGCCGGGCGCTCCGGCGCGTCACCTTATGCGCTACCCTCGCCGCGCTCCTCGCGGTCGCCGCCCCCTGGACCATCCCCGTGGGACCGATCCCGATCACCCTATCCGTGCTTTTTCTCTTCCTTTGCGGCGGTCTGCTCGGACCCCGCGACGGGTTGATCGCGGTGGCGGTCTATCTTGCCGTCGGGATCCTGGGGGTCCCGGTTTTCAGCGGGTTCCGAGGGGGGTATGCGGTGCTGATCGGTCCGAGCGGCGGTTTTTTGCTCGGCTATCTCCCCTGCGTATTTCTTGCCGGGCTCGGACGCAGACGCGCGCGGCTCCGCCCTCTGTTCTTCCTTGCCGGGCTTCTTGCCTGCTACCTTTTCGGCGCGTTGCAGTTCGGTCTTGTGACCGGAAACGCCCCGGCGGCGGTCCTTCGTCTCGCCGTTCTCCCGTTCCTGCTCCCGGACGCGGGGAAGATCGTTGCCGCCTGCCTTCTGCTCCCGCCGATCAAGCGGGCGCTCGCGCGGATCCTTCCCACGGAAGCGAAAAAAATTGCGCGGCATTTACCCGCGCCCGTAGACAGAAACGAAACTCTGTGTTATAATACGTTTGTTGGATCGGACGAAGATCCGAACGGAAAAGGAAACGACCGAATGAAAGAAAAAGTAAACGCGGTACAGCTGATTGCGGATCTGATCGCCTACGGGGAGAGGACGGGACTGACGTCCCCTCTTGATCGCGCCTATCTCACGAACCGACTCGCCGACAAACTCGCCGTCGCCCTCGACGGGGGGCTTCCCGCGCCGCGCGAACTGCCGCTCTCCGAAATTCTCGGGGGTCTGTGCGATTACGCGGCGGAGAACCGTTTCATTCGGGAGGATACCGTAACCTATCGCGATCTGTTCGACACGGATCTGATGGGGATCCTGACCCCGCGCCCCTCGGAGGTGATCGCGCGTTTTGAAGAACTCGCGAAGACAGATCCGAAGAAGGCGACCGACTACTTCTACCGGCTCTCCTGCGACTGCAACTACATCCGGCGCGACCGGATCGCGCGCGACGTGCGCTGGACGGTCGACTCGCGCTACGGCGAGATCGAACTCTCGATCAACCTCTCCAAACCCGAAAAGGATCCGAAGGCGATCGCGGCGGCGAAACTCCTGCCGCAGAGCGGTTATCCGAAATGCCTGCTCTGCCACGAGAACGAGGGCTACGCCGGCAACGAGGCGAAACCCGCAAGACAGAATCTCCGGCAGATTCCCTTCGATATGGACGGCTCGCTCTGGTACCTGCAATACTCCCCCTACGTCTACTACAACGAGCATTGCATCGCGCTCTCCGAGCGTCACGAGCCGATGAAGATCGATCGCTCAACGTTTCTTAAACTGCTCGGCTTCGTTTCGCGCTTCCCGCATTATTTCATCGGCTCGAACGCCGATCTGCCGATCGTCGGCGGCTCGATCCTCTCGCACGATCATATGCAGGGCGGGCGGCACGTCTTCCCGATGGAGCGGGCGAAGATCGCCCGCGAGGTCGCTTTCCGCGGCTACGACGGGATCCGGTGCGGGATCGTCGACTGGCCGCTCTCGGTGATCCGTCTGTCGGGCGTCGACCGGGACGCGATGGTCGACCTTGCCGACCGCATCTTGAAAAAATGGAGGGGTTATTCCGACCCGGATCGGATGATTTTTGCCGAAACCGACGGCGAACCCCACAACACGATCACCCCGATCGCCCGGGTGCGCGACGGGGAATACGAACTCGACCTCGTTCTCCGCAACAATCTGACCACCCCCGAACACCCGCTCGGTCTCTACCATCCGCACAAGGAACTGCACCATATCAAGAAGGAGAACATCGGGCTGATCGAGGTGATGGGGCTTGCCGTTCTGCCCGCCCGGCTGAAAACCGAGATGGCGGACACGGCGGAGGCGATCCTTGCGGGCGCCGACCTTCGCGCCGACCCGACGCTTGAAAAGCACGCCGACTGGGTGGACGAGCTCAAAACCCGCTACGCCTTCACGCGCGAGAACGTGAACGAAATCCTCTTCCGCGAGATCGGCGCGGTCTTCGTCCGCGTGCTCGAGGACGCGGGGGTCTATCCCGCGACCGACGACGGCAGAGAGGGCATGATGCGCTTCATCGACGCCGTGAACGGCTGATCGGCGCCATGAACCGGCTCGTCGTTCTTTCGACCCTCTTCGTTCTCGGCTCGCTTGCCGGGTACGCGCTTGAGGTGCTGTACCGCCGCTTCTTCTCGGCGAAGAAATGGATCAATCCCGGATTTCTCGTCGGACCCTATATCCCGCTCTACGGCTTCGGCGTGATGCTGCTCTACGGGCTCTCGAATATCGACTTTCTGTCCTTCGGTCTGTCCGGAGTCGGGGAGCATATCGTGCGGGTGGTCTGCATCGGCGTGTCGCTTACCCTGATCGAACTTGTGACCGGGGTGATCTTCATCCGCGTCCTGCACATCAAACTCTGGGACTACTCCGACCGCCTCGGCAACGTCCTTGGCGTGATCTGCCCGCTCTTCTCGTTCCTGTGGTTTCTGCTCGGTTCGGGCTACTACTTCTTTTTGAACGCACGGCTCGTCGGCGTGATCGAATGGCTCGGAGAGAACCCGATCTATTCCTATTCGGTCGGGCTTGTCGTCGGAATGATGATCGTCGATACCTGCTATTCGATCCGGCTCGGCATCCGCATCCGCGCGGCGGCGGATCAGTTCGTCGTCCGCTACGAGCAATTCAAACTCGACCTGAAACGCGAGGCGCTCGAGCGCTCCGAGAACAGCCGCTTCTACGGGACGATCGTCGCGATCTTCCGCGTGAACGACACGCTTCGCGACGTGATCCGCCGTCACGTCGAATCGATCCGCCAGGTGAAAAAATGGTGGCGGAGAGAGAAACAGGACAAGCAGTAAAAACGAAAAGCGCCCCGCTCGTTCGAGCGGGGCTTTTCTTTGCGTTTTACTTTTTCATCTCCGAGACCCGCCGCACGATCGCGTGCAGGATTCTGACAACCGCGTCCATCCCCTCGACGGTGATATGCTCGTAGGGACCGTGGAACCCGAATCCCCCGGTGCCGAGGTTCGGACAGGGAAGCCCCATCCGGGTCAGGGTCGCCCCGTCGGTGCCGCCCCGGATCGGATCGCATATCGGCGTCACGCCGCATTCCCTCGTCGCTTCGAGCGCGAGGTCGACGACAAAGGGCGTCTCGTCGATCTTTTCCTTCATATTGCGGTACTGGTCGCGGATCTCGACTTTGACCGTTCCCGCGCCGTACTTTTCGTTGCAGGACGCGACAAGACGCTCGAACGTCGCCTTCTTCTCTTCGAGTTTCCCCGCGTCGTGGTCGCGCAGGATATAGCGCAGGGTCGCCGTTTCGACGTTGCCCGAAAGGTCGGTCAGATGATAGAATCCCTTGCGCCCGCCGGTGGTGGCAGGGGTCTCGTCGGCGGGGAGCGCGGCGGCGAACTCGGCGGCGATCAGAGCCGCGTTCTTCATGATCCCGGTCGCCTCGCCCGGATGGACGTTGAAGCCCTCGACCGAGACCGTCGCGGCGGCGGCGTTGAAGTTCTCGCACACGACCTCGCCCTCGAATCCCCCGTCGATCGTATAGCCGAAGTCGGCGCCGAGCCGCAAAACGTCGAAGAACGCCGTGCCGCGCCCGACCTCCTCGTCGGGGGTGAAGCAGACGGCTACCTTTCCGTGCGGAATCTTCTTTTCGTTCAATTCTTCCAGCAGGGTCATCACCTCGGCGACTCCGGCTTTGTCGTCCGCGCCGAGAAGCGTCGTGCCGTCGCTGACGATCAGCGTCCGTCTGGCGAGTTTCGGCAGATGCGGAAACGCCTTGACCGTAAGAACACGGCCGCTCTCCCCGAGCGGCAGGTCGCCCCCGTCGTAGTTTTCGATCACGCGGGGCTTCACCCCCTCGCCCGGAAAGTCGGGCACGGTGTCGACGTGCGCGATGAAGGCGACGCAGGGCGCGTCCTCACGTCCGGGCGTGGCGGGCAGCCAGCCGCGAACGTAGCAATGCTCGTCTACCTCGGCGGTAAGCCCCAGCGCCTTCAACTCGTCGCACAGGGGACGCGCCAGATCGAACTGGCGTTCGGTCGACGGGACGCATTCCGCGTCGTCGGCGCTCGCCGTGTGGATCTTCACGTAGTTCAGCAGCCGTTCGTATGCGCGCATAAAAAAGTCCTCTTTCTCCGGGTCGCCCCGGGCGGTTTATCGGAACGTGTAGTCGACCTTGACCTCGGTGACGTCGCGTCTGTCCAACTTGACGATTACGTATCTTTGATAGGGGAGACAAGTATCCCCACCGCGATTTTTGGGACGCCTGTTATATAACTCCACGGAGAGTACGCCGTCGTCGATCTTCGTCCCTTTGACCTTGGTTTCCCTTCGATTTACGGAAGTCGTTGTGTAAACGACGATCATTTCGTCGTCAAAATCGACCTCGACCGGGCAATCGGCGAACGCCGCGTCAAAGTCTTCCTGATTGTCAATTAAAATCGTGCGGGACGAGGGGAGAGCGTCGGGATCGTTGATTTCGGCGTATTCGTTCCACTCGCCGGAAACCGTCGTTTCCGATAAGAACGACTCCCGAAAAACGCTTTGATCGGAAAGACTTTTCCCGACGTACGTATTCTTACTTCGATCTTCGTTGTAAAAGACCGCGACGTCGCACGCCGTCGCGTGCAGTTTATTGCAGGAAGCGAGGAGAAACAGCGCAGCGAACAGAAGGAAAAACGACAGGATCTTCTTCATTGCAAACTCCTTTCCGGGTCGGTCGCCTACGCGGTTTTTCATTCCAATTTTACCACACGCGCGCAAAAAAGTCAATTTGCCGGGCGCCGAGGGGAAAACGCGGGGAAGCGAAGGGCGTGCGTTTCGATTGACGAACGCGGCAAAGGTTTTTCCTTGCGTCCGAAAACAAAACGGCGTTTTTCCGCCGCACTTTTTTCAAAAAACCTCTTGACAAATCCGTCTGACCGGATTATACTATAAACAGTTGAACGGTTGCTCAACTGTTTGGAGGATGAAATGAGTCAGAGCAAGCACGAAAAAGAGTTGGAACAGGAACGCGCGATGCTGTGCGGGTGCGAACACGAGCATCCCGAGACGGTGCGCGAGGTTCGGGCGGAGATGCCCGACGAGAACGTGACGGCGGATCTCTCCGACTTCTTCAAGGTCTTCGGCGACAGTTCGCGGATGCGGATCCTGTTCGCCCTCGACAGAAGGGAACTCTGCGTCTGCGACCTTTCCGCGGCGCTCGGGATGACCAAGTCCGCGGTGTCGCATCAACTGCGCTTCCTCCGTACGAATCACCTCGTCGCCTCCCGCCGGAGCGGGAAGAATATCTTTTACTCGCTCGCCGACGATCACGTCCGCGACATTATCGAGATCGCGGTCGAGCATCTGTCGGAGGAAGACTGAACCGAGCGGGAACATCCCGGAGAAGGTTTTCCTACTTTGCCCGCGCTCGCGATAATGTCGCGCCGTGACGCCTCGCGCCGGAGCGAGAAGAACATCTTTTACTCGCTCGCCGACGATCACGTCCGCGACGTCATCGAGATCGCGGTCGAGCATCTGTCGGAGGAGGACTGAGCGAATCGCTCCGCGTTTCGCGCGATATGCGGGACCGCCGTCCCGCGCGATATGCCACCGCCTTTGCGGTGGCGCGATATGTTTGCCGACAGGCGGCAAACGCGATATGCCGCGTTCGCGGCGTGAGATTTCCATACGTTATCAAATAGAAAAGAGGATACAACCATGAAAACCAAATTTTCCGTCACCGGACTCGACTGCCCGAACTGCGCCGCCAAGTTGGAGGGGCTGATCGGGAAAGTCAAGGGGATCGACTCCGCGAAGATCAACTTTCTCTCCGAGAAACTGACCGTCGAATCCGATCTTCCGGCGGGGGATCTGCTCGCCGCGATCCGCGAGGCGGCGAAGGCGTTCCCGGATAAGGTGACGATCGACGCGCTCTGAGACAATGAAAAAGCGTTTGTCGCCCTACCTCACGCACGAGGTATGGCAGGTACTTTTCGGGGGACTTCTGCTCCTTGCCGGGGTGCTCGCCGAGCGCTTCGGCGCGCCGGGTCCCGCCGTGCTCGCCGTCTTCCTCGTCGCGCTCGCCGTAGCGGGATATACCGTATGGCTTGACGCGATCAAGGGCATTCTGCGCCGGGATCTCCTCGACGAGAAATTTCTGATGACCGTCGCGTCGGTCGGCGCGTTCGTGATCGGCAGTTACGCCGAGGGCGTCGCCGTGATGCTCTTCTTCCTTGCGGGGGAGTATTTCGAGCATCAGGCGGTCGCCCGCTCGCGGAAATCGATCCGCGCCCTGATGGACGTGCGCCCCGACCGGGCGATCCGGCTCTCTGACGGGATTGAGGAAGAGATCGACGCCGACGACCTGTCACTCGGAGATACCGTCGTGATCCGTCCGGGCGATCGGGTCCCGGTCGACTGCGCGGTGCTGGACGGCAGAGCGTTGATCGACGCCGCGTCGCTGACCGGGGAATCGGTCCCGGTCGAGGTCGGACCGGGGAGCGCGCTGTCGAGCGGTACGGTCTGCCGAAACGGACGCCTGATCGCCCGCGTGGAGCGCGTCGCCGACGAATCGGCGGCGTCGCGCGTTCTCTCGCTCGTCGAGGACGCGAACGAGGCGAAGTCGCGGCAGGAGAATTTCATCACTCGTTTCTCCCGCGTTTATACCCCCGCCGTCGTTCTGGCGGCGCTTCTGATGGGGATCGGCGTTCCGCTGATCCTTCTTTGGACGGGACACGCGCCCGGCTGGACCGACTGGCTCCACCGCGCCCTGACCTTCCTCGTCGTTTCCTGCCCCTGCGCGCTCGTGATCTCGGTGCCGCTCAGTTTCTTCGGCGGGATCGGGGGCGCCGCCTCGGAGGGCATCCTCTTCAAGGGCGGCAACCGGATGAACGCGCTCGCGCACGTGAAGACCGTCTGTTGCGACAAGACCGGGACGCTGACCGAGGGGAAGTTTGAAGTGCGCGCGATCACCCCGGCGGAGGGGGTCGAACGCGAAACGCTGCTCTCGCTTGCCGCCTCGGCGGAGCGAAACTCCACCCATCCGATCGCCGCTGCGATCCGCGAACTTGCGCCCGCCGCTCCGTCGCCCGCCTCGGTTGAGGAACGCGCGGGACGCGGGATCGTCGCCGACGTGAACGGTCGCCGCGTTCTCGTGGGGTCGAAAAAACTGCTCGCCGAAGAGGGGGTTTCGATGCCCGACGGCGCGCAAGGGTCGGTGTTCGTCGCGTCAAACGGACAGTATCTCGGCAGTCTCACGGTCGGCGACGCCGTTCGGGAGGAGAGCCGCGATACCGTCGCCCGCCTCCGCCGACACGGCGTCAGACGGATCGGGATGCTGACCGGGGATACCGAAGAAAACGCCAAGCCGGTCTCCGACGCGCTCTCGCTTGACTTCGTTCGCGCCTCGCTTCTCCCCGACGGCAAGTACAAAGCCGTCGAGGACCTGATCGCCGAACGGAACGGTTCGGTCCTCTACGTCGGCGACGGGATCAACGACGCGCCGGTCATCGCCCTCGCCGACGTCGGCGTCGCGATGGGCGGGGTCGGGTCGGACGCCGCGATCGAGGCGGCGGACCTCGTGATCATGTCGGATAAACTCGACCGACTCCCGAAGGCGATCCGGATCGCCCGCCGCACCGTTTCGATCGCGCGGCAGAACATCGTCTTCGCCCTTGCGGTCAAACTCGCGATCCTGATTCTCTCGGCGACCGGGATCAATACGAGTATGTGGCTCGCGGTCTTCGCCGACGTCGGCGTCGCCGTGATCGCCATCCTGAACGCGATGCGCGCCCTGCGCGTCAAGCGCCTCTGACCTTTTGCGTAAAAAAACACGCCGCCTGCGGTTTCCAGCAGGCGGCGTGTTCGTTGCGCCTTATTCTTTTTTGGTCTCTTCCCCCGGCAAAACGCCCGCGCGCCGCAGGCGCGGCAGGGTCAGGGAAGCGAGCAGTCCGACGGCAAGCCCCGCGACGCACCCCGAGAGGATCAGCCACGGGAGCAGGACGGTGATCCGCGCCGTCCCGAGCGCGAAGATCGCGACGAGGATCTGTCCGCAGTTGTGCGCGACGGCGCCGAGAATACTGATCCCGGGCAGACCGAAGAAGCGGAGACGGAACAGAAGCACCGTCACGGCGAAACTGACGACGCCCCCCGCGAGCGAGTAGAGGAACGAGAAGGGCGACCCGAAGAGCAGCGCCGACAGCCCGATCCGGAGAAGCGAGACGCAGGCGGCGTCCGGGATCCCGACCGTCGGGATCAAAAGAAGCGGGATCAGATTGGCAAGCCCGATCTTCATTCCCGGCATCGGCATCGGGATAAAGGTTTCCAGATACGAGAAGAGAAGCGAAACGGCACAGAGCACGGCGGAGAGCACGACGCGCCGCGCGACGGGAAGAGGCGTTCTTTTCATTCGTTTCCCCTCCTCACGATCTTGACGTCAAGATAATGCGGAATACAAAAGATCGGAACGACGTCCGCCGGAATCAACTCGCCGTGGCGCACGCATCGTTGCGTCGGGCAATCCGCTTCCGCGACCCGGACGGCGCCGCCCTCGATCACGATGCGGTTATACCCCTCGTCGCACTCGAACAGGTATTCGGTGTCGACTTCCAGCGGCAGACGCGCGACCACCTTATTGTGATAGGAGATCACGACGTCGCGCTCGCCCTCGCCCTTCCCGCGCAGCAGGAAAAGCAGAAGGAACAGCGCGCCCGCGATCAGTAATACGGACAAGAAAAGAACGGCGTCGCGCCGCCAGAAGCGTTTCACGATCCGCCTCCTTCAAAGATCCCGGTCCCGTACCGCTCGCCGTTCTCGGCGATCCAGAGTACCGAAACGGGGGATGACAGACCGGAAATCAGGGAAACCCCCGCCTCTCGGTCGAGACAGAACAGGGCGGTCGAGAGAACGTCGGCAAGTCCCGCGTCGTCCGTAAGGACCGAGATCGATGCCCAGCCGAAGGCGGCGGGGAAGGACGTGTCGGGGTCGACGATGTGATGATACTTCACCCCGTCGACGGTATAGTAACGCTCGTAGGAGCCGCTTGTAACGAGGGCTTTTTTTCCGCTTTGCCCGAACCGCCCGACGACGCCGCCCGCGATCGGGTCGCGCACCGAGAGCGTCCAGGGATCCTTCCCGGCTTCCCCCGAAACGCGGAGATTCCCGCCGACGTTCGCGGCGAAGTCGGTGTAGCCGAGAGACTCGAGTTCCGCGCTGATCCGTTCGGTCGCGTAGCCCTTCGCGAAGGCGCCGACGTCAACCGACGAGCCCGGAACGGGAAGGAACGCGGTTCCGGCGTCCCGGTCGATCTCGAGCGTCGCGCGCCGGGCGATCTCCGCTGCCGCCGAAAGTTCCGCGTCGGTCGGGATCCGCGCGTTTTCGGGATCGGCAAGCCCCGCCGTCCGGCACTCGTGCCAGAGCGAAAGTACGGGACCGAGGAGCAGGTCGATCCGCCCCCCGCCGAGACTCCGCGCCGCCAGCCCGTATTCGAGCAGGTCGAGGAGAGCCGGGTCGAGTTCGACGGGCGCGCCGCCCGCCGCGAGGTTCAGCGTCCGCAGGTTGTTCATCCCGTCGTATTCGTAGTAAATATCCGCCAATCTGTCCCACTTGCGGAGTTCGTTTTCAAACCGTGCAAAGAAAGCGTCGGCATTCCCCTTCTTCCTCGCGTAGATCACGAGCTGCGTCATCGTATCGAAGGGACCGTCGATCACCGTCGTGTATTTCTTTTGCGCCGGGAGCGAACAGGAGGGAAGCGCGAGCGCAAGACACAAAAGAAAAACGGACAGAATCAGGGCGCCCGCCCGGGTAAAACGACTCTTCTCGCGCATACCTGTCCCTCCGTTTTTTCTTCTATTATACTTCGTTTTTTCGAAAAAAGCAAGGGGACGGAGGCGCCCGTTTTCCCTTTTTTTGCGTCCGAAACGAGAGGGGGGCGTTTTCAAAAAACAAGAAAAATTCGGACAAAATCGCGCTTTCCTCTTGACAATGCCGTTCGCAATCGTTATAATAGACTCGAAATATTATCTTTATAAGGAAGACTTTTTCCGAAGGAGGACGATATGGCAGAGTGGCGTCCCGCGAGCGGGATCGAGTTTGCCCCGGCGCTCACAAAGCGGCTCAACACCTTTTTTGACCGTCTGGCGGAGAGCTATCCCGACAAGGTGGTCATCCATTTCAACCGCGATCACAAGAAACTGGCGGAGAGGGGAACCGAACTTCGCCGTCTTGCCGGTTACGGGGAGGACAACGAGCGCTTTTTTGCGGATTTCGGGTTCACCTACGTCAACGCTCTGAAACAGAAGACCGACTCGCACGGAACTTATGAAGATCTCATCGCACGTCTGAAAGAGGCGTTCCCCGACGGGATCGTCTGCCTGTATCAGGCGGCGGCGTTCCGCGACGATCTCTCCTATTTCGCGCGGAAAAAGATGCGCACGGCGAAACAGATTTTGAAAAACGCCGGCGTTCTGCGCGAACGCCGCCCCGACGAGGTGATCCGCCCCGAGGAGGACACCGACGACTTCGACGCGCCCGCCGAAAAACAGACCGCCAAGGTCGCCGAAACGGTCGTAAAAGAAGCCGCCCCTGCCGTCGAAGAGCCGGTCGTCCCGATCGCCGAAGAACCCACCGCCGAAGAGCCGGCCGCGGAACCCGCGGCGGAAACGGCGGAGGTCGTGGAGACCCCTGCCGTCGAAGAACCCGTCACCGAAGAACCGGTCGCGGAAGAACCCTCCGAAGAGCCCGCAGAGGAGCCCGTCCCCGCGGCGAAAGCCGACGCAAACGCGCCGATCGTCCGGGACGACGGAACGATTCCCGCGCTCGACGAGGAGAGCGACGAGGCGACGCCCTACGCCGAGGGCTCGATCTACGGCGACGATCTGCGCTACGCGCACGTCGGCGACTTCGAGTTCGAGTTGACCGAGGACGGAAAGGGCTATCGGTTGACCTACTATATGGGCGCCAGCCGCACCGTTACGATCCCTTCGGTCTGCAACGATCTGCCCGTGACCGAGATCGGACCCAGCGCCTTCCGCAGTATCAATAACGTCGCCGTTCTGCAAATCGAGCGGCTGATCCTTCCGAAGAAGTTAAAGGCGATCCGCTGCGTGTTCCGCGATTCGCCGAGGATCCGTAAGGTCGTGTTCCCCGAAACGCTCGAATACGTCGAACCCGACGCCTTCGTCTACACCGACTGGGGAATGGACGACGGCAAGGAGATGACGGTCGAGGGCGAGGGGCTTCTGCTCCGCGTGCATCCGCATCCCGACGACAACGGCGTTCTGCGGATCCCGGACGGCGTGCGCAACATCTGCTGTTCCTTCCCGGCGGACGAAATGGAGCGCGTGAAGACGGTGATCCTGCCCGATTCGGTCGAACTGATCGGGATGAACGCCTTCCGCGGATGCGATCGGATCGAGATGATCCGGATGGGCGACCGCGTGACCTCGATCGGCGCCGGCGCCTTCTACGGCGACCTTTCGCTCTCGACGATCTCACTGCCCGACTCGCTCCGGTATATCGGCGATTTCGCCTTCTATAACTGCCGTTCGTTGCCCGATCTTCTGATCCCCGATTCGGTGGAGCAGGTGGGACAGAACCTGTTCGTCACGATGCGGCGCGACTTTATGATCTCGATCCCCGAACGTCTTGCCGACGCCTTCCGCGACTGCAAGTACGCCACCCACGTCAGACAGCCCGGGGAGGAGGGCGACCTCTTCGCTTCCTGCCGTCTGCGCTTCGACTATCTGACCGACGAGGACGCCTACCGTCTCGGCGTCTGCATCCTCGACGCCCCGACCGTGAAGATCCCCGCCGAGTATCGCGGGAAACCCGTGATCGCCGTCGGCACCAACGCCTTCCGCGGTCTTTCCAAACTGCAAACCGTCGTTCTGCCCGACACCGTGACCCGGCTCCACTCCTGCGCCTTCCACGACTGCCCGTCGCTGTCCGCTGTCGAAATGCCGGGCGTGGAACGGATCGACTCCTTCGCGTTCGATCACCTTGACGCGCTCGAAACGCTGACCGTTCCGGTGACGACCGTTTCGGTCGGGTACGGCGGGATCGTGCGCGGATGCGACAATCTGCGCCGCATCTTCCTGCACGAGGGGCGCTCGGCGCTGAAAAAGACCATCGAAAGCCGCCTGCTCGGCAGCGAGATCGAACTTGTGACGATCCCGCGCGAGCCCGGCGCCAACGAGGTCTACC
The DNA here is from genome assembly GCA_017961575.1 of Clostridia bacterium. Lineage (GTDB taxonomy): Bacteria > Bacillota > Clostridia > Oscillospirales > CAG-272 > UBA1740. The sequence continues at coordinate 16,359 of JAGCXA010000030.1, read as the reverse complement.
GTTTGCTCCGCGACGGCTCGGGCTACGAAGTCCTGCTCGGGTTCCCGACCGGGGATTCGGTCTCGGTCCCCGCGAGTTACCGGGGACTGCCCGTCAAGCGGGTCGGACCCTACGCCTACGCCGACGGGTACGCCGTCGCCGATATGATCCTGCCCGAAATGCTCGAAGAGATCGGCGATTCCGCCTTCCGTTATATTACGGGTCCCGTGTCGGTGACGATCCCCGACTCGGTGAAAACGATCGAGGGTTACGCCTTCGCCGCCGGGACGGTCGCCGAGGTCAAGTTCGGCTCCGGGCTGGTTTCGATCGGCGAACACGCCTTCGACCGCTGCCGCCTCGTCTCGCTGATCCTGCCGGAGGGCGTGACCGACGTCGCGCCGAACGCCTTCGACGACAACCGCAACCTGTCGGTCATCCTCGCGCCGACCGCCCTCGTCCCGACCATCCGCCCGAGCCGGTTTGAGAAGACCGATAAGGGCTTCGAGTCGGTCCCGATGTCGGTGCGCGTCTTCTCGGTTTCCGAGATCACAGAGGAAAAGAAAGAGGAAGAACTCAGAAACGCTCACTTCGATATGGTCGAGAACAAGGACGGTAAGAGCGTCACGGTGCGCGCCTTCATTCGCGGTGCGCTGACCGACGTCGAGGTACCCGCCGAGTTCCGCGACCTGCCGGTCACCGTGATCGGCGAGCGCGCCTTCTACGATTGCCGCGGGCTCAGATCGGTCGTTCTGCCCGACACCGTGCAGGTGATCGGCGACGACGCCTTCTCGCGCTGCATCGACCTGAACGTCCTGACGCTCGGGAACGGGCTGATCCGGATCGGCAAGAGCGCCTTCTACCGCACCGCGATCGAGACGCTGACGATCCCCGACTCGGTGGAGGAGATCGGCAAATTCGCCGTCCTGTCCTGCACCGCCCTGCGAACCGTCTACGTTCCGTCGCAGGTCGCGTCGGCGTTCTCGCATACCGATCTGGACGTGATCACCCGCGACGTCGGGAACCGTTCCGCCTCCGACCGCGAACAGCTTGCCGCGATCCGCGCCGCGATGGCGAAGGACCGCGACGACGCCGCCCGCCGCGCGGCTTCGTCCGACTTGATGCAAAGCGCCTCGAACGAGGCGGCGACCCTGATCGCCGACTACGAGATCGAGCGCCGCGAGAAAGAGGACGCCGAGCGCCGCCGCGACATCGAGCGCGAAGCGCTGCTCCGCGAATTGCAGAATCAGAACGAGACCATCCGCAACAACTCCGGTCTCCGCCTGATCGTCTCCTCCAAGGCGCGCGCCCTGCGCCACCAGGCGCGCGACCGCATCGCGGAGATCGAGAAAGCGCTGAAAGACCTTTGATTTTTTCAAGAACAGACGCGCCGTACAGGTTTTTGATTCTTTGTTGAATCGCTCTCACGCGCTGCGTTCTGTCCCGCGCTGATCCTGCGCCATCAGGCGCGCGACCGCATCGCGGAGATCGAAAAAGCGCTGAAAGACCTCTGATTTTTTCAAGAACAGACGCGCCGTACAGGTTTTTGATTCTTTGTTGAATCGCTCTCGCGCGCTGCGTTCTGTCCCGCGCTGATCCTGCGCCATCAGGCGCGCGACCGCATCGCGGAGATCGAGAAAGCGCTGAAAGACCTCTGACCGTTTCCCACGCGCGGCGGGAACTTCGCCGCCCCGCGTATAACGCCCGCCCGAACACGCCATACTGAAAATAACCGACAGGAGGACGAAAACATGCCCGAACTGAACGACAAAACCTTCGACGCGGCGATCTCCGCCGCCCCCCTCGCCGTGGTCGACTTTTTCGCGACCTGGTGCGGACCCTGCAAGATGCTCGCCCCGATCCTGGAAAGCGTGGAAAAGGAGACCGAGGGCGTCGAGTTTTTCCGGATCGACGTCGACCAGGCGCCCGAACTCTCCCGCCGCTTCGGGATCATGAGCATCCCGACGCTCGTTTTTCTCAAAAACGGGGAGGAAGTCACCCGCACGCTCGGCGTACAGCGCAAGCCCGAATTGACGGCGAAGATCGCCGAACTGAAAGCGCGCTGAATAGGCGAAACGCCGGGGGAAACCCCGGCGTTTCGCGCGATATGTTGCGCGATCTTCGCGCAACGCGATATGTCCGCAGACGCGGACGCGATATGCGTAGTGCCGTTGGCACTCCGCGCGATATGCCGCCCGTGCTTTTGCACGGGCGGCGTTATAGAAACCCCTCGACGAGGATCTTCACCCCGACAAGGACGAGCAGGACGCCGCCCGAAAGTTCCGCGCGGGACTTTGCCTTCGCGCCGAAGAGCGACCCGATCCCGAGCCCGACGGCGGAGAGGGCGGCGGTGGTCGCGCCGATCAGGCACACGGACGGAAGGATCTTCACGTTCCCCATCACCCCGAACGAGATCCCGACGGCGAAGGCGTCGATACTGGTCGCCACGGCGAGCAAAAAGAGCGAAAGCACGCCGCGCTTCGCGGGTAGAATTTCGCCGTCCCCCGATTTTGTCGGCGGGGCGGCGTTTCCTTTCCCGTCGGGCTTCGCGAGCCCCTCGCGGATCATATTGAACCCGATCAGAGAGAGGATCAGGCAGGCGAGGATATGATCCACCCCGTCGATATGCCGCCCGAACTCCGCCCCCAACCGAGAGCCGAGAAGCGGCATCAGCGCCTGAAACCCGCCGAACCAGAGCGCGACCGCAAGATACTCCCCCGGCGAGGGACGCCGGAGCGCCAACCCCCGGCAGACCGCGACGGCGAAGGCGTCCATCGAGAGCCCCACGCCGATCAAAAACACCTGAAACGTACGTACCCGCCCCCTTTCGCTTCCCGATTATACCACGCGGGGGAGGACGCAAACGCGCGAAAAAGGGCGGCGACGGATCCGACTTTTTCGGATCAGTTATGATCGCCTGCGGCAAGTGATGAGTTTTGATGCGCTTCGCGCAGTTATGAGTGCCTGACGGCACGTTGGAAATGACCGGCGATCATATCATAACGTTCGGCGGCAGCCGAATCCATAACGTTTGGCGCAAGCCAAACTCATAACTTCTGCCGCAGAAACATAACTCACAGTTTTTTCAATTGACAAAACGCGAAAACCGTGCTATTCTATTCGCGTAAAAGGAAAGGAGAACGCCCATGCAAGAACCGATCATCCGCCGCGCCGAGGAGCGCGATATTCCCCGCGTGGGCGACCTGCTGTTGCAGGTAAACGAGGTGCATCACAGAATCCGCCCCGACCTGTTCAAGACCAATTCCCGCAAGTATAACGACGACGAACTGCGCGCCATTTTCGCCGACCCGAATACCCCCGTCTTCGTTTGCGAGGCGGACGGGACCGTCGTCGGCTACGCCTTCTGTATCGTGCAGAAACGTGAGAACGACAATAATCTCGTCGACGGCAAAACGCTCTACCTCGACGACCTCTGCGTCGACGAGGGCGCGCGCGGGCGAGGGATCGGCGCCTCTCTCTACCGCTTCGTTCTCGATTACGCGAAAAAGAGCGGCTGTCACAACGTGACCCTGAACGTCTGGGAGGGCAACGACGCCGCCCTCGCCTTCTACCGCAAGTGCGGGATGAAGGTGCAGAAAACCGGAATGGAGCAAGTCTTGCGGTAAAGATGCGGGCGCCCTGTTGATAGGAACGGCGACGGAGTGATCCGCCGCCGTTCGCGATATGAGAGCCGACCGTGTTCGACGGTCGGCTCTCGCGATATGTCCGCCGCACGCGGCGGACACGATATGTTCCGCGCAACTGCGCGGAACGTGATATGCGGCGGGGGACCCCTCGCACCGGGAATCCCAAAAACTCGACGCGCTCGTTTTTGGAACCCCCGATGCCCCCTACGCCGCGCGAAAGAGACAGAAGGATGGGGCGCGGAGCGCCATTCGATATAACAGCCGCGGCGTTTGGCGCGGGTGATGGTAAGGAAAGCGGGCGCGCGTCCCCTTTACCCCAGCGCCACGTCGAGGATCATCATCACGGTAAAACCGACCGAGAAGAACAGCACGCCGAGGTCCGAATGTTCGCCCGCCGACGCTTCGGGGATCAACTCCTCCACCACGACGTAGATCATCGCCCCGGCGGCGAAGGCGAGCAGATACGGCATCGCGGGAACGAACTGCTCCGCCGCAAGGATCGTGAACAGCCCGAAGATCGGCTCGACGATCCCGGACAGCACCCCGGAGAGAAACGCGCGTCCCTTCGACCGTCCGGCGGCGGAGAGGGGAAGTGAGACGATCGCCCCCTCCGGGAAGTTCTGGATCGCGATCCCGACTGCGAGCGCGAACGCCCCGCCCGCCGTGATTTCGGGCGAGCCGGAGATCAGCCCGGCGTACACCGCGCCGACCGCCATCCCCTCCGGGATATTGTGGAGCGTGACGGCAAGCACGGTCATCGTCACGCGGGTCAGGCGGCTGTGCGGCCCCTCGGCGCGGCTCGCCCCGGCGTGCAGGTGCGGGATCACCCGGTCGAGCAGAAGCAGGAAAAGCACCCCGCCCCAGAACCCGATCAGAGCGGGGAAGAAAGAGAAGCGTCCCCACGTAGCCGACTGCTCGATCGCGGGGAGCAAAAGACTCCACACCGATGCCGCCACCATCACTCCGGCGGCAAACCCGGTCAGGGCGCGCGAGACGCCCCGTCCGAGCGTCCCCCGGAGAAAGAGAACGCAGGCGGCGCCCGCCGCCGTACCGAGAAAAGGGAGCAGAAGCCCCGGGATCGCTTGAACCATCTTTCGTTTCACACGTCCTTCCCGCGTTTTTCCGTCATATACAGGATATGCCGGAACGCGGCGGCGCGCGACAGAGCGTCAAAACAGCCGGGCGAACCGTTCGCCCGGCTGTTTCTTTTTTCGGATTCAGTTTCCCGTCGCCTCGTCGATCACGCGCATCAACTCTGGAAAACTCCCGCGTCGCCACCTCGTGACGTCTTTCCCCTTCCGGTTGATGAGACAGTCGGTCAGAAGGAAGACCGGGATCCCGGCTTCCCCCGCCGCCGTCGCGTCCTCCGCGGCGTCGTTCCCGACCATCAGGCACTCGTCGGGGGCGAGTCCGCGCAATGACAGGATCGCCCGGTAGTAGTCGGGGTTGGGCTTGGAAAAGGAGAAGTTCTCGTAGGAAGTAAAGAGGGAGAAATCGGCGGGATCGACCCCCGCCCAGCGAAGTCGCGCCTCCTGCGCGAAGCGCGGAAAGACGGGGTTCGACGCGAGAACAAGCGAAAACCCCCGCCGTTTCAGTTCCCGGACCGTCTCCCCCGCCGCTGGATTGAACCCGCAGCACGCCGCCGCCCGGTTGAAATCCGTGCGGTAGAAGGTTTCGAGCAGCGCGAGGGCGTCGTCGGCGTCCCGGTCGGGATAGGCGCGGGCGAAAACGTCGCGGAAAACGGCTTCGTTGGTTTTCGCTCCGTCGTTTGCGACCATCGCGGCGACCCCCTGCCAGAGAACGGCGACCAGTTCCTTCCCGTCAAATCCGTGCGGCGCCATCGCCCGCGTCAGAAGTCCGAAGTACCCTTCGAGGAAGCGCGGCTCCTCCATCGGGAGCAGCGTCCCGTCAAGGTCGAACAGAATGGTTTTCAGCATCGGTTTTCCTTTCGTCAATGCAGCAGCCGGATCAACTCGGCAAGATTCTTGCCGCGGAACTGTTCGCGCAGATCGGCGAGTTCCTCTTGGATCATCGCGTCGAGCACCTTCATTCCGAGCAGCTCGACCGGGGCGCGGTCGTCGGTCAGGACGCGATCGCCCTTCTCGGTGAGGGACGATCGCTCGCGCACCCGCCCCATCATCGAACGGATCGGACCCGTGAGCGTCGCGACCCGCGCGTCGAACACGTCGAAGATCCCCTCGTTATCCGAGGCGAAGAGGATACAGTTGGTCCCGTCGGTCGGGCACTCGTAGACGACCTGGAACACCCGGTTGATCGTGTCTTTCAGGTAGTCGTTGATGTTGTCCTTCACGTCGGCGACCATATTCAGGTTGACGACCATCACCCCGCCGGGGGCGAGGTGCTTCGAGACGAGCGAGAAGAACTCGACGCTCGACATCTGGAACGGGATCGTGATGTCCTGATAGGCGTCGACCATGATCACGTCGTAGACGCCCGCGTCCGAAAGGTACGCCCGCCCGTCGTACTCGACGACGCGCACGGCGGGATCGAGGTCGAAATACTTGTAGGTCAGGTCGATGATCTTGCGGTCGATCTCGACCCCCTCGACCAAGAAGCGCGGATCGTATTTCAGCGTCTGACTCGCAAAGGTGCCGCTCCCCATCCCGAGGATCAGCATCGTCGGCTCGTCCGCGTCGATCATATAGTTCGCGCCGAGCGCGTAGTCGTAGTAGAGCCCCGTTAAGTCGACGTTTTTGCGCTTGATCGACTGCACGCCGAAGAGGACGTTCGTCGAGAGGATGGTTTCGTCCTCGGTGTCCTCCACCCGGAGATAGTTGTAGACCGACTCGTCCTCGTACACGATATCGTCGCCCCAGAAGGAGTAGGACACGCGCGGCGCGAAGGTAAAGAGAACGGCGAAGAGAAGCGGGGTCGCGAGAAGCGGCAGATATTTGCGCCGCCCGGCGATAAGGTAAATCAGGGCGAGGGTCAGAAGGATCGACGCGAAGATGAGGAAGGTGACGGCGGTCCCGAAGAGCGGGATGGTCACGAAGGTCGGAATGAAGGTGCCGATGATGCTCCCGATGGTTTGCAAAGCTTCGAGTTCTCCGACGATCCGCCCGTTGTTTTCCAGACTCCGGACGGCGTATTTGATGAGCGACGGCGTGATCATCCCGAGGATAAGACACGGACCGACGAAAAGGACGAGGCACGAGACGAGCGACGCCCAGATGAGAAAATTCGTCTTGATGAAGAGCGCGAACAGGAAACTGATCCCCGCGATCACGTACTTCCCGACGAAGGGGATCGCCCCGATCCAGACCGCGTCGAAAAGAAGCAGAAGAAAGAGCCGGTCGGGCTTGTTCTTGTCCGCCAGCCGCCCGCCCAGCACGTTGCCGAGCGCCATCGCGATCATGATCGTCCCGATGATGATCGTCCAGACGATCTGGCTCGACGAGAAATAGGGGGCGAGCAGGCGCGACGCGCCGAGTTCGACCGCCATCACGCTCATCCCGGCAAAGAATTCGGTCAGATAGAGAAACCATTTTTTACGGATCATCGGGCAACGTCCTTTCGGATTTTATGTTTCGATTATACCGCATTCCGTGCGGACTTGTCAAGAAAAAAGAAGAGCGGGGAACCGTCGGGGTCCCCGCTCTGAAAGTCACTTTTTCTCGGTCCTCTTCCTGTATTTCGCCCACACCTTCTCAAACCAGAGGTCGCGGTCGGCGGGGATCGGACGGACGGGCACGACCTCGATTTTCAGGTCTTCGCCGTCCTTTCGTACCGTCACGATCCGCTCCCTTCCGCTTTCGTCCTCGGGACGGAGATTCCGCTCCATAAAGTCCCCGCCGTCGAGCACGAAGCCCGACCCGCGAGAGCCGAACCGCTCGGCGGTGTAGAGGATCGCCGCCGCGATCGCGCGCGACGTGCGGATAATATCGAGGTTCTTGAAGAGCCCCGGGATCTCGTCGGGGGTCGCCCATTTGTTCTTCTCGGCGAAACGCGCGAGATCCTCCTCGATTTTGGGCATCGCCGCCTTCATTTCGGGGATGTTGCGGAGAAACGCGAAGTTCCCGCTCATCCGGGAGGCGTAGCGCGCCCGCGTCGCGTCGACGGTCGAGCGTTCGCCCTTGGTCTTCTCGATCAGCGCCTCGGCTTTCGCCATCGCATCCGAGGCGATCTTGCCGAAGTTCGGGGAGGGTTTCGCGTCGCTGTCGTAGACGATGTGCTGCGCCGCGCGGAGTCCCCCGACCTGGCAGGAGTTCAAAGCGGTTCCGCCCGGACGGAAGATGCCGAGACTGCCCGCCGCCTCGCCGATGGCGTACAGCCCCTTGACGGTGGTCTGCCAGTTCGCGTCGATCCGCACTCCGCCGTTGTTGTGCTGGGCGCAGACGGCGACCCGGAGCGGTTCGTGCCAGAGGTCGATCCCGTGCTCGGCGTAGAGCGAGATCGCGCCGGGATTCATCTTGTAGAGCCGTTCGATCGGACGCGCGATCAGGGCGTCGGAGTTCGCAAGATATTTCCGCGCGACCTCCCCGACACCGGAGAAGTTCTCGCCGATCCCGCTCGGCTCGCGGGTAAAGTCCATGTAGACCTTCCGTCCGAGGACGACGCTCTCGCGGTAAACGATGAGGTCGATATAGGACGAGCCGTGCAGTTTCCGCACGTCGAAGGGCCACTCGTACCCTTTCAGGAAGACGCGGTTCAGCATCTCGCTCTTATCGTCGAAATAGTCGCAGAGAAATTCGCGTTCCACGCCGTTTTCGTCGACCGAGATATAGCGGGGAAGCACCTGCTGATAGGTCCCCGACACGTTCCAGCGGAAATCGGTGGAGGCAAGCCCGTACTGCCATTCGGACAGGTTGCCGAACGCCGCCCCCGCTTCGAGCGCGAGCGACGAGTTCCCGGTCTGCGACGTGGGATAGACCGAATCGAAGTAGACGGCGGCGGGTCCCCCCGTCGCCAGCACGACGTGCGGGGAAGAGATGGCGACGAAGCCGGGTTTGCCCGGTTTTTCGGTATCGAGCGCGAGCACGCCGATCGCGCGCCCGCCCTCGGTCAGGATCGAGATCGCCTGCGTACGGTCAAGGATGCGGATCCCCTTCCGTTCGACCGCCGCTTCCAGCACCTCGGTCATCTCCTTGGACGTGTAGGGGCCGATCGAGGTCGCGCGGCAGAAGGGGTCGTGGTCGGTCTTGTATCCGACGAATTCCCCGTACTCGTTGGTCGGGAACTTCACGCCCAGCCCGGCGAGTTTCAGGAAGCAGCGCGCCGAGTTCGCCGCCTCGGCGAGCGCGACGTCGCCGTCCATCGCTCCGCCCGAGAACAGCGTCTCTGCCATATTCATCACGCTGTCGCCCTCGTTCCCCGCGAGCGAGAGTTTGTAGTAGGTCTGCTTGTCGCTTCCCGTGTTGCGCGAGGTGCCGAGCAGACGCCCCTCGGTCAGGAGCGCGATATTCTTGTACCCGAGATCATAGAGCCAGTCGGCGCAGTTGTAACCCGCGCAGCCCGACCCGATCACCACGGCGTCGAAGGATTCGGTTCTCATATTTCTTTCTCCCGTTCGTTATCGTGGTAAAAGTTCGTCCGCCGCGTGTCGGACGGCGGACGATTTCGTCATCAGAGGCGACGGATGTGAAAACCGCCGTCGGCGTTCAGAACCGTCCCGGTCCCGAAGTCGATCAGCCCGCTCGCGGCGGCAAGGACGCAGTTCGCCACGTCCTCGGGCGTGCCCCAACGGCGGATCGGGGTGATCCCCTCCGCGATGAGTTTGTCGTACTTTGCCGAGACGACCTCGGTCATCGGGGTCTTGATGATGCCGGGACGGACCTCGAAGACCGGGATCCCGAACTCGGCGAGTTTGTCGGCGAACAGCGTCGTGATCATCGAGACGCCCGCCTTCGAGACGCAGTATTCGCCGCGGCTGGTGCTCGACGTGTAACTCGAATTGGACGCGATGTTGACGATCCGGGGGCAGTAGTCTTCCAGCCCCTTCTTCTGCTCGGCGATCATCCGGTTCGCGAAGGTCTGGCACATGAAGAAGGTGCCCTTCGTGTTGATGCCCACCACGCGGTCGAAACTCTCCTCGGTGGTTTCGAGGATGTCGAGCCGCACCTTGCAGGCGACGCCGGCGTTATTGACGAGCAGGTCGATCCGTCCGCACTCGCGCTCGACGAAATCGGCGAGGTTCTCACGGTCGGCGGCTTTCGAGATGTCGCACTTGCAGTAGAGTTCGCCCTCCATCGATTCGTGAACGTCGGAGTAAACGACCTTGTATCCCGCGGATTTGAGGGCGTCCGCGATCCCCCTTCCGATCCCCTGATAGGAACCCGTGACGACGGCTACTTTTTGCATGCTACTTTCTCCTTATAGAGTTCTCTGTAATATTCGTTGAAAACAGCGCAGCCCGCGACGCACTTCGCCCGCATCAGCGCCGTGCATTTCGAGCAGGCGACGCAGGTCTTTTTCGGGTCGAATTTCCCCGCGAGCCAGTCGCGGTAGAAAGCGGGGTAGGCGAGCGTCATCCGCCCGAACCCGACGAGGTCGCAGATCCCCGTTTCAAGTTGTTCCTCCGCCTTCTCCATCAGGTCGGCGCGGTAGAACGACAGTCCCGATCCGACGAGCGGAAGGGCGGGGAAGAGCGTTTTGATATGCTTTTCGATCTCCTCGAAACGGCGAAGCCCCGTTTCGGGCGTCTCGGGCGCCTCGGGCGCGCGGGCGGGACGGTTGACGAAGGAATTGTAGTAGGGATTCCCGATCGTGACGTTCAGCATCGAGACCCCTTCTTTTACGAGGTCGGCGATCAGACGGTCGGGCTCGGTAAGGTCGGGGTTCCCGTCCCGGTCGGTTCCGAATCCGTAGGGGTAGGGGATCACGTCCGAAACGCTCAGCCGCGTCACGACGGGATAATCCTTCGGCACGGCTGCCTTCACCGCGCGGATCGCGTCGAAATAGAGCCGGGTGCGGTTTTCGTAACTGCCGCCGTATCTGCCGTGGCGGGTAAACGACGAGAGCAGTTCCTGAAACAGGTATCCGTGGCAGGACTTGACGTCCACGCCGTCGAAGCCCGCCTCGACCGCCAGCGCCGCCGCCTTCGCGTAGAGGGCGGGCAGGGTGTCAAGATATTCGTCGGTGACGATGTTCGCGTCGGATACGGGCCGCGTCGCCTCGTAGAACGGATGGCGGTAGGCGATCATCGGGACGATGCTCTGCCGCCCCGAATGGGTCAGTTGCAGGATGAGAACCGGGCGGATCCCCGCCGTCTCCTCCGCCTCCCGCCGCATATCCGTGACCAGAGCGGAAAAATCGGAAAGGTTCTCCTCGGTCAGCATCATCTGCCGCGGATTGGTGCGCCCCTCGGGGGTGACGGCGGTCGCTTCCAGCCAGATCAGCCCGGCGCCCGACCGCGCGGCGTTTATGTACTTCTTTACGGTCAGCTCGCCCGGCGCTCCGTTCTCCCGGCAGTCGCAGCCCTCCATCGGTTGGAAGACGACGCGGTTCGGGATCGTCAGACGACCGAATTGCAAAGAATCATTCAGCATTTTTCAACCCACATTTCCATCAAAATCCGTATTTTTGAAGTATCGTTATATTCTATTATAACATACCTGTTTTATCCGTCAATTCTTTTTTTTGTGAAAAATGTTGCTTTTCTTGCGAACATCTGCTATAATAAAGAAAATGTTTTTCGGAGGCGCCGACGCGATGCAAAATTTGCTGAAAACGGGGAAGACCGAGTTTACCTACCGGGAAGAAATCACGGGATCAAAACGCATTTTCGACACGCATTGCCATCTGTCGTTCGAGTTGATCGCCGTGTACGAGGGAGCGATCCATATCATCGTCGAGGGGCAGCGGATGGAACTGCAACCTTACCACATGGCGATTATCCCGCCCCATCATTATCACAGCGTGTTTTCGGTCAAGAGCGGAAACTATCGCCGCGTGACCATCCTTTTCGACCGTGATCTCATCCCCGAACAGATCCGGGACGAGGTGATCGCGGCGATCGGGCAGGAACCCTTCTACGTGCATCCCTTCTTAAAACAGGTGCTCGACCCCCTGGCGGAGGTGATGCAGATGCCGACCCCCGAACGCTACGGTCCTCTCGCCGAGAGTCTTCTCATCCAGATCCTCTATCATCGGATCATGTACAGTTCGGTCGGCTCGCTCGGCGAATCCGACCCGATGATCCATCAGATCTCCGAGTACATCGACCGGCACATTCACGAGCAGATCGTTCTCGACGACATCGCCCGCTATCTCTACCTCTCGAAATCGACGCTCTGCCACGTTTTCCGTCGGAAGATGAACATTTCGGTCAAGCAGTACATTTTGCAGAAAAAGATCGTCTTCGCCGCCGATCTGATCCGCAACCGCGTCCCCGCGAAGGAGGCGGCGCGCTCGATCGGCTACGACAACTACGCGAACTTCTACAAGATGTATAAGAAGTTCTTTTCCGAGACCCCGGCGCGCCGGGACAACAAGCAACCCCAGGACGCACGGCTTTGATCCGATAAAGAGCGCCACCTGCCGCGGCAGGCGGCGCTCTTCTTTACCGTGCGGGGTCGCGCGGATCCGGGCGGCGGAGGCGTCGGGCGTTCGGGGCTTTACTTGACAGAAACCCTTTTTTTGGCTATAATAAACGTGGAGCGATCCCTTTGGGATTGCCCTGAAAAAACCGTAACGGAGATATGAAAATGAAAAAACTGCTGTGCATCCGAAACCTCGTGCTGTCGGTTCTTCTGCTTGCCGCCGTCCTTGCGCTCGGTTCCTGCGGAAGGAAGAAGTCTTCCCCCGCGTCCACGACGGCGGGCGCTTTCGGCGGATCCTCGGCGGAACTGTCCGAGACGGCGCTGACGAATTTCTTTTCAAAGATCGCCGCCGGGAACTACGTGATGGAATTTAAGGATCACGTGAAGATCTCGGTCGTGTCCGAGGACCTCGTCGTTTACGAATACGGCGAAGACTACGGGATCGGCTTCGGCGACGGGATCGCGTATTACGAGATGGCGATCGCGACGGTCAACGGGCGCGAGACCTTCAACCTTTTTTACGGTGAACGCGGCGCGAAACAGGTCTTCTTTTCGGGAGAGGGCAAGGCGCGTGAACTGACGAGCGCGGGGAAGGGATCGCAATACGTCGCCACGAGACTCCCCGATTATTGGAACGACCCCGCCGTGGCGGAGGGGAATATCTGGAACCTGTTTACAAACGACCCCGAGAATCCCTACCGTTTCGTCGCCACCGATTACGCCGGCGTGATGGCGGATTCGATGCAGATCATCGCCGGGATCGGCGATAACGCGATGGGACGGATGCAGGAGATTTATCTGGAACTGAACGGATCGGACCCGACCGAGGCGCACCTGAAAACGTCGTTTGCGTCCGGGCTTACCCCGATCCCCGACGTCGATATCACGATCACCTTCGGCGGCGCGACGGCGGAGGCGCGGGCAAGCGCGTGGATGAACGATCCCGACCGGGAGGTCCCCGCGGCGAAAACCGGATGGACGCAGACCGACGGAATGAACCTCAACGCCGTCTTTCTTCCCGACTACGGGATGACCGCCGTTCCCTTCCCGTGCTTTGCGACCTATGCGTTCGTTCTCGATATTACCCGCATCCTCTCGGACGACGAGGTCACGCTCCGCGACTGTCGCGCGACCGAGCGGGATCTTCAGGACTATATCGGGCAGTTGACCGCGGCGGGGTTCGCCCCGGTCGAGGGTTCCGGGGGCGGGATCTACCGGAAAATGCTTCGGGAGGACTATCATTGTTCCTCGGAACTTGCGTTGCAATACGACGGCGGCGTGACGGTCGTCGCCCGCAAGAGTTACGATTTCCCGACCTGCGAGGGACTTGCCGCGATCAACGGGAAAATCACCCCGCTCGGCTACCCCGCGCTGCCTGAAAACGCGGCGCTCTCGGATTTCAGCGGGGTTGATCGCGCGTACGAACTGATCGAATCCTGGCTCTATTTCTTCGATTACGACGCGGATCTTTACGTCTCGTTCCGTTATGACGACCGCGCCGCCGCCGAGGAATACCTGTCCGCCTATATCGCGGCGCTCGAAGAAGCGGGATTTGCGCTCGCGTACAACGAGGAAGAGGGGGATTACGGCGCGTTCGATCCGGACGGCGTCGGCGCGTCGCGCCCCGAGGTCGGAAGAGCGGCGCTCCTCACGTATCTGCCCGACGAGGACAACTACTACAAGCGTCGGTCGGCGACCGGGTTGCAGACGTTCCGCTTCCGCTTCGGCGAAGGGGGAGTCGATCTCCTCTTCAAATCCGAAAAGTACGTTCTGGCGGACGAATGTGAGAGCCGGACCGCCGCCGCGGGCTTCCCGGCGTTCGACGTACCCGACGGGAACTACGAGTCCGCAAGAGATTTGAGAAGATTCCAGAAAGTGATGTACGGAAAGGACCTGTCGCTCTGTCTCGGCGTTTCGCTCTCGTTTGAAAAGGCGCCCGACGCCGCCGAATCGGCGACCGCCCGCGCTTTCCTCGACGGACTCTTCGACGGTACGCTGATCCCCGCCGGGTTCGCGCCGGCGACGCCGGACGACGACGTGACGGTCAACAAGCCGTACAAGTTCTTCCGCGACGAAACGGTCGACAACTCGACGGTACGCTATATCGTCGGTCTTGACTATTCCGACGACCTGACGATCGTCAATCTCGAATTCCGCGTCGAGGAAAGGGCGCAGGAGTAAAAGCGCCCCGGCAAATTCCCGCGCCCCCTTGACAAAAGGGAGAAACGAAGATACAATGAAGATAAGGGAAAAAATCCCGAACGCTTCAAACAAAAGTGAGGAAAACAATATGAGAAAAAGAGCGCTTCTTTGCGGGTTTTTCGCGATCCCCCTGATCCTGTTCAACGTCCTGTTCTTCGTGATCGCGGGATCGGTACATCCAAGCTCGGTCTGGATCTCCTTCGCGTGGATCCAACTCGCCTTCGTGCTTCTGATCGCCACGCCCTGGCTTGCAAGACGCACCGAGAACGGCCCGGTCTACAAGATCACCCTCGCCCTGATCTCGGGGACTTACTGCCTCGTCGAGTTCGTCATCGGTATGGTCGTGATCGCCCTGCGTCCCGAGACGGTCAAGTGGCCGGTCGTCGCGCAGGTGATCCCGTTCTGCATCTATCTCTTCGCGCTTCTCGGCGACCTGCTCTTCATCGAGTTCGCCGCCGATTCCGACGAACGCCACGCCGCGAAGGAGAAAGCCGGGAAAGCGGAGAAAGCCGAGAACGCGGCGCCGACGGAAAAAGAAGACAAGGAATAAAATGAACATCTGGCACGACGTATCGCCCGACCGCATCTCACCGAACGATTTTATCGCGTATATCGAGATCACGAAAGGGCAGAAACAGAAGTACGAACTCGATAAAGAGACCGGGATGCTGATCCTGAACCGCGTCCTCTACACCTCCACGCACTATCCCGCGAACTACGGGTTCATTCCGCGCACGCTCTCGGAGGACGGCGACCCGCTCGACGTTCTGGTGCTGTGTTCGGAATCGATCCTGAACTGTTCGCTCGTTCGCTGCTTCCCGATCGGCGTGATCTCGATGGAGGACGGGGGAGAAATGGACGAGAAGATCATCGCCCTCCCGTACAGCGACCCGTCCTACTCGTCCTACAAGTCGATCCACGATCTGCCCACGCACGTGATGGACGAGATGGAACACTTCTTCACCGTCTACAAGCAACTCGAAGGGAAAAAGACCTACGTCTCGAAGATCGAAGGACACGTCGCCGCGCGCGAAGTCATCGCCAAGTCGATGCGCGCCTACGACGAAAAGTTCGGGGAATAAGGCGGGAAAACGGGAAATAACGGGGGTACTGTCGTTTGACGGCGCCCCCGTTTGCTCTTTTTCTTTTTCTTTTTGAAAAAAAGACTTGCAAAGCAAAAAAACTTGTGTTATAATACTTGCGTTCGCACAATCGTGCGGACAGTACGGAGAGGTATCGAAGCGGTCATAACGGGGCTGACTCGAAATCAGTTTGGGCGCAAGCCCACGTGGGTTCGAATCCCACCCTCTCCGCCAAACAGGGCGGGCACCCTCGTGAGGGGGTGCCCGCCCTGTTTGACGGAGACGAAGCGCCGCTTCGAACCCACCGAGTTTCCGCGCCGGAGGCGCGGAAACTCTAAGGCGCTCGCCATCCGATCGAGCCGCCCGTTTCTCTTATTCAGGCGAGAGCCGGGGGTAGTCCCCGCTTGCGGGGACGTCGAATCCCACCCTCTTGTTACTTCTCGGTAATCTCCACCCTCGTCCCTGTCACCGTCGCATAGTCGTCCGTGGCGTGCAGCACAGCCGCCCGCCGCGATTTCTTGCTTCGGGCGACGCCTTTTGACGAAAAGTGTTTTGATTTGCGGTTGCAATCGTTCGGATAATGTGTTATAATGTCATAAGTTGCGGCGCGCCAACGCCGGCGGAGAAAGAGAGAGCCCCGACGCCTCGACCCCTCCCGTTTGCGGGCGCACCCTCAAAGACGCGCCGTATACAAAAAACGCAGTAAAAGAGAACGAAATGAACGACACCTTTGAAAGATTCAACAAGCGGCTGCCGCCGAAAAAATGCAAGTGGTTTTTGAAGCCGATCGTCTGGATGCTCGCGTTTTTCGGGACGTGGAAACACAGAACGAAGATCGAAAAGATCAATATGAAGGGCGTAAAGCCGCCCTACGTCCTGCTCGGCAACCACAACGCGTTTTTCGATATGAACGTTTCGGCGCGCGCGACCTTTCCGCACGTGGCGAATTACGTC
>JAGCXA010000004.1 GCA_017961575.1 Clostridia bacterium | reverse complement strand
GATTCTCCCGGGCGACACCGTGACCGTCGAGGTCTCGGTCTACGATCTGACCAAGGGTCGGATCACCTGGAGAAAAAAATAACGAAAGGAACGGTGTTATAACATGAAAGTAAAACCTTCCGTGAAAAAGATTTGCGAGAAGTGCAAAATCATCAAAAGAAAAGGCCGCGTAATGGTCATCTGCGAGAATCCCAAGCATAAGCAGAGACAGGGCTGATTCGAGTAAGAAAAGGAGAGAGAACTAATGGCTCGTATTGCAGGTGTGGATATCCCCAACAACAAGCGCGTCGAGATCGCCCTGACCTATATTTACGGCATCGGGCTGAAAAGCGCGCAGGACATCCTGGCGAAGACCGGCATCGACCCCGACACGCGCGCGAAGGATCTGACCGAATCGGACATCGCGAAACTCCGTGACGAGATCGAGGCGAACTATCACGTCGAGGGCGACCTCCGCCGTGACGTCGCGCTGAACATCAAGAACAAGGTCGAGATCAACTGCTACCAGGGGATCCGTCACAGAAAGGGTCTTCCCGTCCGCGGGCAGAGAACCAAGACCAACGCCAGAACCAGAAAAGGTCCGGCGAAGACCATTGCGAACAAGAAGAAGTAAGGAGTGAGAACGAAGAATGGCTACGAAAGCAACCGCCGCTAAAAAAGTCACCAAGAAACGCCGCGAGAAAAAGAACGTTGAAAAGGGCGCGGCGCATATCCGTTCCACTTTCAACAACACCATCGTGACGATCACCGACGTGACCGGCGCCACCATCTCGTGGGCGTCCGCGGGTGAGATGGGCTTCAAGGGTTCGAGAAAATCGACCCCCTACGCCGCTCAGACCGCCGCCGAGCACGCCGCGAAATTGGCGATCGATCAGGGGATGAAGACCGTCGAGGTGTTCGTCCGCGGCCCCGGATCGGGTCGTGAGGCGGCGATCCGCGCGCTTCAGACCGCCGGACTCGACATCACGCTCATCAAGGACGTGACGCCGATCCCTCATAACGGCTGCCGTCCTCCGAAACGCCGTCGGGTTTAATCGAAAGGAAGGATACGAATATGGCAAGATATACTGGACCCAGTTGCAAACAATGCCGCAGAGAGGGCTGCAAGCTCTTTCTGAAAGGCGACAGATGCGTTTCCGGCAAGTGCTCCTTTGAAGCGAGAAGCGTCGCTCCCGGTCAGCACGGCGCCGCGCGCAAGAAGATCGGCGAATACGGGATGCAGCTCCGCGAGAAACAGAAGGTCAGACGCTACTACGGTCTGCTGGAAAAGCAGTTCGGTCTGTACTATCAGCTCGCCGAGAAGAAGGAAGGCATCACGGGTGAGAATCTTCTGATCCTCCTCGAACGCCGTATGGACAACACCGTCTACCGGATGGGTATGGCGAACAGCCGCAAGGAAGCGCGTCAGCTCGTTCTGCACGGCCATTTCACCGTCAACGGCAAGAAGGTCACCATCCCCTCGCTCCTCGTGAAGCCGGGCGACGTGATCGCGGTGAAGGAATCCAGCCGTGAAAAGGCGAAGATCAAGGAACTTGCGGAGACGGTCGAATCGGCTGTGAAGCCGAAGTGGCTCGACGTCAACTCTGCGAATCTGACCGCGAAGGTCGTCGCTATGCCCGCAAGAGAAGATATCGATTTCGAAATCAACGAGCAGCTGATCGTTGAACTCTATTCGAAGTAATACGCCTCCGTCACACGAACGGGGCGTCGGCTTCGTTCGGGATCAACATCGTTTCGCGTTCTCTTATATCCCCATTGGCGGGATCGGAACCCACAAAATGAATTATGGAGGAGGATTTACCCAGAATGATTGATATTGTCATTGAAAAGCCGAAAATCACAACCTCTTTTAACGAAAACGGCAGCGAAGGCGAGTTTGTGATCGAACCTCTCGAAAGAGGATACGGCACGACGCTCGGCAACTCCCTGCGCCGGGTGCTCCTCAGCACTCTGGCGGGATACGCCGCCACCAGCATCAAGATCGAAGGCGTGCTTCACGAGATCTCAACCGTCGACGGCGTCAAAGAGGACGTTCCCGAGATCGTTCTGAACGTGAAGGGCATCATCGCGAAACTCCACGTCCCCGGCTCGAAAACCGTCGTTCTCGACGTGACGGGTCCCTGCGACGTGACCGCCGGCGACATTATGCCCGACGCCGACGTCGAGATCCTGAACCCCACCCACCACATCGCGACGGTCAGCGAGAACAGCCGGTTCTACATGGAACTGACGTTCGGCTCCGGCCGCGGATACGTTTCGCAGGAAAAGAACAAGCAGAATTATCTTGACGAGACCGGTAACACCAGCGCCCCCATCGGGACGATCTTCACCGACTCGATCTTCACCCCGGTTTACAAGGTGGAGTATCACGTGGAGAACACCCGCGTCGGCAACATCACCGATTTCGACAAGCTGACGATCAAGGTTCTGACCAACGGAACGATCACGGCGCAGGAGGCGATTTCTCTCGCCGCCAAGATTCTCAACGAACATCTCAGCCTCTTCATGGATCTGTCCGACGCCGGAACCGGCGTGCCGATCATCCAGTCCCCGGAGAGGAGCGGCGGAAACGACATTCTTGGGATGCCCATTGAGGAACTTGACCTGTCGGTGCGCAGTTTCAACTGCCTGAAACGCGCCGGCATTGACACCGTGGGGGATCTTATCAACCGCACCGAAGAGGATATGATCAAGGTCAGAAACCTCGGACGGAAATCGCTTGAAGAAGTGATCCAGAAGGTGCACTCTCTCGGCCTCGAACTCAAACGGGTCGAAGAATAATCGACAGGAGGTTTAATCTGAAATGCCCGGAACCAGAAAACTCGGCAGAACGACGGCGCAACGCAAATCCATGCTCCGCGGGCTGGTGACCTATCTCCTCGAAAACGAGGAACTGGAAACCACCTACACGAGAGCGAAGGAAGTGAGCGCCCTTGCCGATAAAATGATTACGCTCGCCAAGACCCCGGACGATCTCTCGTCCTACCGTCAGGCGCTCTCCTTCATCACGAAGAAGGACGTCGCGAGAAAACTGTTCAAGGTGATCGGTCCCCGTTACGCCGACCGCACCGGCGGTTACACGCAGGTCTACAAACTCGGTCCCCGTCGCGGAGACGGAGCCGAGATGGCGAAGATCCGTCTGACCCCCGTGGAAGCGGCTCCCGCCGCCGCCGAAGCGTCGGAAAAGAACGACTGAAAAAACGAAAAGCACCTGCCTCGGCGGGTGCTTTTTCTGTGACCGCCGTCCTTTCGGTTCCGCTCCGTCCGTTCCCGCATCCGAGCCGCTTGCGGCTTGGTACGGAATCCGTCGCAATGCGCAGTCATTCGCCCGCAGGGCGACGTATCTTGCCTCCCCCCGTGGGGGAGGTGGCGCGGCTTGCCGTGACGGAAGGGGCGTCCGACAGTCAACGACAAAAGCCCCTTCCACCGCTGACGCGGTCCCCCTCCCCCGTTGGGGAGGCAAGAACGACAGAAGCGGAGTACGTATGCGGCTGACGCCGCAACTACATACCGCTTGCGGGGCAAGCGGATCACATACTGCGCGCAAGCGCGCAGATTACATACGCGCCTGCGGCGCAATTACATACCGCCCGCGCGGCGGGTGGATTACATACCGCACTCCGTGCGGATTTGGAACGACGGGGGCGGATCACATACTGCGCGCAAGCGCGCAGATTACATACGCGCCTGCGGCGCAATTACATACCGCCCGCGCGGCGGGTGGATTACATACCGCACTTCGTGCGGATTTGGAACGACGGGGGCGGATCATATCCATTCCGCCGGAAAAATCGGAACGCGGTGCGGGAGACGACGAAAAAAACCGATTGTTCACACTTTGCTTCTTGATTTTTCACGCGGAAGTCACTATAATAGAAAAGTCAAATGATTGCGCGCGCAACCATCTCCGTTTCGGGGGGTGCGCCGGAAAGGATAAACCGTATGTTAAGACGTCTTGCGGGGTGCGTTCGGGAATTCAAGCGCCCGACGATCCTGACCTTCCTTTTCATCGTATTGGAAGCCGTGATCGAGTGTTTCATCCCCTTCATCACCGCAAACCTGCTCAACGCGCTGAAAGAGGGCGCGGCGCTCTCCGAGGTCTTCCGGTTCGGGGGACTGCTCGTCGGGATGGCGATTCTGTCGCTTTCCTGCGGGGGGATCGCGGGCTACACCAGCGCGAAAGCGTCGGCGGGATTCGCCCGCAACCTGCGCCACGACGTGTTCTCGCGCGTGCAGACCTTCTCGTTCGACAACATCGACAAGTTCAATTCCGCGTCTCTCGTGACGCGGATGACGACCGACACGGCGAACGTCCAGATGTCGTTCATGATGCTGATCCGAATCGCGATCCGCGCGCCCCTGATGCTGATCTTCTCGATCGTAATGGCGTTCGTTATGGCGCGGGAACTCGCCCTGACCTTCGTCGTCATCATCCCGATTCTCGGCGGCGGATTCTTCCTCGTCGCGCGGGCGGCGATGCCGGCGTTCCGGCGCGTTTTCCGCAAATACGATCGGCTGAACGAGTCGATCGAAGAGAACGTGCGCGGGATGCGGGTCGTCAAGGGCTTTGCCCGTGAGGAACACGAAAAAGAGAAGTTCGGCCGCGCGGCGGGCGACATCAAACGCGATTTCACCCACGCGGAGCGGATCGTCGCGATCAACTCCCCCCTGATGCAGAGTTGCATCTATTTCAATCTGGTCTTCGTGCTTCTGTTCGGATCCTACATCGTGATCCGCAGCGGAGGCGCCCGGATCGACGTCGGACAGATGTCCGCGATGATCACCTACGGCTTCCAGGTGATGATGCAGTTGATGATGCTGACGATGATCTTCGTCACGCTGACCATCTCCGCCGAGTCGGCGCGCCGGATCGACGAGGTACTGCGCGAGGTGCCGACCCTTCGCGATCCGGAAAACCCCGTCCGCGAGGTCGCGAACGGATCGGTCGATTTCGACGGCGTTTCCTTCAAATACTCCGCCGCGGCGCACAAGGACGCGCTGTCGGAGGTCGATCTGCATATCGGATCGGGGATGACCGTCGGGATCCTCGGCGGTACGGGATCCGGTAAATCGACGCTGGTGCAGCTGATCCCGCGGCTCTACGACGTCACCGAGGGCGCCGTCCGCGTCGGCGGACGCGACGTCCGCGACTACGATACCGAAACGCTCCGCGATTCGGTCGCGATGGTCTTGCAGAAGAATCTGCTCTTCTCGGGTACGATCAAGGAGAATCTGCTCTGGGGCAACCCCGACGCCACCGACGAGGAGATCGCCGAGGCGTGTCGGCTCGCGCAGGCGGACGAATTCATCCGCAGTTTCCCCGACGGATACGAGACCAAGATCGAGCAGGGCGGCACCAACGTGTCGGGCGGGCAGAAACAGCGTCTCTGCATCGCGCGGGCGTTGCTCAAACGCCCGAAGATCCTGATCCTCGACGATTCGACGAGCGCCGTCGATACGCACACCGACGCCCTGATCCGGCAGGGATTCAGGGACTACATTCCCGACACCACGAAACTCATCATCGCCCAGCGGGTCGCGTCGGTTATGGACGCCGACCTGATCTGCGTGATGGAGAACGGACGGATCGCCGCCGCGGGCACGCACGAAGAGTTGCTTTCCGGCTGCGACATCTACCGTGAGATCTACGAACAGCAGACGGCGAGCGCCGCCCCCGACGGAAAGGAGGCGATCTGAGATGCCGAGACCGATGCCTACCCGCGGAGCCGTCCGAACGGGCGCGTACTCCGGGCGTCGCCCCGCGTTCAGCATGAAGGTGCTGAAACGGATACTCGGAAACCTGTTCCGCGCCTATCCCGTGATGCTGCCGATCTCGATCGTGTTTATGATCCTGTCGGCTGTCGTTTCCTCGATCCCGTCGCTCTTCTTGCAAAAGGTGCTCGCGGTCGTGACCGCGTACGTCGGGGACGGGAATACCTCCTGGACCGAGGCGGCGGCGGAGATCGTGCCGATCGTCGGGATCCTGATCGCGCTCTACGTCTCTTCGGTGATCTTCATCACCTTCCAGTCGCAGATGATGGCGATCATCACGCAGGGCTTCCTTGATAAGATGCGCCGTAAGATGTTCGACAGCATGCAGAACCTGCCGGTCAGCTTCTTCGACTCGCACAAGCACGGCGACGTGATGAGTTACTACACCAACGACATCGACACCCTGCGCCAGTTGATCTCGCAGGCGTTTCCGAGCTTGATCCAATCGAGCGTGATCGTTCTGACCGTGCTCGGGATTATGCTCTGGTTCAGCGTGTGGATGACGCTGATTATCCTCGCGGGGGTCGTCGCGATGTTCCTCGTCTCGCGGAAGATCGGCGGCGGATCGGCGCGCTTCTTCGTCCGTCAGCAACGCTCGATGGGCAGAAACGAGGGCTTCATTCAGGAGATCATGAACGGCGAAAAGGTCGTCAAGGTCTTCTGCCACGAGGAGAAGAGCAAGACCGAGTTCGACCGGATCAACGACGAACTCTACGAGGACAGTTTCAAGGCGCACGCCTACGCCAACTGCCTCGGACCGATCATTATGAACATCGGGAACATTCTCTACGTTCTCTGCGCGACGGTCGGCGGGATCTTTCTGATCTCCGGCTTGACGAACGTCTCGATCTCGGGGATGCCGTTCACGATCGACCTCGTGATCCCGTTCCTCACGATGACCAAGCAGTTCACCGGAAACATCAACAACTTCTCCCAGCAGATCAACTCGATCGTGATGGGCGCCGCCGGCGCGGGACGCATCTTCGAGCTGATGGACGAATCTCCCGAGGTGGACGACGGCTACGTGACCCTCGTCAACGCGAAGACCGACGGCGAGGGCAATCTCGTCGAGTGTAAGGAACGCACCGGGATCTGGGCGTGGAAACACCCGCACGGCGACGGTACGCTGACCTACACGCGGCTCCGCGGCGACGTGCGGCTCACCGGGGTCGACTTTGCCTACGAGGAAGGAAAGCCGGTGCTCCACGACGTGACCGTCACGGCGGAACCGGGGCAGAAGGTCGCCTTCGTCGGAGCGACGGGAGCGGGAAAGACCACGATCACCAACCTCATCAACCGCTACTACGACATCGCCGACGGTAAGATCCGCTACGACGGGATCAACGTCAACAAGATCAAAAAATCCGATCTCCGCCGCAGTCTCGGCATCGTTTTGCAGGAGACCAACCTCTTCACCGGGACGGTGATGGACAACATCCGTTACGGGCGGCTCGACGCCACGGACGACGAGTGCGTCGAGGCGGCGAAACTCGCCGGCGCCGACGATTTCATCACGCGGCTCCCCGACGGGTACGACACGCTGCTCACCGAGAACGGCGCCAACCTCTCGCAGGGACAGCGTCAGCTGATCTCGATCGCGCGCGCCGCGATCGCCGATCCCCCGGTCATGATCCTCGACGAGGCGACCAGTTCCATCGACACCCGCACCGAGGCGATCGTCCAGCGCGGGATGGATAAACTGATGGAGGGACGCACCGTCTTCGTCATCGCGCACCGACTCTCGACGGTCATGAACTCCGACGTCATTATGGTGCTCGACCACGGGCGGATCATCGAGCGCGGCAGCCACGCCGAACTCATCGCCGCGAGGGGGACCTATTACCGTCTCTACACCGGCGCTTTCGAGCTTGAATAACCGAGGACTGTCGGATTCCGTACCGAATCCGACAGTCTTTGACTGAAAAGGAGAAAAAACCGTGACGGTACAAGACGAATGGAAGAAACTCTGTAAGATCCTCGACGAGGCGGAGGCGTACGAACGCGCCGTCGGCAAACTCAACTTCGACCTCGAATGCACCTGCCCCGAAGAGGGAATGGATCGGGCGGGGGAGGATATGGCGATCCTCGGACGCCGGATCTTTTCGCTCACGCACTCGAAGCGCTACGTCGGGCTGCTGACCGCCCTGAAAAACGACGGAGAGGGGCTGACCGACCGGCAGAGGCGCGCGGTCGAGATGCTTTTTCGCGAAAACGAAAAGGAGAAGAATCTCACGCCCGCCTTCGCCTTCGAGTTCCACCGCGCCGAGACCCGCGCCTACGCCGCGTGGCTGGCGGCGAAGAAGGCGTCGGACTACTCCCGCTTCGCGCCCGCCTTCGCCAAAATGATCGACCTGACGCAAAAAGCCGTCGCGCTCCGCGATAAAAAGTACCCCACTCCCTACGACGCTCTGCTCGACGATTACGAGCCGGGCGGGAGCGTCGCGCAGCTCGACCTCTTCTTCGCGGCTCTGAAACGGCGCGTCCTGCCGCTCGTCAAGCGGATCGCGGAGGAGGGAAGACCCATCCGCACCGATTTCCTTACCCGCCCCGTCCCGATCGAAAAGCAGGAGACGTTCTCGCGCGCCATCCTCGACGCAGAGGGACTCCGGCGCTCCTCGCTCGTCCTCGCGACGACCGAGCACCCCTTTACCGATCACTACGGACCGAAGGACGTGCGGGTCACGACCCACTACTACGAAAACAACTTCGTCTCCAATATCTTCACCACTCTGCACGAGGGCGGACACGCCCTGTTTATGCAGAACGAGCCGGAGGAGTATTACCCCGACCACGTCGCCGACAATATGACGAGCGCGATGCACGAAACCGTCTCGCGCTTCTACGAGAACCTGATCGGGCGGAGCCGCGCGTTCATCCGCTATCTGTACCCGCTCTTCAAAAAGATCGGCGGAAAGACCTTCTCCGACGTGTCGGAGGAGGAACTGTATCTCGCCGTCAACGCCTCGACCCCGGGGCTCAACCGGTGCGAGTCCGACGAGTTGACCTATCCGATCCACGTCCTGATCCGCTACGAACTCGAACGGGCGTTCATCAACGGAGAGATCAAGGTAGGCGAGATCCCCGCCGCGTGGAACGCGAAGTATAAGGAATACCTCGGCGTCACGGTCAAAAACGACGCGGAGGGGTGCTTGCAGGACGTGCATTGGACGGGGATGTACGGTTATTTCCCCTCCTACGCGCTCGGCAACGCCTACGGCGCGCAGATCCTCCGCACGATGGAAAAGGAGTTCGACGTCTTCGCCGCCGTCGGTCGCGGCGACCTTCACAGGGTCGGCGATTGGCTGACCGAAAGGGTCTTTTCGATCGCGTCGCTCTGCGACCCCGACGAGTGGATCCGGCGGATCACCGGCGAACCTCTCAACGTCGACTATTACCTCGATTATCTCGAAGCAAAGTTCAAATCGGTCTACTCGCTCGTGTAAAGGGCAAACCGGGGCAATCCGCCGTCAATCGGCGCTCTTGCGGGGCGGGCCGCGAACGCGGTATAATAAAACCGAAAAAACGATAAGGAAGAGAAACGATATGCTTTTTGCAACGCAAACGCAAAACGCCGTGGAGGCGTACGGGTTTACCGAGGGGATCAGACTGCTGTGCGAGGCGGGCTATCCCGCGCTCGATCTCTCGCTCAACGTCGCGGATCTGTCGGAGTTGCCGTCCCGAGAGGAACAGGAGAGGGCGAAGGAGATCGCCGCCGGGTACGGCGTCGTTTTCCGGCAGGCGCACGCGCCCTTCGGGTATCAGAAATTCATCACCAGGATCCAACCCGAACTGTGGCGCGTGTTTGAAGTCGTCGCCCGCTTCGGCGTGAAGCAGATGATCGTCCACCCCCTGCAGCCCGGTCGCTACTACGGGCACGAGAAGGAGATCTTCGACCTGAACGTGCAGTTCTACCGGGGGCTCGTCCCGCTGATCCGGCAATACGGCGTCAAGGTCGCGATCGAGAATATGTGGCAGAGAAACCCGACGAGCAACCTGATCGTCGACGACATCTGCGCGGACCCGAAGGAACTCGCCGACGTCTTCGACGCCGTCGACGACCCCGACAGTTTCACCGTCTGCCTTGACGTCGGGCACGTCGCGCTCTGCAACCGCGAGCCGGAGGACGCGATCCGGATCATCGGACACGACCGGCTCGGCGCGCTCCACGTCCACGACGTCGACTATATCGACGATCTGCACACGCTGCCCGGGGTCGGACGGATCAAGTGGGATCCCGTCTGCCGCGCGCTCGGCGAGATCGACTATACGGGGGACCTGACCCTCGAAGCCGACAATTTCTTCACCCGCTTTGAAACCGAGTTCTATCCCACGGTCGCCCGCTTTATGGCGGAGCGCGCCAAGTTCCTTGCCGAAAAAGTCGATTCTTACCGCAAAAATTAACGACCGCCCCCGTATATGAAAGACCGGGCGAACAGAATTGTCTGTTCGCCCGGTCTTTCGTCATAGATCGCAGTTGCGCTTGCCCGTCAAGGACGGTTTGCCCGCGGGCAGGGAGGATACCGACGTTTACGGCTGCGGGAGCGTCAGGGTCGCGACGACGGCGATGTGATCCGAGAGCCCCGTGTTGACGGCGTGGAAACCGGTCATCGTGAGCCCCTTGACGATGATGTCGTCGACCGCCCATTCCAACCCGCCGGTTTTCGATCCGATGCAGGTCAGCGTCTCTCCGTAGTTGCCGAGCGTGTAGCCCGCGTCGGCGAACGGATCGAACATATTCTTGTGGTAGGCGTTCCAGTCGCCCATCATGACGACGTGATCGACGTCCTTGTAGAGTTCGATCAACTCGTTGATCTGCGCCATGCAGACCGTGTCGGGCGTCCGGGCTTCGTCAAACGCGAGGTGCGTGAAAACGAAATGCACCGTCTCGGTCCCGACGGTGAGTTCCGCCGTGACGTAGTAGTAAAAGTGCGCCTTGTTGGAACTCGAATAGAGCAGGACCGCGTTCTTATTGCACTCGAATTCGTGCAGCGTCAGGTTCCGGAGCGGCAGGCGTGAGAAAACGGCGTTGCAGCTGAAATTCCGCTGCGGACCCGCGTAGTAGACGGGCGGCGTTTCCTCAAACAGCGCCTCGGAGGCGGGATGGTTCTGCGAATCCGTGAAATACCGGCTGTATTCGTTCAGGCAGAGCAGATCGGCGCCGAGACCGTTGATATAGTTCCGGAACGAGCTCGACTTCGTGTCGTAATCCGCGTCTTTAATCTTGGATTCGGCCGCGTTGCCGTTCGCGAAATGTCCGATGTTCCAGGTCGCGACGGTAAAGGTGGAGGGGCAATCGTCGTCCATAAACACGGCGGTATAAGCGGCGTTTTCCTTCGCGGGGACGGGTTCCTTATCCCATCTTGTGAAGACCTGACCGCTCGATTCGGGCGTGACCGGGCAGACGGGGAGTTCGTTCGCCGCGACCGAAACGGGATAGGTTTCCTCCCCGATCCGGAAGGTGACGTCGTAATACCGCGTTTCGGAGTCGTAGCGGGCGTAGTAGACCATCTGCTTGTATTTTTCCATATATTCTGCCGTCGGGGCGACGAGTTCCTTATCCCACCCCGCGAAGGTAAAGTTCTTGTCCACGGTGGAGTAGGGGGCGTCGTAACCCTCGGGCGGAACCGGGATCGCGTTTTCCCGGGTGGGGACCTCGTAGAGTTCTCCCCGGATCTTGAAGATGACGGTGTAGACCGGCGCGTTCGGGTCCACGGTCGAGGCGGGCGCGGAGGTTCCGGCGGGTCCCGCCTGGTCGTTGCAGGAGGGAAGCAGCAGCAGGATCGAACAGAGGACGAGACAGAGGCAGAGCAATCGTTTCATTTCACACACATCCTTTACGGATCGGATTCGGGTCGAAAAAGCGACCCGTCAACAAATTAGATTTTCATTATACCGCGTTTCTGCAAAAAAAGCAATACGAAAAAAAGAAAAAGCGCGCAAATTTGCGCGCCGTGCAAAGCGACGCCCGTGCGGAAAACCGCACGGGCAGGGTTTTTATCTGACGGTGAGTTCTCCGTTCTCGGCGTCGACCGTGAGGGTCGTGCCGGGGGCGGGATCGCTCGACAGGATCTTGCGCGCGATCAGCGTTTCGAGTTTCGACTGCAAAAACCGCTTCATCGGACGCGCGCCGTAGACCGGATCGTACCCGGCGTCGGCGATCAGGTCCTTCGCCGCGTCGGAGAGTTCGAGGGTCAGATCCTTTTCTTTCAGCCGCGCCGTCAGCCCCTTGAGGAGCAGATCGGCGATCCGGACGATATTCTCGCGGGTCAGCGGACGGTAGAAAACGATCTCGTCCAGCCGGTTCAGAAACTCGGGGCGGAACGACGCTTTCAGCAGGCGGTCGACCCCCGCGCGCGCCTCGTCCGAGATCTCGCCCGACGGGTCGATCCCGTCGAGGATCAGGTCGGAACCGAGGTTGCTCGTCAGGATCAGGATGGTGTTCTTGAAATCGACGGTCCTCCCCTGACTGTCGGTAATCCGCCCGTCGTCCAACACTTGCAGAAGGATATTGAAGACGTCGGGATGCGCCTTCTCCACCTCGTCGAACAGCACGACCGAGTAGGGATGACGCCGGACGGCTTCGGTGAGTTGTCCGCCCTCGTCGTAGCCGACGTATCCCGGAGGCGCGCCGATCAGCCGCGAGACCGAAAACTTCTCCATATACTCGGTCATATCGATCCGGATCAGGTTCTTTTCGTCGTCGAACAGCGCTTCGGCGAGCGCCTTGGCGAGTTCCGTCTTTCCGACCCCGGTCGGACCGAGAAACAGGAACGATCCGAGCGGACGGTTCGGGTCCTGGATCCCCGCGCGCGAACGCAGGATCGCGTCGGCGACGCGCGAGACCGCCTCGTCCTGCCCGATCACCCGACGGTGCAGAACGTCGTCGAGGTGGAGCAGTTTTTCGCGTTCTCCCTCCATCAGGCGGGCGACCGGGATCCCGGTCCAGCGCGCGACGATCCGCGCGATCTCCTCCTCGGTGACGGCGCGGCGCAGAAGGGAAGTCCCCTTCTCGCCGGCTTCTGCTTCCGACCGTTCGGCTTCCTCCAACTGCTTCTGTAAACCGGGCAGTTTGCCGTACTTCAATTCGGCGGCTTTGTTCAGATCGTAACGCGCCTCGGCGGCTTCGATCTCGGCGTTGGTCCGTTCGAGCTCCTCCCGGATCTTCTGCACGCGCCCGATCGCGTCTTTCTCGTTCTTCCACTTCGCCTGCATCGCGTTCATCTCGTCGCGTTTGTCGGCGAGTTCCGCCCGCAGTTTTTCAAGCCGCTCTGCGGAGAGCTTGTCGGTCTCTTTTTTCAGCGCGGTTTCCTCGATTTCAAGCTGCATGATCCGACGCGCGATCTCGTCCATCTCGGTCGGCATCGAGTTCATTTCGGTCTTGATGAGCGCGCACGCCTCGTCGACCAGGTCGATCGCCTTGTCAGGCAGGAACCGGTCGGTGATGTAACGGTTCGAGAGGGTCGCGGCGGCGATCAGCGCCTGATCGTGGATCTTCACTCCGTGATAGACCTCGTACCGTTCTTTCAGCCCGCGCAAAATCGAGACGGTGTCCTCGACCGACGATTCGTCGACCATAACCGGCTGGAACCGCCGTTCGAGCGCGCTGTCCTTCTCGATGTACTTGCGGTACTCGTCGAGGGTCGTCGCGCCGATGCAGTGCAATTCTCCCCGCGCGAGCATCGGTTTCAGAAGGTTGCCCGCGTCCATCGCCCCGTCGGTCTTACCGGCGCCGACGATGGTGTGCAGTTCGTCGATGAAGAGGATGATTTTCCCCTCTGACGCCTTCACCTCGTTCAGCACGGCTTTGAGCCGTTCCTCGAACTCGCCCCGGAACTTCGCCCCCGCGATCAGGGCCCCCATATCCAGCGAGAAGAGAACGCGGTCGCGCAGATTTTCCGGCACGTCGCCCCGCGCGATCCGGAGCGCGAGCCCCTCGGCGATCGCCGTCTTTCCGACGCCCGGCTCGCCGATCAGGCAGGGGTTGTTTTTGGTTTTCCGCGACAGGATCCGCACCACGTTCCGGATCTCGTCGTCCCGCCCGATCACGGGATCGAGCTTCTGCGCCCTCGCCTGCGCCGTCAGGTCGGTGCCGTACTTCTTCAAGACGTCGTAGGTCGCCTCGGGGTTGTCGCTCGTCACCTGTCGGTTCCCGCGCACCTGTTTCAGGGCGGGGAGGATCGCGTCGCGGGAGATCCCGTTCTTTTTGAAGATCTGGGAGAGGGTCGCGTCGGCTTTGTCGATCAGGGCGAGCAGGATATGTTCGACCGAGATATACTCGTCCCGCATCTTCTCGGCAATATCCTCCGACTCGGTGAGCGCCGCGTCGACCTCGCGCGAAACGTAGATCCGGTCGTCGCCGCTCGCCGTCACCTTCGGCAGCCGTCCGAGCGCGATGTCGAGCGCCCCGGCAAGCAGATTGACCTCGACCCCCGCCGCTTTGAGCAGCCCGGGGATCAGTCCGTCGTTCTCGACGATCAGCGCCCGCATCAGGTGGATCTGCTCCATCTGCTGGTTGCCGTTTTTCAGGGTCAGATTCTGCGCCTCGCGCAGCGCCTCCAAACTTTTTTGCGTGTATTTTTCCGCGTTGACCATTCGTATCACTCCGTTCTCTGCCGTCCCGAAAGGACGGTTAGACTTTCTTTGACCATCTGACGATAGTATATCCCCGAATCGTGAACGGCTTTTGACCGCACTATGAACAAAATGTAAATGTTAGCACTCGAACGGCAAGAGTGCTAACGAGCGTCGGGCGGGGAGGACGGCGGCGGGCGGCGCGCGCGCGAAAAGAAGAGAAGGGGGCGAAAATCACTTGATTTTTTGTCGGGTTTGTTATATAATGAAAATCGGAGTATTCCAATCCGCCGCTCCGCCCGTCCGGGCGGACGGCAAAAAACCGATAGGAAAGGAAAACGAACAATGGGAATCATCAAAGCGATCGCAAGCGCCGTTTCGGGCAACCTCGCCGACCAATGGTTGGAGGTTCTGGAAGCCGACAACATGAGCGACACCACCGTTTGCACGAAGGGGATCACGGTTCGCAAAAACGACCGCCGCTTCGGCAATAAGAAGGGGACCGAAGACCTGATCTCGAACGGGTCGATCATCCACGTTTATCCCAACCAGTTCATGATGCTGCTCGACGGCGGAAAGGTCGTCGACTATACCGCCGAGGAGGGGTACTACAAGGTCGACAACAGTTCGACGCCCAGTCTCTTCAACGGACAGTTCGGGGACTCGCTCCGCGACGCATTCAGCCGTGTGAAGTTCAGCGGCGTGCCGAGCCAGAAGCAGAAGGTCATCTACATCAATTTGCAGGAGATCAAGGGGATCAAGTTCGGTACGCCGAACCCGGTCAACTATTTCGACAACTTCTACAACGCCGAACTCTTCCTGCGCGCGCACGGCACTTATTCCATCAAGATCGTCGATCCTCTGAAATTCTACGCCGAGGCGATCGCGAAGAACGTCGACCGCGTGGACATCAAGCAGATCAACGAACAGTACCTGTCCGAGTTCCTCGAGGCGTTGCAGGCGGCGATCAACCAGATGTCGGCGGACGGCGTGCGCGTGTCGCAGGTCGTCTCGAAGGGACGCGACCTCTCGCGCTATATGCAGAACATCCTCGACGAGGATTGGCGCAATATGCGCGGTATGGAGATCCAGGCGGTCGGTATCGCGTCGATCTCCTACGACGAGGAATCGAAGAAACTCATCAATATGCGCAACCAGGGCGCCATGCTCGGCGATCCGACGGTGCGCGAGGGCTACGTGCAGGGCGCGATGGCGCGCGGCTTTGAAGCGGCGGGCAGCAATTCGAGCGGCACGGCGGCGACCTTTATGGGAATGGGCGTCGGGATGAACGCCGGCGGCGCGATGTTCGGCAATATGAGCGCGAACAATCAGGAACTCATCCGTCAGCAGCAGGCGGAGAAGAAAGCCGCCGAGGAGAAGGCGGCGGCGCAGAAGGCGAACGCCTGGACCTGCGCCTGCGGCGCGACCAACACCGGTAAGTTCTGCGCCGAGTGCGGCGCTCCGAAACCCGCTCCGACGGGGACCTGGACCTGCGCCTGCGGCGCGGTGAACACCGGCAAGTTCTGCTCCGAATGCGGCGCGCCGAAGCCCGCGGACGGCAAGTGGATCTGCCCCGAATGCGGGAAAGAGAACACCGGCAAATTCTGCGCCGACTGCGGCACGAAGCGTCCGTAATTCCGGGGAAACGTAATGGAAACGGCAGCAACCGTCTATCAATGCCCGAATTGCGGGGCGACCCTGCAATTCGACCCGGACAAACAATGTTTTGCCTGTGAGTTCTGTATGTCGGAGTTTTCGGAGGCGGATCTTCGCGCCTCCGGCGCCGACGACGCGGCGAAGCGCGAAGAGGAAGAGGGACGCGATTACAGCGACAGTTTGCAGGAATACGTCTGCGACAACTGCGGCGCCGAGATCGTGGCGGACGCGAACACCGCCGCCTCCTTCTGCCTCTACTGCCACGCGCCGATCCTTCTGCACGGAAAAGTCGCGGGACAGATGAAGCCGCACAAACTGATCCCCTTCAAGATCAGCCGCGACAGGGCGGAAGACAGATTTCTTTCTTTTGCCAAGAAAAAATGGTTCATCCCGCGCGGACTTTTCCGGCGCGGATGCCTTGAAAAGATGGAGGGCGTCTACTATCCCTTCTGGGTGACCGACGCCGACACCGACTGTCACCTCGAAGCCGAGGCGACCGACGTCCGCCGCTATACCCGCGGGAACACCGAGGTGACCGAGACGCGCTACTACGACGTGCATCGGCGGGGCGACGTCCATTTCGAGGACCTGACGACCTCGGCGCTCTCGACCGAGGACAAGAGTATGCTCGAAGGGATCCTGCCCTTCCCGTCGGAGGCGCTGACCGATTTCAGTATGCCGTACCTGACCGGCTTCTACGCCAAGAAACGCGACATCGAACGCGAACAGCTCTACGGAGAGGTCAAGGAGCGGATGAACCGCTACGCCTCGACCCTTCTGCGGCGCACGATCTCCGGCTACACCACCGTGAACACCCGCGCCTGCGGCGTTCGCGTGAAGAACAGCCATTGGGAATACTCGCTGATGCCGGTCTGGGTCTTCGCCTACCCGGTGAAGGAGAAAATGTACCGATACGCGATGAACGGCCACACCGGAAAGATCTGGGGAAGACTCCCGGTCTCGCCCGGCAAACTCGCGATCCTCGGCGGCATCGTTTTCGCCGTCGCGGGTTTCCTCGGCGGGCTGATCTCGGCTTTGGTGATGGCGGGAGGAGGATTCTGATATGAATGCGTTGCTGTTTGCCGCCGCCGGCGTGATCGAGTGGGGCAACGTCGTCCTGATCGGCGTGATCGTCGGGCTTGTCGCGGCGCTCGCCGCCGTCCTCGGCGTGATTCTCTCCTATCGGCGGAAGAACCGTTCCCCGATCTATCCCCTCGATCAGTTCACCGACCTGCACCTGACCGAAAAAGAGGATCGCTACCTCTACACCAGAACCACGACTCGTACCATCAACCGGGACAAGAAATAAACGCGGCGACGCGCCTGAAAGGGAAGACTATGAAACTGTTGGAAGACCGGATCCGCCGGGACGGAAAGATCAGACCGGGGAACGTACTGAAAGTGGACGGGTTCATCAATCACCGAATCGACGTTCCTTTCGTCTCGGAACTCGGGCGCGAATTCTACCGCCGCTTTGAAAACGACGGGGTCACCAAGATCCTGACGATCGAGGCGTCGGGGATCGGGATCGCGTGTCTTACCGCCCAGCATTTCGGCGTTCCGGTCGTCTTCGCCAAGAAGAGCCGCACGAGCAACCTGTCGTCCGACGTCTACACCGCGAGGGTCGACTCCTTCACGCACGGCACGACCTGCGACATCGTCGTCTCGAAGGAATACCTCGATCCCTCCGACCGGGTGCTCATCATCGACGATTTTCTCGCGCTCGGGAACGCCCTGATGGGGCTCCGCGAGATCACGCTCGCCTCGGGCGCGACGCTCGTCGGCGCGGGGATCGTGATCGAGAAGAGTTTTCAGCCGGGCGGGAAACTGCTCCGCGAGATGGGGATGCGGATCGAGTCGCTGGCGAAGATCGCCTCGATGACCGACGACGCCCTCACCTTTGAAGAAGAATGAAACGATGAAAAAAGAAGAAAAGAAACGGGATCCCGTAAACGAGGAGAAAAAACACGACGCCGCGGCGCTCGCCGCGCGCGCCCTGATCTTTCTGTTCGCCGCCGTCTCCGCCGTCGGCGCGGTGATCTGTTTCCGTCAGGGATTCGGACCCGGACGGCTCGGCGTCAGGATCGGATGGTACGTCGGCGGTTCGGCTTCCGCGATCCTGTCCTGCATTGCGTGGTTCATCTTTGCGGCGAGTCTGAATCCCGCGCCGCGCAATCTCTTCCTCTACGACAGGGAGACCAAAACGGATATTCCCGTCGGGGAGTTGACGTGGGAGCGGATCGACGAGCGGCTCGCCGGGTGCTTCGCCTACTACTTTGCCAACCGGCACCGTCTCTCCGCGATGCCCGACGTGCTCCATCCGCTCTTTCTGCCGTTCTATCTGTTGCAGTTCACGGAGGCGGGGGACGCCGA
The DNA here is from genome assembly GCA_017961575.1 of Clostridia bacterium. Classification (GTDB taxonomy): domain Bacteria; phylum Bacillota; class Clostridia; order Oscillospirales; family CAG-272; genus UBA1740. The sequence goes on along the minus strand of JAGCXA010000004.1, from coordinate 44,454 downwards.
CGTCGACCGGCTTCTCAAAAACAAGGAGATGGTCGACTCCGCGTCGCGCGCGCTGAGCGCGCTCGGACTCGACGACGACGGACGGCTGCTGCTCTATCACTTCGGTTCCTACGAGGGCGACTGCGCCCCCTTCCGCGCCTTCCTTGCCGGGGCGGGTCCCCGCGTCAAAGAGAAGATCACGGAATACGTCAAAACGCATATCGACGAGTTCGTATGAACGTAGCCGCGCATCGAAACGGGTGCGCGGCTGTTTTTTTGCCGTCCCGGGTCGTCCTGCCCGGCGTTCGGATTCGTTATTCTATACAAACCAAGGGGGACGCTTTTGCGTAAAACGCCGAAATTTTGTTTTGTCGCCGCCGCGGTATTGCAAGAAAAGCAAAAAAATGGTATACTGAAATTCAAAAAGATGGCGAAACTGGATCGTCCATCGACGCTTTTAAAAGGAGGAGAACTATGAAAAGAATTGCGTTCGGTCTGACCCTGATCCTGTGCCTCGTCCTCTGCGTCTTCGCGTTCGCGTCCTGCGACAGGAAGACGGGAGAGGGGAAGAACACCGCCTCGGTGACGACGGGGGAGAAGACGGGTTGCGAACACGAATGGGGCGAGTACGAGGTCGATCTCGAACCGACCTGCACCGTCCCCGGCGTGAAATCCCGGTATTGCAAGAAGTGCGACGAGCAGGATCCCGCGTCGATCACCGCGATCCCGACGATCCCCCACACTCCGGGCGAGGAGTTCGTGATCGACTCCGAGCCGACCTGCGTGGAAACGGGCTACAAGTCCAAGCATTGCACCGTTTGCCTGCAGTCGATCGCCGATACCGTCACGCCGCTCGATCCCGATCCCACGAAGCATAACGTCGAGGTCTGGTCGACCGAACCGACACTTCTGAATCCGGTCGTGCATCGCACGGGCGTATGCACGCGCTGCCACGAGGAGCAGGGGGAGGACGCGACCTTCAAGCACGACGTGCAGGTCTTCACCACGTCGAGCGGGAAATACACCCCGGGCAGCGCCACGCTCGGCGAGATCCGCGGCGACAAGCACTTCTACGAGGCGGGGAACGACCTGCTCGTCGAGTACTCGATCCTCTGGAACGAAACGCTTCTCAATATGTACAAGAAAAGCATGGCGACGATCGACACGAGATTCACCTCGACGAAGGCGGGGACTTCCGGGAACTCCGGCATCGTCCGCTGGGAGCTTGCCGACGACATCGAGTCCGAATGGTGCACCAGTAAGTTCGCCGGGGCGTTCGAGGTCGCCGCGCTGAAGACCAGCGAACCCGACAGCCCCTATCCGAGATTCGATACGACGGTGGACGACGTCACCGCCTACCCGAATATCGGCGGCGCGAACCTCGGCGACGGGGAACCGCTCGGCGAGACCCGGTGGGGCTGGCACCGCGTCAGCATCCGCTATCGGAACGAGGTCACCAACGTCGACGCCGTGAAGGCGGGCGACGACGCGACCTACAAACTGCAGGTCTGGGTCTATATCGACGGTGTGCTCGTCCTGCATAACTCGGGCACAGATCACAAGTGGAACGGTTCCGACCGCAAACTCTTCTCGGCGGCGCCCGACGGAGAGGGCGGGATCAAATACACCGAGAACGACGAGTTGTATCTGCACGGCGCGTTCCTCGACTCGACGAGGATGACGAGCGGGACCGGCTACTTCGAGATCGCCGATTATTCGGTGACGGTCGGCGCCGACTTCGTGCAGAACGTCAAGCAGGCGACCGCCCCCGACCTTGACGCGAAACTCGAGGTTGCAACGGGCGTCTTCGTCCCCTCGACGATGTGGTACGAAGCGAAGTAAACGTAGGCGGCGGGGCGCGCCCCGCCGACCCGCAAACCCCTGCCCGCGCCACGGGAAAAACGATCCCGCGGCGCGGGCTTTCCGTTTCTCCGGGGCGTCCCCCGGAACGCGAACGCCCGCGCAAACCCGAAATTCTGGCGCAAACTCTCGCTTGATTTGGCACAGGATTCCTGTTATAATAAAGAAAAAAGCATTACGGGGGAGTCATTTATGAAGCGGTTTATCGGATTCTCATGCTTGATCCTCGTTCTGATCCTTTCCGTCGCGGCGTTTTCGTCCTGCGACAAAAAGAAGGGGGGGGCGAAGGACACCGCCTCCGCGACGACGGGAGAGAGTTCTGCGTGCGTACACGAATGGAGCGAGTTCATCATCGACTCTGAACCGACCTGCAGCGTCGCCGGTCAGAAATCCCGGTATTGCAAGAAGTGCGACATGCAGGATCCCGATTCGATCACCGCGATCCCGCAGCTCCCCCACACGCCGGGCGAGGAGTTCGTGATCGACGACGTGCCGACCTGTACGGACGGGGGCTACAAGTCCAAGCACTGCACCGTCTGCCTGCAACCGATCGCCGAGACCGTCACGCCGCTCGATCCCGATCCCGCGAATCATAACGTCGAGGTCTGGTCGACCGAACCGACGCTCTTGAATCCGGTCGTGCATCGCACAGGCGTATGCACGCGCTGCCACGAGGAGCAGGGGGAGGACGCGACCTTCAAGCACGACGTACAGATTTTTACCACCGCGAGCGGAAAGTACACTGCGGGCGGCGCCACGCTCGGCGAGATCCGCAGCGACAAGCACTTCTACGAGGCGGGCAACGACCTCCTCGTCGAGTATTCGATCCTCTGGAACGAGTCGCTTCTGAATCTCTATAATACCGGCAACGTAATGCCCGCCGTCGACACGAGATTCGTTCCCAACAAGAGCGGCTCGAACGGGAATATGGGCATCGTCCGTCTGGAACTGACGAACGATTGCAAGTCCCAGTGGGCGACCTGTAAGTTCGCGGGCGGATTTACCGCGGCAGGAACGATCGAGCCCGACCACCTGTATCCGAGATTCGGCGGGACGGTCGCCGACGTCACCGCCTACCCGAACCTCGGCGGCGCGAACGCGGGCGACGGACAGCCGCTCGGCGATACGCAATGGGGCTGGCACCGCGTACAGATCCGCGTCCGTGAGGAAGTCTCCAACGCGGACGCGGTCAAATCGGGCGCCGACGCAACCTATTACATTCAGATCTGGATCTATATCGACGGCGTTCCCGTTTCGCATACGTCGACGACGGAGATTACGAAAGACGTACAATACGATCGTCAGTTCTTCACCGCGGCGTCCGACGGTGCGGGCGGGATCGAGTATACCGAAAACGATCACCTGTATCTGCACGGCGCGTTCCTCGATTCGACGAGGATGAAGAGCGACAAGGGCTACTTTGAGATCGCCGACTACTCGGCGACGATCGGCTCCGCTTTCGTGCAGGACGTGAAAAAGGCGACCAGCCCCGACCTTAACGCGAAACTCGAGGTCGAGACGGGCGTCTTCGTCCCCGCGACGATGTGGTACGAAGCGAAGTAAAAACCGACGGCGGGGCACGCTCCGCGGACCGATAAGCAAACCGAGGCGCCGCCCGCGCCACAGGATCGGGAATCCTTGCTCCCCGCGTATCAATCGGGCGGGCGCGCGTTTTACCGCGCGCCCGCCGCTTGTTTTATCTCGGGCAAAAAACGAAAAAACTCTTTGCAAAGTCAAAAAAACGGCACAAGTCCGCACTTGATTTTGCAGTCAAAAACAATTATAATAATAATAAAAGAAAAACGGATTGTTATAGCAGGGGAGATTATTATGAAACGATTTGTCCGATTCTCTTTCCTCATCCTCGTTCTGATCCTTGCAGTCGCGGCGCTCGCGTCCTGCGTGAAGACCGAGGAGACGCCCGGCGGGACGACGGCGGCGGTAACGACCGACGCGGTCACGACGGAAAAACCGGCGAAATACACCATCCGGCTGAGCGTCCCGGCGAGTACGTCGATTCACACGGCGTCGCAGGCAAAGTATCTTACCGAAAGGGATCCCGACAAGGCGTCCACCTACGCCAAAGGGGTCGAGGAACTCAGTCGCCCGGAGCCCATCCGCCTCTCCTGGCGGATCTCCGAGTCCGCGTCGGGCAGGATCTCGTCCTACGTCGTCCGGATCGGGACGAAGGCGGATCTCTCGGACGCGAGGGAAGCGACCGTCTCGGGGAACAAGACCGTGTACGAGTTCTACAACCCGATGATCGGCACGACCTATTATTGGAACGTCACGGCGCTGGACGACGAGGGCGACGCCTCGGCGTCCAAGATCGCCTCGTTTGAGACCGAGGAGCAGGGTCCGCGCAACCTTTACGTCGACGGGATCACCAACGTCCGGGACCTCGGCGGCTGGAAGACCGTCGACGGCGGACGGATCCGGCAGGGGCTTCTTTTCCGGGGCGGACAACTCACGATCAACTACGGTACCGACGTCGTGATCTCCCGGGAGGGGATCCGCACGATGAAGGAGGATCTCGGCATCAAGGGCGAGATCGACCTGCGCGAATCGAAGGCGGCGGGCGACGGCAACGAGAACGGCGGATTGACCGCGACGGTGCTCGGCGAGGGGGTCGCGTACTACTCCTGCTCGATGCTCTGGAACGATTCACTCGGCGAGAAGAGTCTTTCGCGGATCAAGGATATTTTCGCTATCCTTGCCGACGAGAACAACTATCCGCTCTACTTCCATTGCCGCATCGGCACCGACCGCACGGGGCTGGTCGCGTGGCTCGTCAACGCGCTCTGCGGCGTGTCGGAAAACGATCTCTGGCGCGACTATCTCTTCTCTAACTTCGGCTACATCGAATCGGCGAGAACGAAATCGAAGATCGAGAATCGCTACGTCAAGGACATCAAGGAGATGCCGGGCGACACCTTCGCGGACAAGACCTACAACTATCTGAAAACCACGCTCCAAGTCCCGGAGGCGGATCTCGACGCCGTCATCCGCATCATGAAGGAACCCGCGAAATAAAGCCAAACGAAAAAAACCGAGACCCGTTCGCCGGATGCGAACGGGTCTCTTTTCTTTTCGGTCTGTCCCGTCAGATGTCGTATTTCGACAGGATCTCACTCGGCGTTTTGCGCAACAGGGAGAGCACCGGCAGCGTCCCGCAGAGCGAGCCGATCCCGAAGAGGAGCGCGAGGGTCGAGAGCGCCATCCAGACGGGGTAGTAGAAGTAGTTGCCGAGCAGCGGCACCTTCACGAGCCACGCCGAGATCAGGAAGGTCGAGAAGAGATAGCCGACAAGGATGGTCAGCGACGTGACGGCAAGCGACTCGACGAAGAAGCGGAAGACCAGATTCTTTTTCGACACGCCGATGGCGCGGTAGATCCCGATCTCGCGGATGCGTCCCATCGTCGACGCGCGCATAATGAGGTACATACAGAGCGACATCACGGCAAGGAAGACGGCGAGTTCGATCGCGTTCGAGACGATGCTTGCTCTCTGTTCGGTCATCGCCTCGCGGCGGAAATCGGCGGGTGTGTAGATCGGCGCCGCCCATTCGTTGATGTAACTGCCTTTCTCCCGTTCCAGATCCGCGTAGTGTTCTCCGAGCGCCGCCCTGATCGCGGCGACGGTCTTCTCCGGGTCGGAGGTGCGGAACGCCACGTACGCCGAGAGCGGATGGAGGTCGGTGGTTGCGTTTAGCACGTCGGGAGCGGTGTATTCGAGAGAATCGTTGTACTCGTAAAACTCTCGGTAGCCGCCGAGTACGGTCGTTTTCCCGACGCGGGCGTACGCCTCCTCCGCGTCTTGATCGTTCATGAGGTAGCCGTTTGCGTACGGATAGAAACTCTTGTTTCCCGGGTACGATTCGGTATAAACGGTGTAGAGGTAGCGTTCGTTCCGTTGCTCGTACAGGACGGACATTTCGGGATCTCCCCTACCCGTCGCCCATTCTCTGACCTCGGCTTCGGTCGGGTTCGGATCTTCGCCCGGATGTTCCTCGCGCCAGAGCGAACGGTAGGCAAGCGAAACGAGCGCGGGGCGGACCGTCCCGTCGAACGGGCGGCACCAGTAGTACGCCGTTTTCTCGCGACCGGATCGCCAAAGGGCGGTCGCGACGTCGGGATCGCCGAAGATGGCTGCTTTCTCGTTCAGGTATTCCGGATAGTGTGCAAGATACTCTTCCGAGAGGGCGAATCCGGGATCGTCGGTCAGGGCAGGCAGGACGTAGCCGCGTTCCTCGCACCATTCGGCGTAGGATTGACCGAACCCGCGGATCACGCGGTCGACGGTAAACGACTTGCCGTTGATCAGCACGCTGTCTCCCGCTGCGGGCAGGGACGTCGTTTCCGACGCGAAATCGGAGGGAAGGATCACCGAAACCTTGCCGTCCGCGGGCGGATCGATCTCCTTGAACGCGGAGGAAAGGTAGACCGTCGTTTCGGAAAAGGAGCGGTAGGACAGGAGACGGGGGGCGGAGAGGAACAGTTCGCGGTCGTTTCCCTCGACGACTCCGGCGATCCTGTAATCGCCGTCCTCGGAAAGAACGCCGATCAGGTCGCCCGGCGCGCGGAGATAATCCACCGTCGACTCTTTAAGCAGGGCTTTCGCCATCCCCTCCGAGATCAGGGCGTCGCCGTCGCCGAGCCCGGTATTCTTTCCGGCAATCAGTTTCCGCGACGATGCGGCGGAACGGAGAAGCGCGACCCCGGACGCCGTGATGGACGCGCTGCCCCGGAAGAGGTAGCCGCCGCCGCCCGAAAAGGTCTCGAAGTTTCCGAGGGAGAACGAGAAGGCGCGGTCGGACGAGGGACGGTTCAGAATGATCTGGCGGTAATCGACCCCCTCTTCCTCCCCGATCGCGGCAAGCGCCGCGGCAGAGATTTCGTCGCCCGCGTAGGCGTAGACGATCCCGTGATGGTACGCGCCGTCCACGTCGATGAGTTTGCGGACGAATACGCCGAGCGATGCGGTCATGAAGACCACGACGGCGGCGAAGAGGACCAGCGCGCCGCGGAGCACTTTCCGTCCCCGCTTCCGCTTTCCGAGGTTGGCGCGGACGCCGCTCTTCCAGGCGTCGGCAAAGCCGAAGAGCCGCCCCGGACGCGCCCCCCTGACCGGCTTGATCGCCGAGAGGTCTGGGAGATCGTCGGGTTCGCTTCCTGCCTTCGCGTCGGGCGCGACCCCCTCTTCCAGATGGATCTCGCTCGATTCGTCGAGGACGTTTACCTTGCCCCCGTCGATTTTGAGGTAGACCCGCCCGTCTTTTGCCCGGACCAGGCGGAGTTTCACCTCCGGCGCGGGAGTCTCTCCGTAGACGTCGAGCGACACGCCGTCGCAACCGTCGAGCAGGGTCTTCTGCGACAGTTCGCCGAGGTAGATCGCGTTCTTGTCGCGGGCGGTAAATCCCTCGGTCGGGACGTTTTTCCGGTCGGATACGACCCGCCCGTCCGAGAGTTCGATCACCCGGTCGGAGAACGCCTGAACCAGGTTTTCTTCGTGCGTCACGAGCAGAACCAGACGGTCGCGCGAGATCGCTTTGAGCAGGCGCATCACGTGCAGGGTGTTCTGTTCGTCGAGGTTCCCGGTCGGCTCGTCGGCGAGGATGACCGGGGGATTTTTCACGATCGCGCGGGCGATGGCGATCCGCTGCTGCTGCCCGCCCGACAGCGTGTCGGGGAGCCGCGAGGCGAAGCGTTCCATCCCGACGGCGCGGAGCGCCGCCTCGACCTGAGCGTCGATCTGCGTTCTGTCGGACACGCCGAGCAGACGGAGCGCGTCGGCGACGTTCTCGCGGCAGGTCTTTTCGCGGTTGAGACAGTAGTTCTGGAAGATATAGCCGACCGAGCGGTTGCGGAGCGCGTCGGACGAGAGGGTCATCCTCTCCCCGTCGATCTCGACCTGACCGCCCTGAACGCGGTCAAGACCGCCGATGACGTTGAGCAGCGTCGTTTTGCCGCATCCGCTGCGTCCGAAGATCGCGACCATCCCCGACGCGGGGAGGTCGAGCGTGACGTCGTTGATGACGTGAATCGCGTTCTGTTTTCCGCGGTTGAAGGTTTTATCCAGATGACGAATGGTAATCACGCCGCGTCACCTCCTCTCAGGGCAGTTTTGACGCTTGTTTTGAAGAGACGGCGGATCTGCCGTCGGGTCGAGAGCAGGGCGAGCGCCAGAACCCCGATCGCGATCATCACGAATTGCCACGGGCGCGGGAATCGGAAAAAGTGGTTCAGCGCCGGCGTCCGGAAGATAAAGAACATGGCGACGGCGGAGAGCAGGTACGCCGGGACGAGCGACAGGAGCATCCGGACGTACATCCCGATCCGGATCACCTTGACCGGGATCCCCATACTTCGCATGATCGACGTATCGCCGCGGAAGGCGTCGATCGAGCGCCCGCAGCAGAGCGAAACGAAGAAGGCGAAGAAGAGCAGGGCGAAGAGCCAGAGCAGGGCGGTGAGAAGGAACAGAAGCGAGCTCACGATCATCTCGGCGGGGTCGGGCGTGTAGGTGGTGTCGGACGAAACGGCGAGATACCCCTTTTCGTTGATCCCCTCGATCGCGCGTTTCGCCGTCCGGTCGGAGCCGAAGAACAGCGACGCCTGACGGTAGAGGGCTTCCTGGGTCCCGTCGAGTGCGGCAAGGAACAGATCGGGCGAAACCGTCAGACTCCCTTTGCCTTCTCCCGCGCCGGCGCCGACGGTAAAACCGTCCGCCCGATACGTCCAGGAGGTCTGTCCGTCGCCCGCCCTGTATTTTGTTCCGCCCGTCACGAACTCGTCCCGGAGAACGACGGCGGGATCGGTCGACGATTCGTATACGGCAGCGGCGGCTCTTGCCGTCTTGGGGGGCAGGATCACCGTCCCGGCGGGCAGGGCGGGATCGACGGTGACGCGGTCAAGTTCCCACGCATCCGAATAGAACGCGGCGCCGTCCGCGTCGTTGATCTCGTATCGGACGGAGAAGGACTGCGAGGCGAGCAGAGCGTACGCCGAAAGGAACCGGAATCCCTCGTCGGAGAGCCGGACCTCGGCGGTCTTCGTATTGTCGTAGAAATAGGTGATGCCGGTGACGGTCAACGTAACCGTTCCCATCCCGAGACGCGCCTGAAAAACGGGCGGATCGGCGATCTCCTTTTTCCCGAAGATCGAAGACGCGGAGATGGGAAGGTAGAGATGCGCTTCCGTCACCCCTTCCGGGGCGCGTCCGATTTTCGGCGTCCGGTCTCCGTTTTCGGAAAACACGTAGGTGAAATCAATGTTGTAATCCCAGTCCCAGAAGGAATAGGTCTGGTCGTACAGGTAGTCGTAGCGGACGGCTTTTTCGGCGCCGAACTCCCCGGCAAGAGCGTTCAGCTCGCTCGTCGTCACGGGGCTTCCGTCGCGCGAAATAACGACCGCCCGCCCCGGGACGTGACGGAACATGCGGGGAGACTTGAACGCCTCCCACGCGCTCCCGGTGAGCGACGTGACAAGAGATATGGCGACCGTCCCGACGAGAAGCAGAAAGCACAGAAACGCCGAAAGCCGCGGGGTGGCTTTGAACATCGTTTTGCCGAGCAGAACGCCGTTCCCGAACGTGTCGCTCCGCCGGGCGATCTGTTTTTTCTCCGGGGCGGGTTCTGCGACCTTTTCGGGGGCGGGCGCGATCACGTGATCCGACTCGATCGCGCCGTCGTAGACGCGGACGTGCCGGGTGGCGTATTCCTCCACCTGCTCGAAGTTGTGGGTCACGACGATCAGCAGTTTGTCGCGCGACACCTCCCGGAGCAGGGCGATGATCTCGCGCGAGGTCTCGGCGTCGAGATTCCCGGTCGGCTCGTCGGCTAAGATGATCGGGCTGTCCTTGGCGAGCGCGCGGGCGATGACCGTCCGCTGCTTCTGCCCGCCCGACAGTTTGCTTCCTTTGTGGCGGACGTGCGCCTTCAACCCGACCCGCTCGATCAGTTCAAGCGCCCGCCGCCGCCGTTCCCGCCGATCGGGAATGTTCATCAGGGCGAGTTCGACGTTTTCAAGCACCGTGTAACTGTCGATGATGTTGTAGTCCTGAAAGACGAAGGAGATATACTTTTCACGGTAAAGCTCCCAGTCCGACTGCTGATAGTGGGAGGTCGGCTGTCCTTCGATGAAGAGTTCGCCTTCCTCGTAGGTGTCCATTCCGCTGATGACGTTGAGGAGCGTCGATTTACCCGAGCCGCTCCGCCCCGTGATCGCGACGAACTCGCCGCGCTCGAATGAGAGATCCACGCCGCGGATACCGACGGCGACGTTCCCCTCGGAGACGTAGATCTTACCGATCCCCTGTAATGATAAGAATGCCATAGAAGTCCTTTCTTTTGCGTGACGACGAAGGGCGTGTCCGCCCGTTCCGGATTTTTGCGGTTTATTTCGTCTCGCGCAGCGCGCGGATACGGTCGCGCAGATACGCCGCGGTCTCGAAGTCGAGGCGCGCCGCCGCGTCCCGCATCTCGGTCGTCAGAGCCGCGATTACTTTGTCCTTTTCCTTCGCGGTCATCTTCTTCTTCGCGCCGGGCAGTTTTCCGAGCGGGGAGTCCTCCGCCGCCCGACGGCTGATCTCGATGACTTCGCGTACCTTCTTCTGCACCGACTGCGGGGTGATCCCGTGCGCTTCGTTGTATTCCGACTGGATCCTGCGCCGCCGCTCGGTCTCGTCGATCGCCGCCTTCATCGAGCGGGTGACGACGTCGGCGTACATCACGACGCGCCCGTTGACGTTGCGCGCCGCGCGCCCGACCGTCTGGATCAGCGAGGTCTCGGAGCGGAGCAGACCCTCCTTGTCGGCGTCGAGGATGGCGACGAGCGACACCTCGGGGATGTCCAACCCCTCGCGGAGCAGGTTGATCCCGACGAGCACGTCGAAGACCCCGAGCCGGAGGTCGCGGATGATCTCCATCCGTTCGATGGTCTCCACGTTGTGGTGGATGTAGCGGACGCGGATCCCGTGGGTCGAGAAGTAGTCGGTCAGGTCCTCCGCCATCTTGGTCGTCAGGGTCGTGACCAACACCTTGCCCCCCTCGCCGACCGTGCGCTTGATCTCGCCGATCAGGTCGTCGACCTGCCCCGCGATGGGGCGGACGAAGATCTCAGGGTCGATCAGCCCCGTCGGACGGATGATCTGCTCGACCACCGCCGTCGAGTGTTCGCGTTCGTATTCGGCGGGCGTCGCGCTGACGAAGATCGTCTGCCCGATCTTCGATTCAAACTCCGGGAATTTCAGGGGACGGTTGTCGTACGCGGACGGAAGCCGGAATCCGTAATCGACGAGGTTCTTTTTCCGCGCGGTGTCCCCGCCGCTCATCCCGCGCACCTGCGGGATCGTGACGTGCGACTCGTCGACGAAGAACAGAAAGTCCTTCGGGAAATAGTCGAGCAGGGTATAGGGCATCGAACCCGGCTCGCGCCCCGAGAGGACGCGCGAATAGTTCTCGATCCCCGAACAGAAGCCGACCTCGCGCAGCATTTCGAGGTCGTACTTCGTCCGCTCCTCGATCCTTTGCGCTTCGAGCAGTTTGCCCTGACCCTTGAAGTATTCGACCCGTTCGACCATCTCACGCTCGATCTCTTCCAGCGCCTTTTCCCGTCGGTCGCCCGACACGGCGTAGTGGCTGGCGGGGAAGATCGCGGCGTATTCCAGCCCGCGGATCAACTCGCCCGTCAGGACGTTGATCTCGCTGATCCTGTCGACCACGTCGTCGAAGAACTCGACCCGTACCGCCCGGTCGCCCGACGAGGCGGGGAAGATCTCGACCACGTCGCCCCGCACCCGGAACTTGCTCCGGACGAAGTTCAGGTCGTTGCGCTCGTAGTTGATCGAGACCAGCCGGGCAATCAGGTCCTCCCGCCGGAGGCGCTGTCCCTCGCGCACCGAGACGAGCAACCCCTCGTATTCTTCGGGGTCGCCGAGCGAGTAGATGCAGGAGACGCTCGACACGATGATGACGTCGCGGCGCTCGAAAAGCGAGGAGGTCGCGCTGTGACGGAGTTTGTCGATGTCGTCGTTGATCAGCGCGTCCTTCTCGATATACATATCCTTGCCCGGAATGTACGCCTCGGGCTGATAATAATCGTAATAGGAAACGAAATACCCCACCGCGTTGTCGGGGAAGAACTCGCGCATCTCGGAGCAGACCTGCGCCGCCAGCGTCTTGTTCGGTTCGAGGATCAGGGTGGGACGGTTGCAGCGCGCGATGACGTTCGCCATCGTGAAGGTTTTGCCCGACCCGGTCACGCCGAGCAGGGTCTGCATCCGTTCCCCCCGTTCGATCCCCTCGCAGAGCCGCGCGATCGCCTCGGGCTGATCGCCCGTCGGGGTAAAATCGCTTTTCAGTTTGAAAGGTTTGTAGTCCATCTTTTCACGGAAGCGTGACCGTCTCGCCGGCGGGGATCACGAAGACCTCCTTCTTGTCGCGCTCGACCCACACGTCGAGCGCCGAGGGATTGTGCAGGATTCTTTCGTCGGCGGAGACGAGGACGCGCCGGGTCGCCTCGATATAGTTGTAAATCTCGATATTCGTCGCGTACCAGACCTGTTCGAGCCCGGCAAGCGAGGCGACGAGGTTCTCCTGCCTCTCCCAGTCCTCCTCGGTCTTGAATTCGTGCGAATGTCCCCAGATATAGAGCAGGGGACGGTACCATTCCGAATCGAGCCGGGCGAGAAACTCGGCGACCGGCTTTTCGGCGTCGCGGTGGTGGCAGGTCGGATGCCACGCGAGCCAGTTATCGGGGAACCCGAAATTGAAGGTCGCCTTCGTCGTGCGGGAGTAGACGATCCCGCAGGCGGAGAGGGCGGCGATCACCCGGTCGTCGTAGTCGCCGGAGGGGTAGGACATCCCGACGACGGGATAGCCGGTATAGGTTTCGAGGGTGCGGCGGTCGTCCATCACTTCGTTTATGAGCGACGAAGCCGGCATTCGGGTCAGCCAGCCGTGATTGACGGTGTGACAGGCGACCTCGTGACGGTCGTAGCGGGCGACGTAGTCCTTCTTATCCTCCTCGCTCATTTCCGCGAAACGGCGGGAATTGATATGGAAGGTCCCCTTCACCCCGTATTTGTTGAACAGAGCGACCAGCCGCGGGTCGTTTTTGCTCCCGTCGTCGTAACTGAACGTGACGATCCGGCGTTTCCCGCCGGGATAGACGTGAAATTGCAGCATGCTGATTGTCCTTTTCGGATTATTTGCCCGAGATCGTGATCCCGGAGAAGGCGGCGAAGGGAAGAACCGAGTATCCGTCCTTCACCCGCTCGCGCGACGCTCCCTCGAAGGAGAGGAGCATATCGGCGAGGTTCCCCGAGATCATCGTCTCGGAGACGGCGTCGGCGAGTTTCCCGTCCCTGATACGGAAACTGTTTTTCGCCACGCCCGAGAAGTCGCCGTTGTTCGCCGGATGACCGCCCGAGAAGCGGTAGACGAACAGCCCGTCCTTCACCCCGGCGATCAACTCGTCGAGCGACCGATCGCCCTCGGGCATTACGAGCCAGCCCGTCGCGGTGTTCTTCGAGCGGGGGACGCCCGCCTTGTTCGAGACGTAGATCCCGGCGACGAAACTTTCAAGGATCCCGTTTCGGATCAGGTCGAAATCCTCGGTCAGATACCCGTCGCCCGTCAACTGCTGCCGCAGGATGGCGTCGGGATGGTGCGGCGCGAGCGAAAGGGTGAAACCGGGCGAGGCGACCGCCTGTCCGAGTTTGTCGCGCCAGACGCTCGTTCCGTCGATCAGCGGCGTGCCCGAGGCGAAGCACCCGATCGCCGTGCGGAGCAGTCCGCCGAGACAGTCGGGCGCGAAGATCACCGTTCCCGTGAAACTGCCCTCGACCGGCACGGTGTCGATCTGACGTTCGACGTCCGACAGCACGCGGGCAATATCGCCCTGCTCGATCAGGGGAGTATCGAGATCGACGGTATCGTATTCACACCCCATGAAACTGGACGATTTGCCGTCCCGGTGCGCCGAGAACATCAGACCGACGCCGTAACTGCCGTAAAGCATATGAAAGAGGTTGCCGTTCGTGTCGGCGTAGACCGACTCGGTTTTGTCGTGGGAGTTGATCATCTGTTCCATCATGATCGTCGGATAGCGCTCTTCAATATCCGCTTTGAGACGCTTTGTCGCCGCGAAGAATTTTTCGGCGTCGGGTTCCGGCTCGCCGTAGACCAGTTCGCGTTCGCCCTGATACGCGGCGATCCCGCGCGCGGGATCGGGGGAATCGCTCTCGACGCTCCGCATACAGTCGGAGATCGCCCGGTTGATCGCGTCGGGGTCGAAACTGTTGACGACGACGCTGCCGGTTTTCGTTTCCCGGAAGGCGATCAGCGTCAGACTGCGGTTGAAGGTCGTGCGGAAGAGCGAGAATTCGCCCCCGTCGATATTGAACTCGCGTTTTTCGGAGAGCGAGAGCCGCGCCTGCGCCGTATCGGCGCCCGCCGCCCTCAGTTTGGCAAGGCACTCCGCCGCCAGTTTTTTCAGATCCGTCATCGGTTGATCCTCCTTTGCTCAGCGTCCGCCCATCAGCAGTTTGCAGCGGAGTTCGGGGCCGCCGAGCCCGACCGGCATCGGCTGTTTCTTCCCGCAGAAGCCCGAACTCGACCAGGTCACGGTGTCCGAGACCATATCGACGGTTTTCAGCATCTCGAACGCCACGCCCGAGATCGTCGTGTCGAGCAGGGCGCGTCCGAGTTTCCCGTTCTTGATCTCGTATCCCATCGAGATCCCGAACATGAATTCTCCCGTCGTGTCGGCTTGCCCGTTCCCGGTGTCGGTCAGGTAATAGCCGTCCTCGACCGACGCGATCATATCCGAGAGCCGGGAATGCCCCGGCAGGATGGCGGTGTTCCGCATCCGGATCAGCGGCTCGTCCGACGGGGCGTAGGCGCGTGCGTTGCCCTGCGGCTTCATCCCGAAGCGCACCGCCGTGTCGCGGTTGTTCAGGTATCCGACGAGGATCCCGTCCCGGATGATCTCGGCGTCGACGGCGGGCGTTCCCTCGTCGTCGACGTAGACCGGGAGCGGTGCCGCCCGCCCGAAGGCGGAGTGCGCGAAATCGACGAGCGAAACCAGGGGCGAGGCGACGACCCGTCCGAGCATCGGACCGGCGACCGAACCGCCGATCACAAGATCCGCTTCGACGGTGTGTCCGACCGCCTCGTGCGCGAGCATCCCGGCAAGCGAGCCGCCGAGGATGCAGGTCTTCAAACCCGCCTCGGGGCGGACGCCCTCGGTTTTCGCAAGCAGTTTTCCGTAAAGAAGATCGACCTCCGGAAAGACGTCCTTCGGGTCGCGGAAGAGTTGATCGAAACTTCCGTATCCGCCGAGCGCGGTGAACAGGTCGACCGGCACGCCGTCCGGGGTGTTCGCCGTGAAGAAAAGATAGAGATAGCAGCGGGGAAGGAAGGTGTGCGCGTCGGTCCCGCCCGGCACCGTCAGCACCTTTTCCATACAGTCGGCGCGGAAGACCAGCCGACGGCTGACGAGTTTGGGACAGTTCTTCACGACGTATTCGTCCACCGCCCGCGCAAACTCGATATACGCCTTCTGTTCGGGGTCGCCCGGCTCCCGCGTCATACGGAAGGCGCCGCGCGCAGCCGACGGGAGCGCGGGTTTTCCGAGCGATACCTGCCCGTCGAGAAAGGCGGCGTTCTTCTGCGCTTCACGGAGAACCGTTCCGACGCTCTCCTCCGAGAGATCGGCGGTCGAGGCGAACCCGGCGACCCCGCCGCGGATCACCCGCGCGGAGACCCCCGCCGTCTCTGATCGGTCGTTCGCGTGAAGGTCGCCCTGCACGAGAGAGATCGAGCGCGTCGTATTCCTCTGGCGGCGCACTTCGGCGTCGGGCTCTCCCCCGAACAGGTCGCGCCCCTTCGTTTCAAATTCCCGTAACAATGCCGTATCCTCCTTATCCGAGAATAACACGTAAGTTAATTATACCTTTTTACGCTCGTTCTGTCAAGGGCGCGGAATCTCCGCCGGACGCGAAAAAATCTTCTCTCTTCTGCATAATTCCCGACGGTCTGTCAAGAATATGGAATACATCAACGATCTGGAAAGGAAACAGCAGGATGGAAAACAACAAACGAACGAACGAAGCCCGAAGGGAAGAGAGGGCGAAGGCAAACCGGATCCTGTATCTGGTGATCGCCCTGATCCTCTGCCTCGGCGCCGCCATCGCCGGGATCGCCGCTTCGGTCACCTCCGGCAGACGGGCAAAACCGATCGCGGAAACCGAAACGCCCGCCGCCACGACGTCGGATCCGAGAACCGAGCCGACCCCCGACGAAGGGAAGGATACGGCGGCGGATCCCGACGTGATCCCGACCCTCTCGGCGCCCGTCACGGGGCGCGTCTTCCGGGCGCACGACCTGACCGTTCCGGTCTATTCGGTTACCCTTGACGAGTACCGGGTGCACGGCGGCGCCGATATTCTGACGGCGGCGGGGAGCGACGTGAGGGCGATGGCAAGCGGCGTCGTCACGGAAATTTCCGACCACCCCCTCCTCGGACACAGCGTCTCGGTACTCCACGCGGGGAATCTGACCACCGTCTACCGCAATCTGATCCCGGAGGAGATCGACGGGATCGCCGTCGGCGCCGCCGTCGCGGGCGGACAGGTGATCGGTCACGTTGGGGACAGCGCGATGATCGAATGCTGCGACGAACCCCATCTGCACCTTGAAATGACCCTTGCCGGCACGTCGGTCGACCCGCTCGACTACGTACCGGAGGAGAGCATCGCCGCGAGTTTCACCGAGGACGCGGCGTTCGAGAACTGACGCGAAAGAAAACGGATACGCCGGGGAGAACCGCCGAACGCGACGGAACGCCCCGGCTCGTCCGCTTTCGGGAAATGCAAAAAAACGGTTGATTTTCCGTCGTGAGTATGTTATACTGTTTTTCGGATTGAACCGCGGCGACCCCCGCGGAGAAGAAGGTGTGACAGATGGCAAAAATCGCGATTATGGGACTCGGCGTCGTGGGCGGCGGAACCGCCGACCTCCTGACCGAGAACCGCGAGAGACTGCGCAAATCGTGCGGGGAGTATCTCGACCTGAAATACGTTCTGGACGTCCGGGATCTGCCGGAGAGTCCTTACCGTGATCTGATCGTGCACGACATTTCGGCGATCGTGAACGATCCGGAGGTATCGGTCGTCGCGGAGACCATCGGCGGGCTTCACCCCGCCTACGACTACACCGTCGCTCTGCTCTCGGCGGGCAAGAGCGTCGTCACCTCCAACAAACAACTCGTCTCGGAGCACGGGGCGGAACTGCTCGCTCTGGCGAAGGCGCACGGTTGCCGCTATCTCTTTGAGGCGTCGACCGGCGGCGGGATCCCGGTCATCGGACCGATCTCCCGCGACCTGTCGGGCAACGAGTTCAGCGAGATTTCGGGCATCCTGAACGGCACGACCAACTACATCCTCACCCGGATGAAGGGGGGAGGGGTCGGTTTCGAGACGGCTCTTTCGGAAGCGCAGAAGAAGGGGTACGCAGAGCGCGATCCCTCCGCCGACGTAGAGGGCGTCGACGCCTGCCGGAAGATCGCGATCCTCGCGGCGACGGCGTTCGGAAAACTGATCCCGCCGTCCCGCATCCACACCGAGGGCATCACCGCCATCCGGCAGAGCGACGTCGCCGCCGCCGCGTCGGTTCACGCCGCCGTCAAACTGCTCGGTCGGGCGATCCGGCGCGGGGGCGAATGCTTCGTTCTCGTCGCGCCCTTCTTCGTTCCCGACGATTCTCCGCTCTCGCACGTCGACGGCGTTTACAACGCGATCTCGGTCACCGGCAACTACGTTGGCGACGTGACCTTCTACGGACGCGGCGCCGGGGCGAAGGCGACGGCTTCCGCCGTCGTATCCGACCTGATCGCGGCGACGGCGGGCGGAGGCGTCTCCCCCGTCTGGGAGACGGCGGACGAAGGGTTCCCGACCGAATTCGGAACCTTCTCCTGTCCCCGGTATCTCGCCTTCTCGGGCGTCGACCGGAACGCCGTCCGGGTCGTGTTCGGCGAGGTGGAATTCATCCGCGGAGCGGAGGGGGAGGTCGCGTGCCTCACCCCGAATATGACCGAACGCGAATGCGCCGACGCGATCGCGCGGCTCACGGTCGGCGGCGGGCAGCTTCTTTCTGCGATCCGGGTCTACGAATCGGGCGACCGTCCCGAGGCGTGACCTTTTTCCCGGTTTTCCCGATCAGCGGGGCGGACAGGCGACAAACGCCGTCCGCCCTTTTCAGCAGCGCCGCGAGGTTCAGAACCGCGAGTCCGCCGAGAAACAGATCGGAGAGAAAGAACAGCGTCCCGCGCGGCAAAAACGCGCCGAGAAACAGAAAGAGCGCGAGAAGAAAAGGGAAGGCGTCGCCCGCGCCCCCCGTCAGGGCGACGAGCGCGGAGCGCCCGTAGAAGCAGTAGGAGATCGCCGTCGCAAAGGCGAAGAGAAAGACCGAGAGCGAGAGCAGGACCCCGGCGCCGCGTCCGTAGACCGACGAGAACGCCGAGAGCAGCGGAGCGACCCCGTCGCCGGAGTATCCGGCGCAAAGGACGGCGAGCCCGGTCAGGGTACAGAGAAGCAGGGTGTCGGTCGCCACCTCGACGATCCCGAACACCCCCTGCCGCGCCGGATCGTCGACCTCCGCCGTCGCGTGCGCGACCGACGCCGTTCCGCATCCCCCCTCGTTCGAGAGCAGTCCCCGACGGAATCCGACCGACGCCCGCCGGACGGTCTCGCCGATCCCGCCCCCGACGGCGGCGCGGGGAGAGAACGCCTCCCGGAAGACCGTGCGCAGAACGTCGGGCAGGCGCGCGCGAAACGCGACGATCACGCCGACGCAGGAAAGAGCGAACAGCAGGGTGACGATCGGGATCACGCGCCCCGACACGGCGCGTATGCGCGCAAAACCGCCCGCCGTCACGCAAGCGACGGGAAGCGCGAGCAGAGCCCCCGAAAGAACGGCGGGACACGAGACGGCGATCTTCGCCGCTTCCGCCGCCGCGGCGCTCTGGATCCCGCCGCCGAGCGTCAGCGAGAGTAAAAGGAGAAAAAGCGGGAAGACTTTTCCCGTGACGCGCCCGGAAAGATAACGGGGAAGACCGGGCGGGGAGGCGGTCGCCAGCGCCAGCACGACCTCCGCGTAGTGCAGTCCCATCGAGAGGACGGCGGAGCACCACATCCAGAAGAGCGCGCCGGGACCCCCGACGAGAAGAGCGGAGGTGACCCCGGTGATATTTCCGACGCCGAGCGTTCCGCCGAGCGCCACCGCCAGCGAGGATAAAGACGCGCGCGTTTTCCCCCTTCCGAGGGCGTAACGGAGGGTCCTTATCGGATGCAAAAGGTAGAATCCCCGAAGCCGGACGAGGAAGAAAAGACCCGCGAAAAACAGCAGGAGAGGGACGGCTCCGCCGAGTACGGTCGCGTACGCCGCCATTCCGATCCCCCCTTTCTTTTCTTTACTCTATGCGCTTCGCGGCGCGGTCTATTCCCGCCCGGCGGGCGCCCGTCCCTCCGTCTGAAAAATGGGAAAAGCGATTGACAAGAAAAGCGGAATATGGTATAATACGAAAGTGGGTGCGACCCTCTCCCGGCGACGGGGGGCAGAGTACGGGTCGTTTCCCCATCGGAGGAACTTCATGAACATTCTCAAAGTGCTCAATTTTTCAAAGCAGAGATCGGCTGCCCCGGGACGTCTGATCCCCGGAAAGGCGAGGACCGAACGTCACTATACCCCGGCGCACTCCGCGCCCGATTTCTGCCGTACGATCGAACTGCACGGCGACAAGATCGCCTATGAATATTTCGTCTCGCCGACAGATACCGCCACGATGACCTATACCGAGTTTGCCGGAATGGTACGCCGCTTCTCGGCGGGTCTTGAAAAACTCGGAATGTCCCACGGGCGCGTCGCCGTGATCGGGGAGACCTCTCCCCGCTGGGTCGCCGCCTATCTCGCCGTGATGGCGCAGGGCGGGGTGGTCGTCCCGATGGACCGCGAACTCGCGCCGAGCGAGATCTCCGGCTTCCTTTCCGGCATCAGTTGCGACGCGGTCGTCGCCGCCCCCTCGCTCGACGAGTCGCTGGCGGATCTTCTGACGAACCATCCCTCGCTCCGTTACTATATCACGATGGGCGAGGAGAAAAAGAACGAAAAGGTCACCCTGTGGAGCGAGATCGAAGCGTCGGGCGCGGAGGCGGTCGAGGCGGGCTGGGACTATCCCCCCGTCCGTTCGCGCGGCGAACTCTGCGAGATGCTCTTCACCTCGGGTACCACCGGGTCGAGCAAGTGCGTGATGCTCTGCCAGCGCAACGTGTTCTCGGTCGTGAACGCCTGCGCCGAGTCGGTTGATTTCCATTCCGAGGACGTCGTGGTCTCGGTGCTTCCGATGCACCACACCTACGGACTCGCCTGCATGCTCGCCGAACTGCTCTACGGCGTCAAGGTCTGCGTCAACGACTCGCTCCGCCACGTGCTCCGCAATTTCGCGCGATTCCGCCCGACGGGCTTGGTGCTCGTCCCGCTCTTCGTGCAGACGATGTATAAAAAGATCATCACCGAGGTCGAGAAGAAGGGCAAACTCCGCACCTTCAACGCCGGCATCGCCGCCTCCCGCGTGATGATGAAGGTCGGCGTCGACCTGCGCAAAAAACTCTTTGCCGAGGTGCGCGAGGCGTTCGGCGGTCGGCTCGAAAAGATCATCTGCGGCGGCGCGCCCTTGAAACCCGACCTGATCTACGCCTTCGAGGACTTCGGGATCTCGATCTACGAGGGCTACGGCATCACCGAATGCGCGCCTCTCGCCGCCGTCACCCCGTATTACAAGCGGAAGTCCGGCTCGGTCGGCCCCGCCGTCCCCTGCTGCACCATCCGCGTCGACGGCGAAACGATCAACGAATTCGGATTCGCCGAGGGCGAGATCCAGATCCACGGCGACAACGTGATGCTCGGCTACTTCGAGAACCCCGAGGCGAACGCCGCCACCTTCACCGACGACGGGTGGTACCGGACGGGCGACGTCGGGTATATGGACGCCGACGGCTACGTCTATATCACCGGGCGGATGAAGTCGGTGATCGTCCTCGAAAACGGAAAGAACGTCTTTCCCGAGGAGATCGAGGAGTATCTTGCCGGGATCGACCTGATCGCCGAGAGCGTCGTCGTCGGACGCAAGAGCGAGGACGGCGACAGCGTCGTGCTCACCGCCGTCGTCTTCCCGAACGCCGAAAAGTTCGACGAGAACGCGACCGACGGGGAGAAACTCGACGCGATCAAACACGCGATCCGCAAGATCAACAAGAAACTTCCGAGTTTCAAGCAGGTACGCGAAGTCGAACTCCGGGACGAAGAGTTCCCGAAGACGACCTCGAAGAAGATCAAGAGACATCTCATTCATTGATCCCGCCGCCGTCCCCGCCGCGCCACGCGCAGGGGGACGGCGGTTTCGGGAGATGCAAGAAGAAGGAGGCGCCTTATGCGCAACGTCGTTATCGGCATCGACGTGGGCGGAAGCACCACGAAGATCGTCGGTTTTGAAAAAACGTCCGGGGGCTCGCGCCTGATCGCGCCGCAGTACGTCCGCGCGTCGGATCCCCTGACCTCGGTCTACGGCGCGTTCGGAAAGTTCACGTCGGAGAACCGGCTTTCGCTTTCCGAGATCAGCCGCGTGATGATGACCGGGGTCGGCTCCGCGTCGATTACCAGCCCGATCTATTCGCTCCCCTGCGAATCGGTCTCCGAGTTTGACAGCATCGGGCTCGGAGGGCTTTACCTTTCGGGGCTTGACGAGGCGATCGTCGCCAGTCTCGGCACCGGCACCGCCGTCGTCCACGCCAAAAAGGACGGCGAGATCACCTATCTCGGCGGCACCGGGGTCGGGGGCGGCACGCTGCTCGGGCTTTCGCATCTTTTGCTCAAAATGGACAGCGTCGATCACATTTCCGACCTCGCCGAGGAGGGTGATCTCGGAAACGTCGACCTCCGCATCTCGGATATGGCGAACCGCGACCGGCTGAACGGGATGCCGGCGGATATGACCGCCGCCAACTTCGGCAAGATCAGCGATCTCGCGACCAAGGCGGATATTTCGCTGGGCGTTCTGAATATGGTGTTCGAGACGGTCGGTATGGTCTCGCTCTTCGCCGCGCGCAGCCGCGGGGTGAAGGACATCGTGATGACCGGAAACCTGACGACGATCCCCTACTGCAAGACGGTGATGGACCGGCTGAACGAGATGTTCGACGTGCGTTTCCTGATCCCCGATCTCGCCACCTACGGCACCGTGATCGGGACCGCTCTGCGCGGCTGACCCCCGACCGAAAGGACAGAGGAATGAATATTCTCCGATTCCTGACCCCGAAGAGCGCGGTTTGCTATCTTTACAACGATTTCACCCTGCGGCAGGCGCTGGAAAAGATGTTTTTCCACCGCCACCACGCCGTCCCGGTCATCGACCGGAAGGGGCGCTACGTCGGCTCGGTTTCCGACGGCGATTTCCTCCGCGAAGTCTACGAGGAGCAGAGCGGCGACCTGCATATGTTCGAACGGCGGAAACTCAAAGAGATCGTCCGCCGGGAGGCAAATCCCGCGGTGAAGCAGGACGCCTCGATCTCCGACCTGCTCGGCAGGGTGAAGCAAAACGCCTTCGTCCCCGTCGAGGACGACCGCGGGAGTTTCATCGGGATCGTGACCCGCCGCGACATCATCAATTACTTCATCGACGAATACGAAAGGACCGACGACCTTGAAAAATAAATTCCTTTTTTTGCGGAAAACTATTGCAATTAAAGGAAACGTATGTTATAATACTTACGATTTTGATAGGATGTAAGAGTGGGTCGTTTCCCACTCTTACTTTTGTGAAGGAGGCGAAGGGATGAAGAAGAACGTCGCCGGGACGGTCGCGGAACTGATCGCGGGGACCGTCCGGGAGAACGGATGCGAACTCTGGGACGTCGAGTACGTGAAGGAGGGCGCCGACTGGCACCTTCGCGTCACGATCGACCGGGAGGGCGGCGTCGGGATCGACGACTGCGAGCGGGTGCACCGCGCGATCGACCCTCTGCTCGACGAGGCGGATCCGATCGAGGGGTCCTACTATCTCGAGGTTTCCTCCCCCGGCATCGAACGCGAACTCCGGACCGACCGGCATATCGCGGCGTCGGTCGGGGCGCTCGCCGAGGCGCGGCTGTTCGCCCCCCTGAACGGAACGAAGAGCGTGATCGGGCGGCTGACCGCCTATGACTCCGAGACCGTGACCCTGACCCCCGATGGCGGCGAGCCCGTGGTCTTACAGCGAAAGGCGGTCTCGCGGCTCGGAACCGTCTACGAGGACTGACCCCGAAAACGAAGTGAAAAACAGATCAAGAATCTGAGAAGAAAGGCATACGAAAATGAACAAAGAGTTTTTTGACGCGCTGGATATGCTCGAACGGGAGAAAGGGATTCCGAAGGAGTATATGCTGGAAAAGGTCGAGGCGGCGCTCGTCAGCGCGTTCAAGCGCGAACTCGGCGGCTCGACGAACGTCCGGGTCGTTCTGGATCCGAAAAAGAAGGATATGAAGGTCTTTCAGCAGCTCACCGTCGTCGAGACGGTCGAGAACCCGAACGAGGAGATCGCGCTGTCCGAACTCACCGGACGGAAGAAGTACAAGGTCGGCGACGTCGTCGAGCGCGAACAGAAACTGAAAGAGTTCCGGCGTCTCTCCGCGCAGGCGGCGAAGCAGGTCATCATTCAGGGCATCCGCGAGGCGGAGCGCTCGAATATGATCCGCGCCTACGAGGAGAAGAAGGAGGAGGTCGTCACCGCCCGGGTCTACAAGGTCGATCCCGAGAACGGCAACCTCGTGCTCGAAACGCCCGACGGGCGCGTCACGCTGACCCGTCAGGATCAGATTCCGACCGATCACTTCGTCGAGGGCGACCGGATCAAGGTCATCATCATCGACGTTCTGGGGCAGGAGGCGCGCGGACCGGTCGTCCGTCTCTCGCGCTCGCATCCCGCGTTTGTCAAACGGCTCTTTGAGACCGAGATCCCCGAGATCGAGGACGGCACCGTCGTGATCCGCGGCATTTCGCGTGATCCCGGAAGCCGGAGCAAGATCGCCGTCGAGTCGCGCGATCCGAACGTCGATCCCGTCGGCGCCTGCATCGGAAACAGAGGGATGCGGATCAACGCGATCCTGTCCGAGCTGTCGGGCGAGAAGATCGACGTCATCCGCTGGTACGAGGACCCCGAGAAGTTCGTCGCCGCGGCGCTCGCCCCGGCGGAAGTGCTCGGAACCGACCTCGAAGGCGAGCGCACCTGCAAGGTCAAGGTCGCGCCCGACCAGCTCTCGCTTGCCATCGGCAAGGAGGGACAGAACGCGAAACTCGCCGCCAAACTGACGGGTTATAAGATCGACATCAAGGCGTAATCCGTCGGGGAAGAAAACGGAGGTGTCCGCTATGCCGGAAAAGAACGGGGAACACGCAAAGCAACCCTTGAAACCGAAGAAGTTTCCCGAGCGGAAATGCATCGGGTGCGGGGAACGGAAGAAAAAGTCCGAACTGATCCGGATCGTCCGTTCACCGGAGGGCGAACTGTCGCTCGACTTCACCGGAAGAAAGCCGGGACGCGGCGCGTATCTCTGCCACAGCGTCGCGTGTTTCCGCGCCGCGCGGAAGGCGCGTCGGATCGAACAGAATCTGACGCCCGGGACGCCCGTCCCGGAGGAGATCCTGAACGCGCTTGAAGCGGAACTCTCGAAAAATGAAGTCTGACGGAATGAACGCGGGCGCCGGGGCGACCGGCGCGAGCGAGGTCAGCGAAGTGAACGAACGCTTCTTCGGAATGCTGGGAATGAGCCGGCGGGCGGGGAAGACGGTCGTCGGCGCCGAACTCGTCGTCGCGAGGATGAGGGGGAAGAGCAAGCCCGATCTCGTTCTCATATCCGACGCCGCGTCGGAAAACACGAAAAACAGAATGACAGCCAAATGCGATTTCTACGGCGTCCCGAGGATCGTCGTCGCCGTCGACGGGGAGGAACTTTCCCGCCGATTGGGCAAGACGGGATTCACGGCGGTCGTCGCCGTGACCGATCCGGGTCTGGCGAGGGAGATCGCGAACGCTTGCACTTGTAAAGGAAGGGAGTCCCCGACCGACGGGGACGGTTCGACTGGGAACCGGGGGTAAACGATGGAACAGACCAAAGCGAGGCAAATGAAGTTGACGCAGCTCGTAAAAGAGTTCGGCGTCAACGGGAACGAACTGAAACAGAAGGATATTATCGACCTTCTGAAAACCGTCGGGATCGAGAAGAAGACCGGCGGAGCGCTCGAAGGGGAGGAACTCGATCTGTTCCTCACCGTCCTGACGCTCGGGAACCAACTGAACAATATGAAGGACTACCTCACCGGGAAAGCCATTCTCGATTCCGAACTCCCGAAGCCGGAGAAGATCGTGAAACCCGCTCCGAAGAAGCCGGAACCGAAGCCCGAAGCGAAGCCCGCGTCCCCCGCCCCGAAATCGGCGGAGAGACCCGCTTCCGCGGGTACGCATCCCGTCGGGACAGCCCCGGCGCGCCGTCCCGCTCCCGGCGCCGACCGTCCCGCCGCCCCCGCCGCGAAGAAGGCGCGTCCGGTCGATCAGGCGGAACTTGCCCGTCGGATGGCGGAATTCCGCGCCGGACAGGCGAAAACCGTCGAACGTGAAGAGGACGCGCGCCGCCGTTTGAGAAACGACGCGGCGCAATCGACCCGCCCCGCGGCGAATACCCCCGCGGCGGAGGCGGCGCGTCAGAAGGCGCTTCAAGCGGGAACCAAAGCCCCGCAGCCCCAGCCGAAAAAGGAAGTCAAGATCCTGAAAAAGACCGCCCCCGTCGACCGTTTCAGCGGCGTCGACAGAGCGGCGCTTTCCCAGAAGGGACAGGACAAAAAGAAAGAGATCCCGCAGGAGCGCGAGCGTCGGCGGATCACCCCCACGGGCCCGGTGCATACCGGCGGCGGGGAGGTCGTCGTCGCCGAGCAGAAGCGCAGGATCGTCGATACGCGCACCTCGTCGGTCGATCTGTCGCGTTACGACGAGCGGATCGACGCCACCTATTCGGGCGCGGCGCAGGATAACAACTCCTCGCGTCAGAAACTGAAAAAACAGGATACCCGTCAGATGGGCAAGAGCGCCAAGGAAAAGGAACGGTTGGCGCAGGAAAAGATCCGGAAGATGCAGGAGGAACTTGCCCGCAAGAAACAGCTCGTCATCAACGTCCCCGACGAGATCACGGTCGGCGAACTCGCCACTCGGATGAAGAAGACGTCGGGCGAGGTCGTCAAGCGTCTGATGATGCTCGGCGTGATGGCGGGGGTCAATCAGGTCATCGACTACGACACCGCGTACCTCGTCGCCGAGGAACTCGGCGTGAAGGTCAACCGCGAGGTCGTCGTCACCATTGAGGAAAAACTCTTCGACGACAGCGAGGACGCCGCGGAAAACCTTGTCGAACGCAGCCCCGTCGTCTGCGTGATGGGACACGTCGACCACGGAAAGACGTCGCTGCTCGACGCGATCCGCAACACCAACGTCACCTCGGGCGAGGCGGGCGGTATCACGCAGGCGATCGGCGCGTCGCGCGTCAAGGTCGGCGACAAGGAGATCACCTTCCTCGACACGCCGGGTCACGAGGCGTTCACCGCGATGCGCGCGAGAGGCGCGCAGGCGACCGACATCGCGATCCTCGTCGTGGCGGCGGACGACGGCATTATGCCGCAGACCGTCGAGGCGATCAACCACGCGAAGGCGGCGGGCATCGACGTCATCGTCGCCATCAACAAGATGGATAAGCCGCAGGCGAACCCCGACGCGGTCAAACAGGAACTTACCAAATACGGTCTGGTCCCCGAGGAATGGGGCGGCGACGTCATCTGCGTCCCCGTCTCGGCGATCCAGAAGACCGGGATCGAGCAACTGCTCGAAAGCGTGCTGCTCGTCGCGGAAGTGAAGGAACTGCGCGCCAACCCGAACCGTCGGGCGAAGGGACTTGTCATCGAGTCCCGGCTCGATAAGGGGCAGGGTCCCGTCGCGACGGTCCTCGTGCAGAACGGTACCCTCCACCTCGGCGACATCGTGATCGCCGGAACGGCGGTCGGTCGCGTCCGTTCGATGATCGACGATAAGGGAAGGCGCGTCAAGGTCGCGGGACCCAGCGTCCCGGTCGAGATCAACGGGCTTTCCGAGGTCCCCGTCGCCGGCGACGAGTTCAACGGCGTCGAGGACGAGAAGATGGCGAGAAGTCTTGCCGAACAGCGCCGCGAGAAGGCGAAGCAGGAGGAGTTCAACGCCAGCCGCCGCGCCAACCTCGACGATTTGTTTGCGCAGATCTCGGAGGGCGCGAAGAAACTCGATATCATCGTCAAAGCCGACGTCGACGGTTCGGTCGAGGCGGTCAAGCAGGCGTTGGTCAAGATCTCCGACGAAGAGGTCAAGGTCAACGTCATCCACGCCGCCGTCGGCGGCATCACCGAGAACGACGTGATGCTCGCCGCCGCGTCGAACGCCATCATCGTCGGATTCAACGTCCGTCCCGATAAGGCGGCGATCGATTCCGCCGAGCGGCAGAAGGTCGACATCCGCACCTACCGCATCATCTACGAGTGCATCGAGGAGATCCAGGCGGCGATCAAGGGCATGCGCGCGCCCAAGTTCCGCGAAGCCCTGCTCGGTCACGCCGAAGTGCGCCAGATCATCCACGTTCCGAACGTCGGCACCATCGCCGGCTCCTACGTCACCGACGGTAAGATCACCCGGTCGGCGCAGATCCGCATCGTCCGCGACGGCGTCGTCGTGTTCGAGGACAAGATCGCGTCGCTCCGCCGCTTCAAGGACGACGTGAAAGAGGTCGCCCAGAGTTACGAGTGCGGCGTCGGACTCGAACGCTTCAACGACGTCAAGGAAGGCGACGTGCTCGAAGCGTTCACGATGGAAGAGATCAAGGACTGATCCCGTGCGGCTCGATAAACTGATCGCGGACAGCGGCGCCGTCACAAGGAAAGAGGCGGCGGCTGCCGTCCGGCACGGGGAAGCGACCCTGAACGGGACCGTCGTCCGGGAACCCGACCGCAAGGTCGATCCCGGGCGCGACGCCGTTATTTTCCGCGGGACGCCCATCGTCTACCGCGAATTCGTCTACGTGATGCTCCACAAACCGGCGGGATACGTCAGCGCGACCGACGATCGGTCGCTCCCCTACGTGCTCGAACTGCTCCCGCCCGAATACCGGAAGCGCGGTCTGTTCCCGGTCGGTCGTCTCGACCGGGACACCACCGGGCTTCTCATTATGACCGACGACGGGCAGACGGCGCACCGTTGCCTCTCCCCCCGCCGCCACGTCGGAAAGGTCTATTCCTTCACCTGCGAAGCCCCCTTGCCGGAGGACGCCGAGGCGGCGTTTCTTTCGGGCGTCGTGATCGGGGAGGACGAGGTCTGCAAACCGGCGATCCTCTCGCCGGACGCGACCCGCACCGCCGGCACGGTCACGCTGACCGAGGGCAAATACCACCAGATCAAACGGATGTTCGAGCGGCTCGGCAACAGGATCACGTCGCTCAAACGCGAATCCTTCGCCGGCATCCCGCTCGACCCGTCGCTCGCCCCCGGCGAGTGGCGCGAACTCACAAGCGAGGAGACCGAAACGCTCCTCTCCGCCGCGAAATAACGAAAGGACAGAAAAGTGGACATTATCAAAACGCTCACCAAAGAGCTGAAATTGAAACAGGAACAGGTCGAGGCGACCGTCAACCTGATCGATCAGGGGAACACCATCCCCTTCATCGCCCGGTACCGCAAGGAGGTCACGGGGTCGCTCGACGACGTGACGCTCCGCAACCTCTTCGACCGTCTGACCTACCTGCGCAACTTCGACGCGCGGCGTCAGGAGATCTCGGATCTCATCGCCGGGCAGGACAAGTTGACCCCCGAGATCACGGCGGCGCTCGAACGCGCCACGACCTTGGTCGAACTCGAAGACATTTATCTGCCCTTCCGTCCGAAGCGCACCACCCGCGCCTCGATCGCCCGCGCCAAGGGGCTGGAGGGGCTGGCGAACCTGATTATGGAACAGCGCGACGCCTACGACGGCACTTTCCCCGAATTGGCTGCGGCGTACGTCGATCCCGAGAAGGGGGTCGAGACGCCGGAGGAGGCGCTTGCCGGCGCGTCCGACATCATCGCGGAGGATATTTCGACCACCGCCGACTACCGCAAGATGCTCCGCGCGCTGTGCTATCGCGAGGCGTCGCTCGTCACCAAACAGGCGAAGGACGGCGACTCGCCCTACGCGGGGTACTACGATTTCGAGGAAAAACTCTCGAAACTCCGTCAGCACCGCGTGCTCGCCATCAACCGCGGCGAGAAGGAAGAATGGCTGAAAGTCGATCTGAACCTCGACCGCGATCTCGCGATCGCGGAACTCTCCGCCCGCGTCGTCGTGAACCGCAAATCCCCCGCCGCCGAATTCCTTTCCGCGACGGTATCGGACAGTTACGACCGTCTGCTCTTCCCGTCGCTTGAACGTGAGATCCGGGGCGAACTCTTCGACGAGGCGTGCGAGGGCGCGATCAAGGTCTTCTCCGAGAACCTGCGCAACCTGCTGATGGCGGCGCCCCTGAAAGGGAAAACGGTGCTCGGCTACGACCCCGGTTTCCGCACCGGGTGCAAACTCGCCGTCGTCGACAGGACGGGCAAGGTGCTGAAAACGGCGGTCATCTACCCGACCGTCCCGAAACAGCAGATCGAGGAGAGTAAACGGATCGTCCTTTCCCTGATTAAAAAATACGGCGTCGACGTCATCGCCATCGGCAACGGCACGGCGTCCCGCGAGAGCGAACAATTCATCTCGGGCGAGGTCATCCCGAACGCCGACCGCGACGTGAAATACGTCATCGTCAGCGAGGCGGGCGCGTCGGTCTACTCGGCGTCCAAACTCGGCGCCGAGGAATTCCCCGATTTCGACGTGACCGAGCGGAGCGCCGTTTCGATCGCCCGCCGCTTGCAGGATCCGCTTGCCGAACTGGTCAAGATCGAGCCGCGCTCGATCGGCGTCGGGCAGTATCAGCACGATATGAAACAGGCGCGGCTGAACGAGGCGCTCGGCGGGGTGGTCGAGGACTGCGTGAACGCCGTCGGCGTCGATCTCAACACCGCGTCGGGCTCGCTCCTTTCGTATCTTTCCGGCATCAGCCCCACGGCGGCGAAGAACATCGTCGCCTATCGGGAGGAGAACGGCGAATTCACCTCGCGCAGACAGGTCCTGAAGGTGCCGAAGATCGGGGAGAAGGCGTATCAGCAATGCGCCGGGTTCCTCCGCATCAGCGACGCCGACGAGATCCTTGACAATACCGGCGTGCATCCCGAATCCTATCCCGTCGCGAAGGCGCTCCTGAAACTCTTCCGCTACTCGGACGACGACGTGCGGCAGGGCAAACTGACGCTGCTCAAATACCAGGCGGAGAAATACGGGATCGCGAAACTCTGCCGCGAACTCGACTGCGGCGAACCGACCCTGCTTGACATCATCGCCGAGCTGCAAAAACCCGGACGCGACGTCCGCGACGCCGCCCCCGCGCCGTTCCTTCGCACCGACGTCCTCGACATCAAGGATCTGAAAGAGGGAATGACCCTGACCGGCACCGTCCGCAACGTCGCCGACTTCGGCGCGTTCGTCGACATCGGCGTCCACCGCGACGGTCTGCTCCACGTCTCCGAGATGTGCGACCGCTTCGTCCGTCACCCGTCCGAGGTGCTTTCGGTCGGCGACGTGATCGAGGTGCGCATCAAGAGCGTGGACGTGCAGAGACAAAGGATCAATTTAACTCGTAAGGGCATGGGCAACTGACGCAGTACGTCGGTTTCAATTGAGGAGGACAACGATGAAAAGATGGCTTTTGCCCGAGGGCGGGCGGTTCTACAAGGCGAACCTGCATCTGCACACGACGGTCTCGGACGGGCTTCTGACGCCCGAGGAGGTCAAGCAAAAGTACCGCGCGCGCGGCTACTCGATCCTCGCGTTCACCGATCACGAGATCTTCGTTCCGCACAACGACCTCTCGGACGGCGACTTTCTCGCCCTGAACGCGCACGAGATCGCGATCAACGAGTTCACGGTGCGGGGCGACCGCTACCAGCGCACCTATCACCTCAACTTCTACGCCAAGGATCGCGAAACGGCGCTCTCTCCGCTCTTCTCGGAGAGCCGCGTCGTCTGTAAATCGTCCTTCGGACTGATCACCGACGAGATGCGCCGCTATGACGCGCGGGCGGAGTATTCGGTCGAGTCGGTCAACGCCCTGATCCGTCTCGGCAACGAAAACGGCTTCTTCGTCTGCTACAACCACCCCGTCTGGTCGCTCCAGAACTATCCCGACTATATCGGGCTCGAGGGGCTTTGGGGGATCGAGGTCTTCAATCAGAGTTGCGTCGTCGAGGATCTGCCCGACACGACGATCCCCTTCGACGACCTTCTGAAAGCGGGGAAGGACGTCTTTCCGATCTGCTCGGACGACAGCCATTGGGACCCCGACTACTTCGGCGGCTGGACGGTGATCCGCGCCGACTCGCTCGATTACGACGACGTGATCGCCGCCCTGCTCGCGGGGAACTTCTACTCCTCGACGGGACCCGAGATCCGCGAACTGTCGATCGAGGACGGCACCCTCACGGTCAGGAGCGGCGACGCCGCGCTCGTGCGGGTCGTGACCGACTGGCGTTCCTACAAGGTGGCGAACGCGGCAGTCCCGGAGAGGGAAGGCGAGGACTTCGTCGCCCGTTTCGACGCCTCCGGGCTCGCGGGCAAGTACCGCGCCGCGACCGAGCCCGGCTATCAAAACGCCTACTTCCGGGTCGAGGTCAAGTCTCACGACGGCAAGACCGCCTACTCGCGCGCTTTCCGCGTCGCGGAGTTCCCGGAACTGCTCGCCTGACGCCGGCACGGAACGCGTTTGCACGTCGTGCCAAGTCTTCCCCTTGAGGGGAAGACGTCACGAAGTGACAGATGAGGTGGAGCAGGGCAGATCGTTTTTTGACCGTTTCTTTTGCGGTGAGGAACGTCCCATTCCTTTTCAAATACTGATAAATCAGCAAAATATTTTTCCGCCCGGTTGACAAATCGGGCGGAAAATGTTATAATTGGTACACTTGCACAACAGGAAACGCCCAAGTTTGGGCGTTTCCCCTCTATGCAAAGCGCGCGCGTTCTGTTATAATAGATACGATCAAAAATTCTGTTCGGAGGAAACTGAAATGGCTTCTCTTTCGCTGAAACACATCTACAAGAAGTACCTCGGCGGCGTCGTCGCCGTGTCCGACTTCACTCTCGACATCAAGGACAAGGAGTTCCTGGTTCTGGTCGGTCCTTCCGGCTGCGGTAAATCGACCACCCTGCGTATGATCGCCGGGCTCGAAGAGATCTCCGAGGGCGAACTCTACATCGGCGACACGCTGGTGAACGACATCGCGCCGAAGGATCGCGACATCGCGATGGTGTTCCAGAACTACGCGCTGTATCCGCACATGACCGTGTTCGACAATATGGCGTTCGGTCTGAAACTCCGCAAGGTCACCAAGGACGAGATCAAGCGCCGCGTCGAAGAGGCGGCGCGCATCCTCGACATCAAGCACCTGCTCGAACGTCGTCCGAAGCAGCTGTCCGGCGGTCAGAAACAGCGTGTCGCGCTGGGTCGCGCGATCGTCCGGAACCCGAAGGTCTTCCTGCTTGACGAGCCGCTCTCCAACCTGGACGCGAAACTCCGCGCCAGCATGAGAACCGAGCTGACCAAGATCCATCAGAAGGTCGGTACCACCTTCGTCTACGTTACGCACGACCAGGTCGAGGCGATGACGATGGCGACCCGTATCGTCGTTATGAAGGACGGTATCATTCAGCAGGTCGACACCCCGCAGAACCTCTACGACAGTCCCTGCAACGTCTTCGTCGCCGGCTTCATCGGCACGCCGCAGATGAACTTCGTCACCTGCAACCTCGAAAAGAGAGGCGACGACGTCTACCTCGCTTGGGGCAAGAACGCCGTGAAACTCCCCGCCGACAAGGCGAACAGACCCGAACTCAAAGAGTACATCGGTCAGACCGTCATCGCCGGTATCCGTCCGGAGTGCCTGCACGACGAGCCCGCCTTCCTTGCCAACGCCGCCGACACCACGATCGACGCGTCGGTCGAGGTCACCGAGCTGATGGGCGCCGAGATCTACCTCTACCTGTCCTTCGACGGTCAGGAAGACGCGACCGACGGCAAGAACATCATCGCGCGCGTTTCGTCCAGAAGCACCGCGAGAGCGGGGGACAATATCAAGATCGCGATCGATACGTCGCGCGTGCACATCTTTGATAAAGACACGGAGAAATGCATCGTCCATTAAGACGACGCGCACATACGGCACAGACCGGAAAACAAAAATGGGGAATATATAAAAGCCATTGGTGCTTTCTACTCTGTGCAAGATTCCTGCATAGCAAATTGCAGTTTTAAGGTGGAAACCCGCTCGCGTTCGCGAGCGGGTTTCTCCATTTTAATTCATTTTTGTTTTCCTATTCCCGTTCTCGATCCCGTCGCCGTCAAATCCCGTTTGCGCGTCGTTCGTAAACTCGCTCCTTCAAACGGGTTTTTGGGGCGACACCACTTCACGAAAACGCCCCACCGGGGCGTTTTCGCTCGCTAACCTCTCGCAGTATGCAAGCGTGCGGAGCCGAAGGCGGAGAACGGTTGGTATACAGGCTTCGGGGTGAGAACGGGGATTCTGCACTCGCTCCCGCCCGCCTGACAGCAGAGCTGGCGCAGTTGGTTTGTATGGATGTTACCGCCCGCCTGACAACTTTGCTGGCGCGGTTAGTTTGTTATGGGGTGTTACCAATCGCGCGAGCGCGTACCAAGTCTTCCCCTTGGAGGGTTAGCGAGCGAAAAACAGTCCGGTGGACTGTTTTTCGTGAAGTGGTCTTGCCCGAAGCAAGGAGTGCGGGGCGCGTGACACGGCGCGCACCCCGCACGACTATGCGACGGCGAGCGCGTTAGATGTCACGGAGTGACAGATGAGGTGTTCCTTTGGTCTCTTCCGTTGCCGCGCGGGCGCGGCACGTCATTTGACCGCTTGCGGTCAACATCATTGGGGCGAAGCCCCACATCATCAGCCCCGCAGGGGCGACATCATTGGGCGCACGCGCCCACATCATTGCGGAGCGCGTCCGCGCTCCGCACAGTTTACTTCGTTCCGAGGGCGAGGATCTCGGTGGTGACGGTCGCGCCGTCAGCGCCGGGGATCAGGTTCACCATCGCGTAGGAGGCGCCGTCGCGGGTGTAGACCGCCGCGGTCTGCATCTTTCCGTCTACGGTGTAGCGGGCGGACGTCCACGAATCGGGGACGCGGATCTCGACCGTCAGGGGATAGTCGAAGACGCTCTCGGTCAGGTATTTGTTGTCCTCTGTCGTCCGGTCGATCTTCATATCGATAAGGACAACGCCGTTCTCAAACCGCTCGGAGACGGTCGTGTTCTGCCGCTCGCGGATGTACTTGGTCGCGTCGCCGAAGGAAGCCGCCCAGAGTTCGCCGCTCTTGACGTAGGGCGCGGCGTGTTTGTAAAAGGTCTCGGCGCTGGTCTTGCTCAGTTGGTATTCGTTGGCAGGGCTATCCGTGATCTGATGTGCGAGGATGATGAGCCAGCCGCCGCGCTCCACCGCGTCGTCGATCCATCCGGTCCGCTCGGCGTCGGTCTGCGAACCGTTGGTGTAGAACCATTGCACGTACACGTTGTACCACGAACCCTTCTCCGTACCGACGAAGGTGGGGTCGAGCGATTGTAGCCCGGAGGGGCCGTTCCGGTTGACGAAGTAGTTCTCCTCTATGACCTTCTGCGATCCGCCGTCCTTCACCTTGACGGGGTTGCCGTTCTGATAGATCACGTTCCCGTTCGCGTCGGTTTTGTAACTGTACTCGGTGACGAAACAGTACGGGGTCGCGTAGCAGATAATATCGTTCTTCGGGAAGGTGGTCGCCAGCAGATTCTTTGAATCGACGATCTCCTGCTGATAGAGCGACGGCGGACCTTCCTTCGTATCCCCCGAGTGCGTCGTGCTGTGGCATTGCGGTTCGAGCGTCCCGTCGGCGAAGACCGCTTTCCATTCGGAGATATGATCCTTGAACCCGGAACGGCTCGTGATGATCATGCACGATCCGGCGAGCTTATATTCCTTGTTCTTCTGATTGACCCATTTCGCTGTGGCGAGGTCGCCGTCGTCGTAGGTCATCGTGAGGACCGCCTTCGCGCCGTTTTTCGCCGACGTAAGCGAGGCGGACACGTCGCTCGCGTACCACGCGGTGTAGGTCGCGTCGTCGTTTGCGGGTCTGATCGGTTTGTCCCAGCCCAGAAACGGGTATCGTCCCACTGTCGGGGCGGGGGTGGTTGCCGGCGGGGTGACGGGGCAGACCGGCGTCTCGCCCTCGGCGACCTTGACCGTATATTCCTTGTCCCGGATGACGAACTTGACCGTATAGACGGGCTTCTCCGCCGTCGTTTCGGTTGTCCGCGCTGCGGGATTGTTTGCGACCGGGGCGCAGGAAGAGAGCGCGACGGCGCCAAGCGACAGACACAGGAGCACGAAAAATGAAAGTGTGAATCTCTTCATCGTTTTATCCTTTCGATATCGGGCGGGGGCGCCGCGCGGGAGACGGACGGATGCGGGTCCCCAAGCGATTCCATTATACCGCATCGGAGGATGAAATGCAAGCCCTGAAAGAAAAAGGTTCCCTGGCAAACGCCGGGGAACCTTGCTTTATTCGCGGACTGTCGTCCGAGGGACGCTCAGTTGAGGCGGTTGACCGCCGTCAGCGTGGTCTTCCCGTCCTTGCCGGGAGCGACGTTCACCATCGCGTAGGTCGCGCCGTCGCGGACGTAGGTATCCGCGTTTTCGGATTTGCCGGCGAGGTTGTAGGAGACCTTCGTCCATCCGGCGGGGACGCGGACCTCGACCGTCAGCGGATAGTTGAATACGCTCTCGGACAGGTATTTGCCGTCGGAGGTCGTCCGGTTGATCTTCATTTCGACGTAGACGGTGTTGCCGTCAAGCCGCTCCGAGACCGTCGTGTTCTGCCGTTCGCGGATGTACTTGGTCGCGTCGCTGAAGGTCGCCGACCAGAGGTCGCCCGACTCCACGTACTCTCCGGCGTAGGCGAAGAATTGCTCCATGGTTTCGGTGCGGATGTCCCCGTTCGAGACTTCGCCCGCTTGCCCGACGCCGTGGCACATCACGATCAGCCAGGTGCCGTCGCGGACCGCGTCGTCGAGCCATTTCTTGCCCTGCGAGAGTTTTTGGCTCTGCTCGTCGTAATCCTTGAACGCCTTGATCGCGAGGTTGTACCATCCGCCGGCGTTGCCGTCGGGGGTGGGGTCGAGCGTTTGAACGGTGGTGCGGTTCCCTTTCCGGATGGCGTAGTAGGTCGCTTCCGCGACCTTCGTCGCGCCGCCGTCGTCCAACAGGACGTAATTGCCGTTTTCCTTGACGAGGTTGCCGTTCCCGTCGGATTTGTAGGTCTTGCGCGAGAGTATGTTGTTCGACGGAGCGAAGCAAATGGGATCGAAGTCCGGGAACGCCTTTTTGAGTTCGCTCACCGCCTGAACGAGTTCGTACTGGTAGTTTTCCTGATAGTTGTTGTATTTGCAGTCTTCCCAGAGACTACTCGACTCGTCGGGGAATCTTGCGTTGCCTTCGTGCGACATACTGTGGCTCTGCGGTTCGAGCGTCCCGTCGGCGAAGACCGCCCTCCATTTCTCGATACTTCCGTCCCAGTGCGTGAAGCCCGGTTCGTTTCTGCTCCAGTTCGGGACCATCATCACCGATCCGGTCAGTTTATACAGTTTGTTCTTCTGATTGACCCAGACCGCGGTCTTGTAGTATCCGTCGTCGTAGGTCATCGTGCAAATGCCCTTCGCGCCGTCCTTTGCCGGCATCAGCGTGGCGGTGCTGCCGAACTCCGCGGTATACGTCGTGTGTTTCGTCACAGCCGTGATCTCCTTATCCCATCCGGTAAAGCGCCGGCAAATATCGTTGGCGACCAGCGCCTCGGCCTCCCTTGTCGCTTCGGCGGGAACCGTGGGGACCGTATTCCCGGCGGCTTCCACTTTGAATTCTTTGTCGCCGACCTTGAACTTGACGGTGTAGTACCGCGTCGTATAGGTGTAACTCGCGGTGTACGCCGTGTTGCCGGTCGCGGGCGCGAGCGGTTTGTCCCAACCCGCGAACGTGCCGATCTTGTCGATCTTCGTCAGGTCGGTTTCGTATCCTTCCGGCGGCGTCGGGGTCTCGCCCTCGTGGGTCTTGACCGTGACGAGTTCACGCCCGCCGATAACGAACAGAACGTCGTAGACCGTCAACCCGTATTCGCCGACCGTCGCCGTATAGGTGACGTCGCGCTCCGCCGGGACGATCTCTTTGTCCCACCCCGTTACCTTATAGAAGTGTTCCGACGTCTCCCATGAGAGTTTCTCCGCGGGGCAGACGGGGGTCTCGCCCTTCGCGACCTCGACTACCGTGTTCTCGCCGTTGATCGAGAAGGTGACCGTGCAGGTATCTTTGTTCCCCTGCGTGTTGCATCCCGCGAGGAGCAGACAGGGAAGCAGAACGAACAGAAGTAAAAGCGCTCTTTTCATAAGAAACTCCTTTCCGATTCAATATCATTATACCGCATCGGAGGACGAAAAGCAAGCCCCAAAAGAAAAAATGTTCCCCGGCTGGCGCCGGGGAACATTGCTTTTTTGGCAAGAATCAGAGTTCCGCGAAATACTTGATGGTGCGGACCATCTGGCTGGTGTAGGAGTTCTCGTTGTCGTACCACGACACGACCTGCACCTGATAGGTGTCGTCGTCGATCTTGGTGACCATCGTCTGGGTCGCGTCGAAGAGCGAGCCGTACCGCATCCCGATCACGTCGGAGGAGACGATCGGGTCGGTGTTGTAGCCGAAGGACTCGGACGAGGCGGCTTTCATCGCGGCGTTGATGCCGTCGGCGGTGACGTCCTTGCCCTTGATGACGGCGACGAGGATGGTGGTCGAGCCGGTCACGACCGGAACTCTCTGCGCCGAACCGATCAGTTTGCCGTTCAGTTCGGGGATAACCAGACCGATCGCCTTCGCGGCGCCGGTGGAGTTCGGAACGATGTTGGCGGCGCCGGCGCGAGCGCGGCGGAGATCGCCTTTACGGTGCGGGCCGTCGAGGATCATCTGGTCGCCGGTGTAGGCGTGCACGGTGGTCATGATGCCCGACACGATCGGAGCGTAGTCGTTCAGCGCCTTCGCCATCGGAGCGAGGCAGTTGGTGGTGCAGGACGCGGCGGAAATGATCTGATCGTCCTTGGTCAGGGTCTTCTCGTTGACCGAGAATACGATGGTTTTGAGGTCCTTACCGGCGGGAGCCGAGATGACGACCTTCTTGGCGCCGGCGTTGATGTGCGCCATCGATTTTTCCTTGCTGGTGTAGAAGCCGGTGCATTCGAGCACGACGTCGACTCCGAGTTCGCCCCAAGGGCAGTTGTTGGCGTCCTTCTCGGCGTAGATGCGGATCTTCTTCCCGGCAACCGTGATGCTGTTCTCATCGGCGGAAACGGTATCGGCGAGAGCGTACTTGCCCTGCGCGGTATCGTATTTCAGAAGATGGGCGAGCATGTCGGGGCTGGTCAGGTCGTTGATGGCAACGATCTCGTACCCCTCCGCGTTGAACATCTGACGGAAAGCCAGACGTCCGATCCGACCGAACCCGTTAATGGCAACTTTGACGGACATTTTATTTTCCTCCATATAAAAAAATTACTGTTTCAGAAAACACCCGTTTTCTACCGGGTACTATTCTATCATATTCTTGTCCGACTTGCAAGAGAATTGACAAGATTTTATCAAGTTTGTGAAAAGAGGTCAAAACGGGGGTCGGGCGCGCCCCTCGCTTTCTTCCATTTTGACAACAACTCGCGCGCGAAAGGTCACATCTTGTTTTCAAAAACAGATTATTTCATTTTTATTACTCTGACGGCTTGACAAGAACGCCGCAACGTGGTACAATAAAACAGGAAACGGAAGATCGGTCTTTCCGTTCCGGAAAAACGAGGATACGATAATGGAAAAAAGCGCGAAATTTTACGAGGACGTCGCCGAACTGCAGCGCTGGGCGAAATCGTTTCGGGAGTTCAAGGCGAACGAATGGGACACGCTTCCCGACATCGATCTCTATATGGATCAGGTGATCGGCTACCTCAACCGCCAACTGAAAAACCAGGGGAAGGATAAGGACGAGGGACAGATCCTGACCCCGAGTATGATCAACAACTACGTGAAGAGCGGGCAGGTCACCCACCCCGACCGCAAGAAATACGTGCGCGAACATCTGGCGCAGCTCTATATGCTCTGCTCGATGAAGCAGATCCTGACCATCCCCGACGCCTCCGAGTTGATCCGGCGTCTCACCGACGACGGGCACGGCATCGGCGAGGTCTACGACGCCTTTATTTCGGATCAGCACGCCATCAACGAGGGGATCGCCTCGGTGATCGAGCAGACCGACGCCGTCGGTTCGGAATATGATCTGCTCCGGGTCGCGGTCGGACTTGTTTTAAACGCCACCGCCGAGCGGATCGCCGCCGAGCGGATCATCGCGCTCTTCCGCGCAAGCGACGGCGACTCGTCCGTCGCCGAGGCGCCCGCCCCCGCCGAGAAGAAAAAACCGGCGGAGAAGAAGGCGCAGGAGAAGAAGAAAAAAGCCGACAAGGCGGAGTAAAAAACAAAAAAGACTTGAAAAGGCGCGGGATCGCTCCCGCGCCTTTTTGTATTATCGTTCTGCGCTGAATTCGGCAGACATTAAGCGTTCGCCGCGTCGACGATTGCGGTGAACTTGTCGGTTTTCAGCGACGCTCCGCCGATCAGCCCCCCGTCCACGTTGGCTTTCGCCAAAAGTTCGGCGGCGTTGCCGTCGTTCATCGACCCGCCGTACTGGATCGTGATCTCGTCGGCGGCTTTCTTTGAGTAGATCGCGGCGACCGTTTTGCGGATCACGCCGCAGGTCTCGTCGGCTTGCTCGGGCGTGGCTGTCAGCCCCGTCCCGATCGCCCAGACCGGCTCGTAGGCGATGATGACGTTTTTCAGTTGCTCTTCGGAGATTCCGGCAAGGTCGAGTTTCGTCTGCATCGCGACCACCTCGTCGGTGATGCCGGACAGCCGCTGTTCTTTCACTTCGCCGAGGCAGAGGATGACTTTCAAGCCGGCGGCGAGCGCCGCTTTCGTGCGGAGGTTGACCGTCTCGTCGGTCTCGCCGAAGTACTGACGCCGTTCGCTGTGCCCGATGATGACGTATTCCGCGCCGGCTTCAAGCAGCATATCCGCCGCGATCTCCCCGGTGAAGGCGCCCTTCGCCTCAAAATGGACGTTCTGCGCGCCGATCTTGATATTCGTTCCCTTCGCCGCTTCCGCCGCGACGGCAATGTCGACGAACGGGACGCAAAGCACGACGTCGCACTTGTCCTTGCCCTTCACCATCGGCGCGAGGGCGTGGATGAACTCGCCCGCCGCCTTCGGCGTCATATTCATTTTCCAGTTTCCGGCGATAACCGTTTTTCTCATTGTTGTTTACACCTTTCTTTTCGGGAAAATCGCCGGACGGGTCGCGTCCGGCGTTCTTCGTTTTTAATTATTTGTCAAGTAAGCAAGAGATTCCGGGAAGATCCTTTCCTTCCAGGAATTCGAGCGAAGCGCCGCCGCCGGTCGAGATGTGGGTGATCTTGTCGGCGAAACCGAGCTGTTCGCAAGCCGCGGCGGAGTCGCCGCCGCCGACGATGGTGATCGCCTCGGATTCCGCGAGCGCCTTCGCCACCGCGATCGTGCCCTTGGCGAGGATCGGGTTCTCGAACACGCCCATCGGCCCGTTCCAGACGACCGTTTTCGCCGCCTTCACCGCCTCGGCGTAGAGCGCGGCGGTCTTCGGCCCGATGTCCAGCCCCATCTTGTCGGCGGGGATCTTGTCGGAGTCGACGAACTCGACCTCAACCGCGGCGTCGATCGGATCGGGGAAGGACGCGGCGATCGTGGTGTCGATCGGGAGCAGGAGTTTCACGCCGTTCTTCTCGGCTTTCTCCATCATGGTACGGCAGTAGTCGATCTTCTCGGAGTCGAGCAGCGATTTGCCGACGCCGTAGCCCTTCGCGGCGAGGAAGGTGTACGCCATACCGCCGCCGATGATGAGGGTGTCGACCTTGCCGAGCAGGTTGTCGATGACGTTCAGTTTATCCGAGACCTTCGCGCCGCCGAGGATGGCGACGAACGGACGGGCGGGATCGGTCAGCGCCTTGCCCATCACCGAGATCTCTTTCTGGATCAGGTAGCCGCAGACGGCGGGCAGGTACTTCGCCACGCCGGCGGTCGAGGCGTGCGCGCGGTGCACGGCGCCGAAGGCGTCGGAAACGTACACGTCGGCAAGCGAGGCGAGTTCCTTGACGAAGGAATCGTCGTTCTTCTCCTCGCGGGGATCGAACCGGGTGTTTTCAAGCAGGATGACCTCTCCGTCTTTCAGCGCGGCGGCTTTCGCCTTCGCGTCGGGACCGATCGTGTCGGCGGCGAGCGCGACCTTCACGCCGAGCAGTTCGGAGAGCCGGACGGCGACGGCGGACAGACTGTATTTCGGGTTGACCTCCCCCTTCGGCTTGCCCATATGGGAGCAGAGGATGACCTTCGCGCCCTGACCCATCAGGTACTTGATGGTGGGAAGCGCCTCGACGATCCGCTTGTCCGAGGTGATGACCCCGTCCTTCTGCGGGACGTTGAAGTCGCAGCGGACGAGCACGCGCTTGCCCTTGACGTCAACGTCTTCAACGGTTTTCTTGTTGTAGGTTGCCATTTTCGTATCTCCTTTTCGGATATTGAGTTGGGATTTTTCAAACATTCCATAATAATATACCACATTCCGGTGACTTCGTCAAGGGGACGCCGCAAAATTGTGAAAAAAAAGACAAAGCCGGGTCGCCGCGCGAAAAAAGAACGGGGAAGCGGCGCGATTTCGGTCGGGACGATTGATTTTTTCCCCGAAGCGTGGTACAATAAAGCGTAACGAAACCCCTCGCCCCGCGCGGGGCGGAAAGGAGAAGCGTATGAACAACAACCAATACGACGAAAACGAATCGCTTTCGTCGGAGAAAAAGTACGGCGCCTTCGGCGGAGGGCGCGTGCGGGAAGCCGACGGCGACGCCGGCGGCATCTCGGTCGTCAAATACAACCTGATCCTCGGGGGCGTCCTCTTCTGGGGATTCCTCGCCAACGCCCTGATCTGTTTCTTCACCCGTTCCGTGATCGAGGAATGGAACCCGATCCCGATCCTCGTCGGCTATCTCGTGTTCGCCCTCGTCGGCGTGCTGATGACCCGCTCGCGCAGCGCCGTCGTCAGTT
This sequence comes from Clostridia bacterium, assembly GCA_017961575.1. Taxonomy (GTDB): domain Bacteria; phylum Bacillota; class Clostridia; order Oscillospirales; family CAG-272; genus UBA1740. Next base: position 2,152 of record JAGCXA010000004.1, on the reverse strand, counting down.
TCATCGGCTATAATCTGGTGGTGCTGCCGCTCGGATTTATGCTGTCGCTCTTCCTCGTCGGGTACGAACCCTATCTGATCACGTCGGTTTTCCTGATGACCGCGGCGGTGACGCTCACGATGATGCTGCTCTCGCTCGTATTCCCGCGGCTCTTCCTCTCGATGGGGCGCGCGCTCGGGATCACGCTTCTGATCGTGATCGTCTTTCAACTGATCTTTACGTTCGTTGCGCTCGCGACCGGCGTGTTCAACGACTCGCTCTTCCTTCTGATCGACTGGGTCGTCGTGGTGGTCTTCTCGCTCTATATCGGCTACGACTGGGCGATCGCGCAGAAACGCTACCGGACGGTCGACGCCGCCGTCGACTCGGCGTGCGCGCTCTATCTTGATATCATCAACCTGTTCATCCGTCTGCTTTCGATCATGGGAAGGAGAAGCCGGAAGTGACCTTCGACTCCGCGGCGTTCTCCGACGAGGTGATCCGGGTCTTTCGTGAAAACCGTCTCGACGCCCTCCTCGACGGGGACAAGACCGCCTGTCTTTCCGCCTTCGCCGCCCGGCTCGTCGAAACCAACGAAAAGTTCAATCTGACCGCCGTTACGGATCCCAAAGAGATCGCGTTCAAACACTTCGCCGACTGCGCGGCGCTGATCCCGCTTCTGCCCCGGAAGGGAAAGATCCTCGACGTCGGGTGCGGCGCGGGATTCCCTTCGGTCGTTCTGGCGATCCTTCGCCCCGACCTCTCGGTCACCGCGCTCGACGCGACCGAGAAGAAGGTGCGTTTCGTGTCGGAGTGCGCTTCGTCCCTCGGACTTGCGAATCTTTCGACCGCCGTCGGACGGGCGGAGACCCTCGCCGCCCCGGGGAACGCGCTCCGTGAATCGTTTGACGCCGTGACGGCGCGCGCCGTCGCGCCCCTGCGGATCCTCTCGGAACTCTGTCTGCCTTTCGTTTCAGTCGGCGGCGTTTTCCTCGCGATGAAGGGGCAGGCGGCGGAACGCGAGACCGAAGAGGCGAAAACGGCGATCCCGATGCTCGGCGGAAAACTCCGGGAGATCGTGTCCGGGACGCTCTCGGACGGCGGGACCGAGACGGTCACACGCGCCGTCGCGGTCGTCGACAAGATCCGGCATACCCCGCCGGAATACCCCCGCGCTTACGCGCGGATCGTGAAGAAACCGCTCTGATCCCGTCGCGGGAAGAGAACGGCGGACTTGACAATCCGGGTTCGCGGTGCTATAATAATGAATGCCGAAAACGTCGGCAAATCTTTGACTACATAGAAGGAGAATGAAACCGCAATGAAAAAGAGACTGCTTGCATTTTTGCTTTGCCTGATTCTCGTCGTATCCTCGTTCCTGTTTACGGGATGCGGCAAGAAGGAGAAAGAGGTCACGGACCCCGAAGAGCGTGAGACCGCGATCGCCGGGTTCATCAAGGGCGTTGAGGCGCTCCGGAACGGCGGCGTCGTCGCGACCGGTTCGGTCAAGGGATTCTCGACCGAAAAGGACGGGACGAGAAACGACGTCGATATTTCGCTCACCCTGAACTTCAACAACGGAAAGTTCCAGGCTGTGGCTACCGGCACCGCCGACGGCAATGCGGGTACTTACGAGCTGTTCTTCGACAACGAGGTGTTCGCTTCGCTCTCGACCGAGGACGGCAAGACCGAAGCCGACGTCGATTTCATCGACGAGGATCTCGCGAAGTCCTCGTTCGGTTCGAGATTGAAGGATGAGGACGGGGATTTCTCCACCCTCATCGATCAGATCCTCGCGCTCGTCGACGTCGACAAACTCGCCGCGAAGATCAACGCCGCCTCCGCCGAGCTCGTCGTTATCAAGAAGACCAAATCGGGCTACAAGATCACCGTAAGCTCCGACGCGATCTTCGACGTCGTGCTCGCCACGCTGAACACGCTGAAAAATTCGGGCGACAAGACGGTCGCCGAGTTGATCGACGAACTTGCCGGGGCAGGCACTTTCGAGAAACTGAAAACCGAACTTGAAAAGCACAGCGGGACCGACCTGGTCTCCTCGATGATCCCCGATCTGGAAGCGCTCCTCGCCGACGCCGGTCTCAACGTGAACGCCGCGTACGAACTGGCGGGCAGAACGTTCCTCGGGCTCACCGGCGACAACGTCGCCGATCAG
>JAGCXA010000029.1 GCA_017961575.1 Clostridia bacterium | reverse complement strand
CACAGCGGGACCGACCTGGTCTCCTCGATGATCCCCGATCTGGAAGCGCTCCTCGCCGACGCCGGTCTCAACGTGAACGCCGCGTACGAACTGGCGGGCAGAACGTTCCTCGGGCTCACCGGCGACAACGTCGCCGATCAGGTGAGGGCGATGGTGAACTCGCTCATCGGATCGATGACCGTCAACGACGTCATCGCGATGGCGTTCGACACGCTGTACGAATCGATGGCGGACTTCTTCGGCGGCGATAGCGTGGAGTCTGCGCAGACCGAGCAGTACCAGTCCGCCGCGCCGGGCGTAGGCGCAAGCGAAGGCGAAGGCGAAGGCGCCGCCGAACAGAAACCCGAAATGACCTACGAGGCGTTCATCGAGATGCTTCTCGGGCTCGCAGGGCAGAAGGTGAATCAGGTCGGCGCGTTCCTCGCGTCGATGGATTCCGACGAGGCGCCTGCGCAGTTCGACGTCGCCGTCGAACTCGCTCCCGTGATCGCCGACGTCACCGCCGTCAAAGAGGCGATCAAGTTCGACCTGACCGTGACCTGCGACAAGAAACTCAACCCGACCGAACTGGACCTGAACTTCTCGTTCGACGGTTCCAAACTCCCCGAGGACGCGAAGGAAGACGTTAACGTCACCCTGAACGTTTCGGCGAAGGTCAAGTCTTCCGTCACCGTCGCTCCTTCCGCCGAACTGCAGGCGAAGATCGACGACGCGAAGGCGAAGAAGAACGCCGTTCCCGCGGGGGAATGATCCCGGATCGTTCTCCGGCGTAAGCCGAAAAAAGAACGCGCCCACGCGGCGCGTTCTTTTTTTTCGTCCGTTTTCCTTTCGCGCGGAAAACCGCCCCGCGCCCCTCGGAAAAAATCGCCGTTTACGGTTGACAAGCCCCCGCCTTTCATTGTATAATGATTTGATTAAAAGCGAAACCGACGTGCGGAGGAGATGATGGGTTTGAAGATTTCCTTGGCGGGCGACCTCGGAAGCGGGAAGAGTACGGTCACCGACCTGTTGCTCGCCGCGACGGGTGCCGAACGCTACACGACGGGGAAAATTATGCGCGATCTCGCCGCCGCGCGCGGGATGTCGATCGACGAGTTCAACCGCTCGATCGAGGGGAATCCCGAGGTGGACAAGCTGATTGACGACGGTCTTCGCGCCCTGTCGGACGACCCGCGCGACCTCGTGATCGATTCGCGGATGGCGTGGCACTTCACCCGCGGCACCTTCCGGGTCTATATGACTACCGAACCCGAGATCGCCGCCGCCCGCATTATGGCGGCGGGCAGAGAGGGCGAGCGTTTTGAAACGCTTGACGAGGCGGTTTCCCGCATCGCCGCCCGGCGCGCCAGCGAAAAGAAACGCTACTTCGAGTTCTACGGCGTCGACATCACCGATCTCTTCAATTACGACCTCGTGATCGACACCTCCTACGCCACGCCGAAAGAGATCGCCGACGCGATCCTGTCCGCGCTGGCGGATTGGCAGAGGGACGAAACGACCCGCGCCTGCCTCGTCTGCCCCAGACGGCTCCGTTACCCCGACGATCCCCCCGACGAGATCGCGATCTCCGAATGCGACCGGCTGATCGAGATCGGCGAAAAACTCCCGCTCTCCGACGT
>JAGCXA010000028.1 GCA_017961575.1 Clostridia bacterium | reverse complement strand
CCGACGTTGTTGACCTTACCGCCGAGCGCAAAGACCTTGGTGCCCTTGCTTCTCTCGGTGCCGTGCGCGGCGAACTTCTCGTAACCCTCGCGGAGAATGAACGGAACGCATGCCAGCGTCTCGACGTTGTTGACGATCGTGGGGCTGTCCCACAGACCCTTGACAGCCGGGAACGGAGGACGGGGACGCGGCATACCGCGCTGTCCCTGAATCGAGTTCAGAAGAGCCGTTTCCTCGCCGCAGACGAACGCGCCGGCGCCGAGACGGATGTGCACGCGGAAACTGAAATTCGTGCCGAGGATGTTGTCGCCGATCAGCCCGAGTTCCTCCGCCTGCTTGATCGCGAGTTTGAGACGCGCGACCGCGATCGGGTACTCAGCGCGGATGTAGAAATAACCGTTCTGCGCGCCGATGGCGTAGCCGGCGATCATCATACCTTCGATGACCGTCAGGGCGTTCGCCTCGAGGATCGCACGGTCCATGAACGCGCCGGGGTCGCCCTCGTCGCCGTTGCAGACGACGTACTTCGCGCCGTCGGGCTGGGCGTAGGCGAACTGCCACTTCTTCCCGGTCGGGAAGCCGCCGCCGCCGCGTCCGCGAAGACCCGATTTCAAAATCTCGTCGATGACCGCCTGGCGGTCCATCGTGAGCGCCCGCGCAAGACCCTTGAACGCGCCCTCGCCGAACGCCTCCTCGATCTTCTCGGGGTTCAGACTTCCGCAGCCGTGAAGGGCGATATGTACCTGTTTTTCATAGTAGGGGATGTCGTCCTGCTTGACGACCTTCTTCCCGGTCTTCTCGTCGACGTAGAGCAGCCGATCGACGATCTTGCCGCCGATCAGGTCGGACTCCACGATCTCCTCGACGTCCTCGACGCGCACGGCGCGGTAGGTCGTCTCTTCGGGATAGATCTTGACGAAAGGACCCTGCGAGCAGTAGCCGAAGCAGGCGACGCGGTTGACCGTCACCTTGTCCCCGAGCTTCTTCTCTTCGATCATCTTCTCAAACTTCTCGATGATCGCGCCGGAGTTGGAGGCAAGACAGCCGGTATCGCCGCAGACGACGACGTGGCGTTTGCCGTCCTTACCGTTGAGTTTCGCTTCCAGACAGTCGGTACACTTCTTGGAATACTCTTGGAGTTGTTCGATATTCTTAATCATCAGGCGTACACCCCCGCTCTGTAATCGTCAATGATCTTGGCGACGCTGTCGGTCGTCATCTTCGGGAACACTTTGCCGTTGATCGAGACGGCGGGCGCCAGACTGCACGCGCCGATGCAGCGGAGCGCGTCGAGCGTGAACATACCGTCCTCGGTCGTCTCGCCCGGCTTGATGCCGAGAAGATCGCTGAACTTGTCGAGGATCAGTTGCGCGCCCTTGACGTAGCAAGCCGTCCCGAGGCAGCAGCCGATCACGTACTTCCCCTTCGGTTTCAGGGAGAAGAAGGCGTAGAAGGTCACGACTCCGTAGATCTCGGCGACCGGGATCCCGGTCTTCTCGGACACGATCTCCTGCACCTCCAACGGAATGTAGCCGTATTCGTTCTGAATGTCGCTGAGGATCATCATAAGCGGCGTATTTTCATCTTTGTGTCTGTCGCAGATCTCTTTGATCTGTTTGACCGCCGCTTCGTTTAACCGAGCCATTTTTGCCCCTCCTGTTTGTTTTTGAAATTGACGGAAACGCACTTCCGCATTCAATCAAATATTATATAATAAGGGTCGGTTTTTGTCAATAGGATTTCTTTGAAATTGAGAAAAATTTATCAAAGAATCCGGCGGGATCGCTCCCGCCGGATTTCCGTCAATATTTTTCAGTCGTTTTTGATCGGCAGAACTCGCTCGATCTCGTCCGCCGCCCCCTCGAAAATCCCCTCGGGGAGCAGTTCGATCTGCCCGTCGTCGGACAGTTTGGCGAGTGCGGGATCGAGCGGGATCCGACAGAGGAGCGGCACGCCGTAGCGTTTCGCCGTTTCCTTGATCCGGCTCTCACCGAAGACGCGGATCTCGCGACCGCAGTCGGGACACTTCACGTAACTGTAATTCTCGACCAGCCCCAAAACCGGGATCTTCATCAGTTCCGCCATCCGGATCGCCTTCTCGACGATCATCGAGACAAGTTCCTGCGGGCTGGACACGACGATGATCCCGTCGACCGGCAAGCTCTGGAAGACGGTCAGCGGCACGTCGCCGGTTCCCGGCGGCATATCGACGAACATATAGTCCACGTCGCCCCAGACGACGTCGGTCCAGAACTGCTTGACCGCGCCGGCGATCACGGGTCCGCGCCAGACGACCGGCTCGGTCTCCTCGCCGACCAGCAGGTTCAGCGACATGACCTCGATCCCCGTTTTACTTCTCGGCGGGAGCATTCCGCCCTCACAGCCGTTCACGCTGCCGGGTTTCAGTCCGAACGCCCGCGGGATCGAGGGTCCCGTCACGTCGGCGTCGAGGATCGCCGTCCGGAATTCGCGGCGGCGGAGAACCGTGGCGAGCGCGCTCGTAACGAGCGACTTCCCCACTCCTCCTTTTCCGCTGACGACGCCGATCACGCGGCGGACGTTGCTTCCCTCGTTCTGTTTTTCTTTCTCGATCGCCGCTTGCCTCGAACCGCAGTTCGCCGAGCAGGTGGAACAATCGTGGGTGCATTCCTCAGCCATTTTCGCTTCGATCTCCTTTTTCAGCGTCAGAGGGCGCTGACCTTAATATTCCCGTTTTCGTCCGAAAGATGAACGCCGACGAGCCCCTTCGCGTAATGCGCGATCACCTCGTTCGCGATCGGATCCTCGATCCCCGTCTCGATGAAGCGGCGCATATTGCGCGCGCCGAATTTCAAGGAGAAGGAACGCTCGGCGACAAGTCCCGGGATCGCGTCGTCCCAGGTCAGGCGGATCCCCTTCTTTGCCAGCACGTCTTTCAGGTCGTTCAGCATAATGGAGGCGATCCGGATAAAGTCGTCCCGGTCGAGGGCGCGGAAGGTGACGATCTCGTCGATCCGGTTCAGAAACTCGGGACGCAGGAACGCCGACAGGGCGTTTTCGGTCTTGATCTTCCCCTGCGCCTCGGCGGTCTCGGAGAACCCGACGACCGACGAACTCTTGTCCGAGCCGGCGTTGGTCGTCATAATGATGACCGTGTTCTCGAAGTTGACGGTGCGTCCCGTCGCGTCGGTCACGCGCCCGTCGTCGAGGATTTGCAGAAGGATATTCAGAACGTCGGGATGCGCCTTCTCGATCTCGTCGAAGAGGACGACCGAGTAGGGACGGCGCCGGATCTTTTCGGTGAGTTGTCCCGCCTCGTCGAATCCGACGTAGCCGGGAGGCGCGCCGATGATGCGCGAGACCGAGTGCTTCTCCATATATTCCGACATATCGAGCCGGATCAGGGTGTCGGGCTGCTTGAACAGTTCGGCGGCGAGCACCTTGACGAGTTCGGTCTTCCCGACCCCGGTGGGACCCGCGAAGATCATCGAGACGGGGGAACGGCGTACCGAGACGCCCGCCCGTTTCCGACGGATGGCGCGCACGACGGCGGAGACCGCCTCGTCCTGTCCGACGATCCGGCTCTTGATCCGGCTTTCAAGTTGGTCGAGCTGCGCGAATTCGGTCTCGCGGATCTCGGTGGCGGGGATGCCCGTCCAGATCTCGATCACGTCGGCGAGGTCGTTTTCGGTGACCGTGAGCGCGGCGCATTCGGCGTCGAGTTTGCTCTTTTTCTCGTTCAGTTGCAGTTCGCTGACCCGGAGGTCGGCGAGTTCCTTGTAAAGTTCCTCGTTCTTCCCCTCTTCGGTCTCGGACGAGGTCTTCGCCTCGAGCGCCGCCTTCTTTTCGGCGAGCTCGGCGATGGCTTTTTCGGTCTCGGCGCGCTCCGAAAGCGCGGGAGAGGAGAGCGCAACGTGCGCCGCCGCCTCGTCGATCAGGTCGATCGCCTTATCGGGGAGGAAACGGTCGGTGATATAGCGCTCGGAGAGCCGCGCCGCCGCTTCCAATACGGCGTCGGGGATGGTGATATGATGGTAGTTTTCGTAGTAGGAACGGATCGCGCCGAGCATCTTCACGGTGTCGTCGACCGAGGGTTCGCCGACGATGACCGGCTGGAAGCGGCGTTCAAGCGCGCTGTCCTTCTCGATATACTTGCGGTATTCCTTCATCGTCGTGGCGCCGATCACCTGGATCTCGCCGCGCGACAGGGCGGGTTTCAGGATGTTCGCCGCGTTCATACTTCCCTCGGCGTCCCCCGCTCCCGCGATGTTATGCACCTCGTCGATGACGAGGATGATATTTCCGGCTTCCTTGACTTCGTTGATAAGCCCGAGGATCCTCGACTCGAACTGCCCCCGGAACTGCGTCCCGGCGACAAGCGCCGTCAGGTCGACGAGCCAGACCTCCGCCCCGCGCAGGCGAAGCGGCACGTCCCCGTCGACGATCTTCACGGCGAGCGCCTCGGCGATCGCGGTCTTTCCGACCCCGGGTTCGCCGATCAGGCACGGATTGTTCTTCTGCCGGCGGCAGAGGATCTGGATCACGCGGGCAAGTTCCCGGTCGCGTCCGACGATGCGGTCGATCTTCCCCTTCTCCGCCCGTTCGGTCAGATTCTGACAGTAGGTGGAGAGGAACTTGCGCTTGGGTTCGCGTTTCGCCTTCGCGTCGGTCTTTCCCTCCTCGGATTTGCGCCTTCCGGGCATCGGGAAACCGAGGTTCTGAAAGATCTTCGGCAGATCGACGGCGGGCGCGCCGCCGTCCTCCCCGTCGTCGGGGGTCTCTGCGAGCGCGTCGACCACGTCGGTCATCTCGGAGTTCATCTTCTCGATCGCCTCGTCGTCGAGACCCATCCGGTTCAGCATATCGCTGACCGGCTTGATCCCGAGTTCGCGGGCGCACCGAAGGCAAAGCCCCTCGTTTACCGTCTGATTGTTTTCCATGCGGGTGATGAAGACGACGGCAAGCCGCTTCTTACACCGCGCGCACATTTGCATTTCCATTGGTTACCCGTACTTTCTTTTCCCCGCTTTATTTGACGGAGAAGACGAAATCAAGCGGGCGCGTGCCCGACAGATATTTTGCGGCGAAGGTCTTTTCGAGATCGAAGCCGCTGAAGAATCCGGGATCCCCGGCGTAGCGCCCGCCGACGGCGGCGTAGATCGAGAGGATCAGCCACAGAAAGAGCACGGCGAAGGTGAATCCGGCGACGACGCCGAGGATGCGGTTCACGATGACCAGCCCCGGCAGGTTCATGATCTTGTCGAGGATCGTGCGGATCAGTCCGAAGGCGATCCGGAACACGAAGTAGAGCGCGATCACGGCGACCACCACGCCGAAGACGTTGGCGACGGGGGAGGCGACGTTCTCCGAGATCTGACGGATCGTCCCCTCGTTCGATACCTCGATATGAAGGAGATCGACGATCCAGCGCACCACGCGCGGCAACTCCGAATACAGGGTCTCGCCCGACGCCGCCGCGGCGTTCTCTCCGAGCGCACGATTCAGCGTCTTTTCGATCCAGTCGGCGATCCCGCCGAAGAAGAGTTTTTCACCGAGCAGCCGCCCGATGGGCTTTGCGAGCAGGATCGCGCAGATCAGAGCGGTGATCCGTTTGAAGATCCCGGAGAAAAGCACGCGGACGAATCCTTTTTTGAAGCCCAAGATCAACCCGAGGAACAGTCCGAAGATCAGAACTACGTCGGGGATAATATTTGCTAAAACCATGGTGATTCCTTTCTTTTGCGCGAGGGTTCCGTGCGGGGATCGCGCCGTCCCCGTTTTTTCGCAGAATACAGTATATCACGGATTGCCGGGTCTGTCAAGGAAAACCCGACGGGACTTACCGCAAAACCACCGATCCCTCTCCGAGCGTCTCGGTCAGACGGGCGAGCAGCGCGGGGGTCTCCGAGACGCCGTGGGCGGTATAGTTGGCGTAGGTCTTCTTCGACAGATCGTAAAAGACGACGCGCGTTTGTCCCGGCGCCCCGTCGAGCAGAGCGATCGCGCGCCCGGCTTCGGGGGAGGAGAGCGACGGGACGCGCAGATAGAGCGTTCTCGGTTCCGCTTCCCCGTTCTTCCGAAGGGGACGAACCGAGCGAACGAGGATCTTCGCCGCCGTCCCTTCGCGCAGATCGACCTCGCCCGTCACGACGATCCCCGCCTCGGGGCGCAGAAGTCCGCCGTACTGACGGTAGAGTTTCGGGAAAACGATCAGTTCGATCTCGCCCGTGCGGTCGGAAAGGGTGACGAACGCCATCCGGTCGCCGTTCTTCGTCTCTTTCCCGGTAACGGTCGAGACGGCGCCGACGACGGTCACGACCTGCTTTTCGCCGTTCGGGTTTGAAAGACCGGGGTCGTCCTCGTCGCCGGACGAGCGGAGTTCCGAGATCGGAACGTGCGGCGTACTCTTCTCGTCCTCCGAGTAATCGTCGAGCGGATTGCCCGAGAAGGACATCCCGATGACTTCGCGCTCGAAGGCGATCAGGTCGCGTTTGTCGTATTCGGGCAGTTCGGGATAGTCGGTTTTCGGCGTGACCGTCTCCCCGCCGAGCGAGAAGAAGTCGAGTTGCCCAGACACCGCCGACCTCGCCTTCATCTGTTCCGCCGCGATCAGGTCTTCGCACGCCTCTGCGAGCGTGCGCCGGGTCTGTCCGAGATAGTCGAACGCGCCGCATCGGATCAGCGCCTCGACCTGTCGGCGGTTGAGTTCGCGTCCGCTCAGGCGACGGATGAAATCGGGAAAATCGGAAAACGGGCGTTTTTCGCGCTCCGCGATCACGGCTTCGAGGAATTGCCTGCCGACCCCCTTCACGGCGAGAAGCCCGAAGCGGATCCCGTCGGGCGAGACCGAGAAACCGACCTCGCCTGTCCCGACGTCGGGGGGAAGGACCCGGATCCCCTGCCGGGCGCACTCGGCGGCGTACTCGGCGAGCTTGTCCGCCCGTCCGAGCACCGAGGACATCAGAGCCGCCATATATTCCCGCGGATACTTCTCTTTCAGGTACGCCGTCCGATAGACCAGCACCGCGTAGGCGGCGGCGTGGTTGCGGTTGAAGGCGTAGTCGGCGAAGGCGGCGATCTCGTCGAAGAGTTTTTTCGCCTTGTCGGGGTCGATCCCGTGACGGGCGGTTCCCGCGAGGAACTCGCTTCTTTCCTTTTCGAGCACGTCCGCCTTCTTTTTCGAGATGGCGCGGCGCACAAGATCCGCGCGGGCGAGCGAATAGTCGGCGAGCAGACGGAAGATCTGCATCACCTGCTCCTGATAGACGATACACCCGTAGGTGACGTCGAGCACCTTTTCAAGTTCGGGGATCTCGTAGGTGATCGGTTCCTCCCCGTGCTTGCGCCGGATGAAGACGTCGATCGAGTCCATCGGACCGGGTCGGTAGAGCGCGATCACGGCGATCAGGTCCTCGAAGCAGGTCGGTTTCAGGCGGCGGAGCACCTGACGCATCCCGCTCTTTTCGAGCTGAAAGACGCCGAGCGTCTGCCCCGCCGAGATCATCCGGTAGACCGCGGGATCGTCGTAGTCGATCTTCGCGAGATCGAAGTCGGGACGGCGGCGGCGGATCATATTCTCGGTCTCCTCGATCACCGACAGGTAGCGGATGCCGAGGAAGTCGAACTTGACGAGTCCGAGCGCGGCGACGGTGTCCATATCGAACTGGGTCACGACGACGTCGCCGCTCACCGAGAGCGGCACGTATTCGGCGACCGGCTTTTCGGTGATGACCAGCCCCGCCGCGTGGGTCGAGGCGTGCCGGGGCATCCCCTCCACCTGCTTCGCCACGTCGATCAGGCGGCGCGTCTCCTCCGACGAGTCGTACAGTTCCCGGAGGTCGGGGCGTTTCAGAGCGTCGGCGATGGTCTCGTCGTCTCCGCCGATCTTCCCGGCGATCCGGTCTACGTCGGCGTAGGACATCCCGAGGGCGCGTCCGACGTCGCGCACCGCCGCGCGGGGCGCGAGCGTACCGAAAGTGACGATCTGCGCGACGTGATCCTCGCCGTACTTTTCCTTGACGTAGGCGATCACGCGGTCGCGTTTCTCGTCGCTGAAATCAATATCGAAATCGGGCATCGAGATGCGTTCGGGATTGAGGAACCGCTCGAAGAGCAGGTTGAAGCGGAGCGAGTCGACCTCGGTGATCCCGACGCAGTAGGCGACGAGACTCCCCGCCCCCGATCCCCGACCGGGTCCGACCGGGATGCCGTGCGTCTTGGCGTAGGAAACGAAGTCGCGGACGATCAGATAGTATTCGTTGAAGCCCATCTTGTCGATCACCGAGAGTTCGTAGTCGAGACGCGCAAGATATTCCTCCCGCGTATGCCCGGAAAACGTGATCTCGCCGCGCGCGGCGCGCTCGTCCAGCCCCCGGAGGGCAAGGTCGCGGAGTTCGTCGCGGTGGGGGATCCCGTCGCGTTCGGGCAGGCTCGGAAGCGTGTATTTTCCGAAGGTGAAATCAAAGTCGCAGCGGTCGGCGATCCGGGCGGTGTTTTCGATCGCGTCGGGATCGTTCGGGAAAAGCCGCTCCATCTCCTCGGTCGATTTGTAGTAGAACTCGTCGGTCTCAAATCCGATGGGTCGCCCTTCGGCGACGGTGCGCCCCGTCCCGACGCAGAGCAGGATCTCCTGCGTTTCGGCGTCGGCGCGGCGAAGATAATGCACGTCGTTGGTCGCGACGGTCGGGATGCCCGTCCGTTCGGAGACCGTGCGGATCCCGCGGCAGATCATCTGATCGTCGGCGAGGCGGTGATCCTGCATTTCGAGGTAGAAGTTCCCCGCCCCGAAGATCGCGTTGAGTTCGCGGGCGACCCGGACGGCGCCCTCCATATCCCCCGCGAGGATCGCGCGCGGCACCGCCCCCGCCATACAGGCGGACAGGGCGATCAGCCCCTCGTGATGAGCGCGGAGCAGTTCGAGGTCGACGCGGGGTTTCGCGTAGAACCCCTCGGTAAAACTCTTGGACACCAGGCGGATCAGGTTGCGGTACCCCGTCTCGTTCTCGACGAGCAGGATCAGGTGGTTGCCGGAGGCGTCGATCCTTCCCTCTTTGGAGAAGCGGCTCCGTTCGGCGACGTAGACCTCGCACCCGATGATCGGCTTGATCCCCGCGGCTTTGCAGGCGCGGTAAAAGGCGACCGCGCCGTAGAGCACGCCGTGGTCGGTCAGGGCGACGGCGGAATGCCCCGCCGCCTTCGCCGCCTCCGGGATCTCGGAAACGCGGCAGGCGCCGTCGAGAAGACTGTATTCGCTGTGCAGGTGCAGATGCACGAATCGGCTCACGTCGCCGCCTCCTTTCCTTTCGGCGCCCGTCGGGCGTTTTTCTGCCGGTGGCGCTCGGCGATCTCGCAGAGCCGGCGCAGACGGTGATTCAGCCCCGCGCGGGAAACGGGCGGGACCGAGATCGCCGACAGCTGCGAGAGGGTCAGATCGGGATGTTCGAGCCGCAGACGCGCGCTCTCGGCGAGCGCGGGTTCCAGCCCGCCCATCAGTCGGTGTTCTTCGAGATATTTGATCGCGCGGACCTGCTCGTCCGACGCCGAGATCGCCTTCGCGATGTTGTTCGCCTCGCAGTTGGCGAGCCGGTTGGCGCTGTTGCGGATCTCGCGTTTGATCGAACCGTTCATCAAACCGAAGTAAAAGTCGTTCTCGCCCATCAGAGCGAAAAAGTCGAGAATGCCCGACGAGGAGCGGAGATAAAGCAGACGCTCGTCCCGTCGGTCGGCGTATTTCGCCTCGATCCCGAGCCGGGCAAATACCGACGCGATCCGTTCGCGGCGGTCTCCGCAGGAGAATTCGAGCCGCCATTCGCGCGCGGGGTCGGACACCCGCCCGCAGGCGGTGAAAAGACCCGCGAGGTAGTTCCCCTTACAGGCGTTACACCGGAACTCCGGCAGGGGAATTTCGTCGAGGGACAGAAGAGACGCCGCCGCCCGGCTTTCTACCGAGACGGTTTTCACGCGGCGCGTCCCCTCGACCGAGAGCGTCGCCGCGCGGTCGAAGGCGGGGAGATAATCGGAAAGGATCAGGGGAACGTCGGGATCGGTGTGGGTCGTTACGACCGCGCCGTCGGAGACGACCGTCCCTGCCCCGGTGAGATACCCCGTGACGAAGGCGATCCGACAGCATTTGTTCTTGGCGCGCTCGCCGAGCAGCGAATGCCGGAATTCACCCGAAAAAGACACCGTTTTCCCCTCCTTTCGTTTTATGCTTCTCCCGTTTGGTATGCGCCGAGATCCGAAAGATATTCGACCTCGGTTTGCAGTTCTATTCCGTATTTCCCGGCGACCCGTTCCCTGACCCGCTCCGCGAGCCGTCGGACGTCAGACTCGGTGGCGCCCCCGGTATTCACGATGAAACCGGCGTGCATGGTCGAAACCGCGGCGCCCCCTTCGGTCATCCCGGCGCATCCCGCGTCGGCGATCAGACGCCCGACGGGGCGGTCGGGGTCGGGGCGGCGGAAGAACGATCCCGCGCTCGGAAGGTCGATCGGGTGGGTCGCCCTCCGTTTTTCGATGATCTCACTCATCCTCCGCGCGATCCTCTCCGGCGCGTCGGGGGTAAGCGAGAAGGCGGCGGAGAGGACCACCGTCCCCTCGCGCCGGATCGCCCCGGTGCGGTAGCCGAAGTCGAGCGAGCGCGGCGTTTTCACCGTGACCTCCCCAGACGCGGGGCGGTAGACCGTCGCGTAACGCAGACGCTCCGACACGGTATGCCCGAACGCCCCGGCGGTCATATAGAGCGCGCCGCCGACCGTTCCGGGGATGCCGTAGAGGGCTTCAAGACCCGAAAGTCCCGCCTCCATCGCGCGCCGGATTGCCCGACCGAGCGGAACGCCCGCCCCGGTGACGAGCGTGGACCCCGAAACCGAGATCCGGTCGATCCCCGCCGTCGGGATCAGCGCGCCGCCGTACCCCGCGTCGGGTCCGATCAGGTTGGTGCCGTTCCCGATCACGCGATACAGGATCCCCGCGTGCGAGAGCCGGTCGAGCAGGCGGATCAGACACCCGCCGTCGCGGGGGGTCAGCGTCAGGGCGGCGTTCCCCCCGATCCGGATGCTCGTCAGCATCGAAACCGGGACGTTTTTTCGTATCAGAATACCGGGTTCGTCCGCAAGAAAGGACGAAAGGGACGAAAAGGAAACCCGATCCATTGGAATACCTCCGTCGGAATGAAACAGATCGCTCTTGCTTCATTTTATTCGGCGGAGGTATCGGAAAGAACGGTTATTCCCCGGCAAGATCGGTTTCTTT
>JAGCXA010000027.1 GCA_017961575.1 Clostridia bacterium | reverse complement strand
GGCATCGACCTCGACAGCGCCCGCCGCGTCGCCGGCAACGGCTTCTACTACCTGATGGGCGATATCGCGCGGGTCCATTCCGCCGTGATCTCCTACGCCCGCGACTTTATGATCGACCGCGGCTTCACCTACTGCGTCCCGCCCTTTATGATCCGCTCCGACGTCGTGACCGGCGTGATGAGCTTCGCCGAGATGGACGCCATGATGTATAAGATCGAGGGCGAGGACCTCTACCTCATCGGTACCAGCGAACATTCGATGATCGGCAAGTTCATCGACCAGATCTTGAAGGAAGAGGATCTTCCGTACACGCTCACCAGTTACTCCCCCTGCTTCCGCAAGGAAAAGGGCGCGCACGGTATCGAGGAGCGCGGCGTCTACCGCATCCACCAGTTCGAGAAGCAGGAGATGATCGTCGTCTGCCGTCCCGAGGAAAGCCCGGTCTGGTTCGACCGTCTCTGGAAGAACACCGTCGACCTCTTCCGTTCGCTCGATATCCCCGTCCGCACGCTCGAATGCTGCTCCGGCGACCTTGCCGATCTGAAAGTCAAGAGCGTCGACGTCGAGGCGTGGTCGCCCCGGCAGAAGAAGTATTTTGAGGTCGGTTCCTGCTCCAACCTCGGCGACGCGCAGGCGCGCCGGTTGAAGATCCGCGTGAACGGACAGGACGGAAACAAGTATTTCGCCCACACCCTGAACAACACCGTCGTCGCCCCGCCCCGGATGCTGATCGCCTTCCTTGAAAACAATCTGCAAAAGGACGGCACCGTGAAGATTCCGGCAGCGCTTCGCCCCTATATGGGCGGCAAGGAACTGCTTGTTCCGACGAAGAAATAAAGCACGCCTGTCGGCGCGTGACGCGTCCTTCGGACGCGGCGCTTGCCGCGGTGCGGCGAAAGCAAACGAGCGACCCCGCAAACCTTGCGGGGCCGCTCGTTTTTACAACCGCCCCCCTGCGCTCCGCGCAACTTTTTTCGCCTGGACGGGCGAAAAAACAGTACGCCCGGCGCGAGATCGCGTCGGGCGCATAACTGCGGCGGGTCTCCCGTCGCATCATAACGCCGCACGGGGTTTCCCCCGGGCGGCTCATAACTCTCGTTGCCCCTCACCGGTGCGGAGGGCGTTTTTTACAGTTCGAGTTCGATATAGAGCGGGTAGTGATCCGAGATCGGGTCGAACCATTCCTCCGTCATCCGGCGGAAGTATTTGACGGCGCCGGGCTTCTCGTTTTTCAGGAGGATATGGTCGATCGCGTGCTCGAACGTGCCGCCGTCGTCGCGCCGCCCGTACCACGTCCGGTCGCACCAATGGTGTCCCCTCGTCTCGTCGCGGTCGCCCACCGCAATATCGTGCGCGTCGCGCCAGCCGAGTTCCTTCGTCGCCGCGATGCAGAAACTGTCGGCGGCGGCGTTGAAGTCGCCCATCAGAACGCCGGGGCATCCGTAGCGTTCCATCACCTCTTCGAGCGCGGCGGCTGCCTGCCGGATCTGGTATTCGCGCGCCTCGCGCGATCCCGGAACGGCGTCGGCGGACTGCCACCACAGGTGGGTGGAGGTGACGGCGACCTTGGCTTTCGTCTCCCGATCCTCGAAGACGCCCCAGCAGTAGGACTTCGTTTCCCCGTTGTTGTACTTGCAGGGAAGCCCCGGGATCTCTTCGGAATAGCGGAAGAACCCGCTCTCGATCAGTTTCAGTTTGTCCTGACGGTAGATGATCGGCGTGTCCCCGCCCGTAATCAGTTCGTAGCGGGCGATCCCCCCGTTCTTGTCGGGGCAGTCGGCGAGCCCCGCCATCAGCAGGTTCGCCATCTTCACCGACGATTCCTGCAACCCCAGAACGTCGGGGAGCAGATCGCGGTAGACGCGGAGCAGTCCCTTGACGCGCACCTCGGCGGAGCAGTCGCCGCCCCGTTCGATCCATTTCGGCAGGTTGTCGTCGCACTTCCAGATATTGTTCGACATAATCAGCATAGGCGTATAACCTCGTTTCACTTCGTTTTCGCCTTAATTATAACACCCTGCAAAGCAAAAATCAAGCGCGCGGAGCGTTTTTCCGCGCGCTTTTCGCACTCAGACAGGCCGGTCGCGCCCGATATACAGATCGCTCCGTTCCTCCGGCGTCAGGTCGTCCACGTCCCGCCCCAATTTCATCTCGGTCCACGCCCGGTTGGGGACGGGGGGGTCGGGGACCTCCGGCGTATGCGGGATCGCCGTTTCGGGGATCCTTCCGGGGAATACTTCGATCGGGTTTTTTAACTTTTCGGGGCTGTCGTTCGGTCTCATCGCTTTTCCTCCTTTTCGGGATACCGATAGTTTGAGACCGTCCCGACGGTTTTATGCGGACGGAACGACAAAGCGCCGCCCCGCGTTTTTTCGGCAAAACCGTTGACGACGCCCCGCCCGTCTGTGATAATAAGGTACCGTAGTGCCGTCTATCCGCGCGCCGAGGGGCGCGCACGACCCGCGAGGAACCGTCCGATGCTGTTTACCAAATAATTAAATAAATATTACGCCCGATACTGGTATTTCTTCCTCGTCGGGATTTTTG
>JAGCXA010000026.1 GCA_017961575.1 Clostridia bacterium | reverse complement strand
TAATCCGTCCGCGAAGCGGACGGTATGTAATTCGTCGTTTCCAAATCACCTCCAACGGGGGTGGATGTAATCCGATCGCTCCGCGATCGGTATGTAATTGCGCCGCAGGCGCGTATGTAATCCACCCCGCCGCGCGGGGTGGTATGTAATCCGCTTGCCCCGCAAGCGGTACGGTATTCGCAAGGGACGAAAAAACCCGGCGCCACCTCATCTGTCACTCCGTGACATCTTCCCCTCAAGGGGAAGACTTGGTACGTCGCCCTGCGGGGAATTCCATACAATGCTTCGCATTGGTTACATACCACCCTTCGGGTGGATTACATACTGCCCTTCGGGCAGATTACATGCCGTGCTTTGCACGGATTACATACCGCTCTGCGAGCGGATTTGGAAACGTATAACACGTCACTCCGCGCTCCGCGCGGACGAAAGGAACGTTATGCCGAACTATCTGATGGCGCTGGATCAGGGGACGACGAGTTCCCGCTGTATCCTCTTTGACGAAAAGGGCGCGATCGTCGCGTCCGCCGCGCACGAGTTTCCGCAGTACTTCCCCCGCGAGGGATGGGTCGAACACGATCCGATGGAGATCTGGTCGTCGCAGATCGGCGTCGCGTCGGAAGCCCTGCTCAAAACCGGGGCGACCTGGCGCAGCGTGCGCGCGATCGGGATCACCAATCAGCGCGAAACCACGATCGTCTGGGACAAGAAGACCGGGGCGCCGCTCTGCCGCGCCATCGTCTGGCAATGTCGGCGCACCGCCGCGCGGTGCGAGGAACTGCGGGCGGCGGGGCTTTCCGGGATGATCCGGGAAAAGACCGGGCTTCTCCCCGATCCCTACTTCTCGGCGACGAAACTCGAATGGATCTTCCAAAACGTCCCCGGCGCCTTGGAAAAGGCGAAGCGGGGCGAGGTCTGTTTCGGGACAGTAGACTCGTGGCTGCTCTGGAAACTGACCGGGGGGCGCGTCCACGCGACCGACGTCTCGAACGCCAGCCGGACGATGCTCTTCAACATCCACACGCTCTCGTGGGACGACGAGTTGCTCGATCTGTTCGGGATCCCGCGCGAGATTCTGCCGACGGTGCTTCCCTCTTCGGGGCTGTTCGGCTACGCCGCGCCCGACGTGCTCGGGGCGGGGATCCCCATCACCGGGATCGCCGGGGATCAGCAGGCGGCGCTGTTCGGCGAGGGGTGCCATACCCCCGGCTCGCTCAAAAACACCTACGGGACGGGCGGCTTCCTGCTGATGAACACCGGGACCGCCCCGGTCGAACAGGACGAGGGGCTGGTCTCGACCGTCGCGTGGCAGATCGGGGATCTCGTCAACTACGCCCTCGAGGGCTCGGTCTTCGTCTGCGGGTCTGCGGTGCAATGGCTCCGCGATCAACTCGGGATCGTCAAGACGGCGGCGGAGACCGAAAAACTCGCCCGCAAGGTCGAGGACACGGGCGGAGTCTATCTCGTACCCGCCTTCACCGGGCTTGGCGCGCCCTACTGGGATCCGACGGCGCGGGGGACCCTGATCGGGATCACGCGCGCGACCAACCGGAACCATATCGTTCGGGCGACGCTGGAATCCATGGCGTACCAGACCGCCGAAATGATCGCCCTGATGGAGCGCGTCACGGGCAAGAAGATCGCGGAACTCCGGGTCGACGGCGGCGCGTCCGCCAACCGATTCCTGCTTGAATTCCAGGCGGATCTGCTGGGCATCCCCGTCGTGCGTCCCTCCTGCATCGAATCGACCGCCTTCGGCGCCGCGGCGCTCGCCGGGATCGGGGTCGGACTCTACGCCTCGGAAAACGAGGTCGCGTCGCTCATCACCGAGGAAACAAGGATCGACGCGAGGCAAAACGACGCCTGGCGCGAGGAGAAAATGCGCGCGTGGAAACGCGCCGTCGAACGCTCGCTCGCGTGGGCGGAGAAATGACGCGGGACGACGGGGACGCGGTTCTCCGCCGCGCTCCGCGCGAAAAATGAAAAGGCGCTTCGCCGTTCGCGAAGCGCCCTTTTTTTCGTCCGTCAGTCCTTGACGACGAACTTCTGCAGTTTTTCGAGAAGTTCCTCGGCGTGGTCGCCGTGCACCGTCATCAGGATCGGTTTGGAGAGGTCGAGACTGAAAATCCCCATAATGGACTTCCCGTCCACGACGTACCGTCCGCTGGCGAGATCGATCTCGTGACGGGCGGAGGCGGTGACGATCTCGACGAACTCGCGTACGTCGGCGATCGTGGACAGACGGATCATTGCTTCTTTCTTCATACAAATCATCCCCTTTCGGTCTGTAACGTTTACAATAGGATTATAGCACGAAGGGGAACGGAATGTCAAGGGGAAAAATGCGAAACGCAAATGCGTTTCGCGCGATATGTTTCGAGGCGGAGATCCCCCGCCTCGAAACGCGATATGCCGTCAAACGGACGGCACGATATGTTTTGCGTGTGTCCACGCAAAACGCGATATGTCGCGGGGGATCCCCCTGCCCCCTTTTCGCGACGCGAAAGAAACCGCCGTTTTGCCTTCCCCCGTTCACGCGCCGCAGGCGCATATCGCGTATGAGCGAAGCGAATACATGAGATCGCCTAACCGTGCCTTTGGCACGCTTTATATCGCGTTTGCGAAGCAAACATATCGCGCCGCTTGCGTCCTCCCTCGTTCACGCGCCGAAGAGCGCATATCGAATTGCCCGCAGGGCAATATATCGAAATTGCCGCGGCACGCCCGCGGCAATTATATCGAACGGAGCGCGTCGCGCTCCGTATATCGCGCCGCCCGACGGAGTTCCGTCGGGCGGCAAATACCGTTTTTCCCTTACTGTTTGATGATTTCGATGGTGCCGGTCTGCGCATCGAAAATGAGAAGTCCGCCCGTCGCCGACTTGCTTTCGTGGACGGTGGTCCCGTTTCTCTTGATTTTCCAGTTTCCGTCGGCGACGCCGGAAACGTAAAACCACTTTGTTCCCGAACCGGGCACCGAGAACGAATAGGAGAGCGGGGCCGATGATTTCACGAACACCGCCGCGGTGTTGCCGAGAACGGTCCCCTTGACGTTCGACGACGAGAAACCTTGCGCGGTCAGGTTGGGGTCGACGTTCGCGTCGCAGACGTACATCGCGTTCAGCAGTTCGCTGTTAGCGCTTGACGTATTGGTTTTGATCTCGACGCGCCCCCAAAATCCGTCGTAGGTGGTAGTCCCTGCCACGTTCGTTATCTGCGTGCCGTTGACCTTATAGTTGCTGGAAGCGGTGGAATTGTATTCGCCGTCCGTGAAGACGACGCCGCCGACCTTGGAGATGGTGGCACCGCCGAAAACGTTTTGCAGAACGAGTCTCCCGCCTTGCGCGTTGGTGACGGTCACCTTATTCCCGGAAACCGTCGGGTTCGTCGGTACGTGGAGCAAAAACTTCTTTTGATAATTTTTGTTCATCGTGGTGATGTTGTCGTACACGAAGAAGTAGAGTTTCTCGTTGTCATGGTCGGCGGTATCGTAAACGGTCAGCATCCGGCGCTCATACGACGAGACCTTACCGGTACCGCTGTACGCCGGGGTCAGGTCGCCCGCAATATAGGCGTAGTCGGGCGCCTCCGGATCCGCGTCCATAAAGCCGTACCGCACGCCCGTGACCGTGCCGGTCTTATAGATATTGTTGGTCATCCAGTTGTTGAAATTCCCGGTTTCGGGGGGCTGATTCTGCCCCTCGTCGTTGCCGAGCACGATGCAGTTGTGCGCGACCGTCGCCTGATGATACTGGAAGAAATGAGGATCAACGTTCCCTGCCCGGTCATACGTATCGTAGGCGCCGGTGTCGCCCGCGAGCATTCCTTTGTACCAGATCTGGAACTGTCCCGCGTCGGCGTGTTCATGACCCGACGCCATGCGGCAACCGATCTTCATCAGGGTCGCCGCTATATCGTTCCCTTGCCAATCTGTACGGGTAATGATCTGTCCGAGCCAGCCGCCGTTGTAGACGATCCTTTTTACCCCGGAATGGCTACTCGAGGCGGGCGTAACACCGCTCGAAGAACAGATCAGGTATTCCGCGACGCTCGCCCGCATCGTCAGATGATCGTCGAACGCGCTGTAACTCCATTCGAGTCTTTTCAGCATTGCCCTGGCAGTCCGGTCGTTGAACAGATGCGACGCAAACAAAGAATCCTTTCCGAAGTCCTGAAAATCCTTGTCCCATGTTTGGTTGTCACCCGAAGCGAACGCGTGCAGTTCGCCGCCGGTGGACAATCTGGGAAGTTCGTAGGCGTACACGGTTCGCATGACTTTCTGCATATTGCTTTGGCTGGCGTAGGGGAACGTGCCGGTCGCCGCCTTGATCAGGAGCGCCGAGTACAGGTCGGACGCGAAGCGGAGGCGCAAATAGTTTGAGACCCCCTGCGGTACCATCCCCGCCTTGTAGAATTCGTTTCTGACCGGAACGTACTCCTGATAGAACCGTCCCGCGATATAATCCCACCAACCGGGGTACTCGTCGTAGATCGCGATGGCGAACGAGAGATAATCGCGCAGAAGCTGGTGCTCGGTGCCGTGATCCGAGATCGCGCCCTGGCTTTGAGGCGGGAAGTCGATCTCCATCCTGCCGCCCTGACAGCACTTGTTCTGGACGCCCCTGACGATCTGCTGCCTGTCTCTGGATGTGGTCAGATCGTGGCACCAGTCGTAAACGCACGCGGCGACGTACATCACGTGTCCGTAATTACGGCACTTGTCGCCCATTGTCCAGTTGGTGCTCATGGTTTTCAGAACGTTTTTGATCGCGTAGATCGCCCGGTAACCGAACGTCTGGTTCCCCGTCATCTGATACAGGAGCGCAAGTAATTGGATATCGTTTAACGTTTTCGCGTTATAGTTTCCGCCGGAAAGGATCCCGTCGGGCGGGTTTGCCGTCACTTTCTGGTAGCGTTCGGACACTCCGTCGTACTGGGACTTTGTTTTTGCGGGCGCGTTGTTGAAAGCCGTGACAATGCCGGGAACGTCGCTTTCGTTAAAGAGAACGCGCGGATGCTCGCCTATAGGAGTGGTCAGAGGATCGTTATAATGCTTGGTCGCTACCGCGTCCAGATCCGACGTTATATTGTTCTCCCCGAAGTCGGTTGAAGTGAATATAGCGTCGCTATTGTTCCATTCTCTCATAAAAACAGCCCAGACAGACGTGACCAAGACATAGGAATACTGAATCCCGGAACCGTTGTAGGCATATGCCCGGATGTAAATCGGATCGTCATAGTGGGCTTTTGTGATCGTAAAGGTCTCCGCGATCGCCCATCTCCTTCCAAACCCGGGGCTAAGCGCTCCATCGTACCAACCGATGTAAGTTGTCAAGGAACAAAGCGTCCCCGAACTGTTCATACAGCTCGGACCGCCCATAGTCGGGTTCTGATTGTGGAGCGAGTACACGATCCCGACATCCCCCTCAAAATCGAAATTAACCGTGAACGCAAAGCGAAGCCTGATCGTGGGGTCGTCGTACGACAGAGAAGGATTAAGCATCATACACCTCAATTTTGAAGGTGAGCCGCTCCCGGCAGAAAGCGTTTTCGTCGGGCAAAACGCCGCGACGCTGAAAAACAGCATCGCAAACGTGAGGAGGAGGGACGTTACCGTCCGGTGAATTCGGGCTCTTTTTTGCATAGTGTTTCTTCCTTTCTTTCTGTGTTTCTCGGTATCTTGATCCGCGCGGGGAGTAAACGGGATGAAGGGCGCCGGGGTAGCCGAAAGTAAAAAAAGAAATAAACCGCCTGTAAAAAATACAAGCGGTTTTTTGATTGTCTATGAAAAAAGTGTGAACTTTCTTCGCTGTCCTTGTTTATTTTATCACAATCTTTCGGGTTTTGCAAGAGCGAAAAAGTCGAAAAAGAAAAACCGTCGGATTGACCAAAAACGTTCGCCCGGAATTGTGCAAAAAGATAGGGAGTTATTCGGTAAGCCGAAAGAGGAACGGCGCGAAAAGACCGACAAATACTGAGTACATCCGCTTCGTATCGTGTCGGTTATATTTGTTTGTTGATTGCTTTTCTTGCATTGCGTATTGCACGCAAAGCAATGCCAAACGAACGTCCTTTCCTTCCCCGTCACAAAGCGCGCCCGCCGGAATTCCGGCGGGCGGCGTATCGTATATGAAAACGGGAGAACCGCGTTCTTCGGGTCAGTCGCGGGGAGATCGGTTCAGATCTCTTTCGCGACGGTTTCCTCGGCGGCGGACTCTTCCGCCGCGGGGATGGCGAAGGTCTCGTCGCGGTTGAGCGAATCGAAGATCTCGTCGACCTTCGCTTTATCCGGCTTCGGAGTCAGGAGACTCACGACCGGGACGATCACAAGCCCGACCAGCATCGTGAACGCGCCGCAGTTGATCGGCGATTTCAGCCAAGCGGGATAGATCGACGGAACGAACATATTGAGGATCATATTGACGCACCCGAAGGCGAAGCTGACCCACACCGACGCTTTGCTCGTCCGCTTCCACCACAGACCGTAGAGGAAGGGGGCGAGGAACGAGCCGGCGAGCGCGCCCCAGGAAAGACCCATCATCTGCGCGATGAACTTCACGGCGCCGCCGCTCTTGTACTGGAAGATGGCGATGGCGGCGGAGATCGCGACGAAGACGGCGACGAGGATCCGCATGGTCAGAAGCTGCTTTTTCTCGCGCATATTCTTCACGAAGGAGCCCTTGATGAGATCAAGCGTCAGGGTCGAGGAAGAGGTCAAGACGAGCGAGGAGAGCGTGGACATGGACGCGGAGAAAACGAGGATCACGACCACGCCGATGAGGAAGGGCGAGAGGGTCGAGATCATCTGCGGGATCACGGCGTCGAAGCCCTCCTTCGCGACGTCGACGTCAAAGAGACGGCCGAACCCGCCGAGGAAGTAGCAGCCGCCCGCCACGATCAGGGCGAAGACGGTCGACACGACGGTGCCGGTGCGGATCGAGCGACTGTCGCGGATGGCGTAGAACTTGCCGACCATCTGCGGAAGTCCCCAGGTGCCGAGCGAGGTCAGGATGATGACAGCGAACAGCGAGAAGGGATCGGGTCCGAAGAAGGAGTTGAAGACGCCGGGGGTCTCGGCGGGGACAGCCGCGAGTTTTTCAAGCGCGGCGGTAAAGCCGCCCTGCCCGTGAAGCACCGCCGCGATCACGGCGATGATCCCGATCAGCATAATGATCCCCTGCACGAAGTCGTTGATCGCCGTCGCCATATAGCCGCCGAGAACGACGTAGGCGCAGGTAAGCACCGACATCACGATGATGCAGACGGTGTAGTCGATCCCGAACGCCATCCGGAAGAGCCGGGAAAGCCCGTTGTAGAGCGAGGCGGTGTAGGGAATCAGGAAGACGAAGACGATCGCGGCGGCGGCGATTTTCAGGGCGGGACTGCCGAAGCGCTCGCCGAAGAACTGCGGCATCGTCGCGCACTTCATCTTCTGGGTCATCAGCCGCGTGCGCCGTCCGAGGACGATCCACGCGAGCAGCGAGCCGAGGAAGCAGTTGGCAAGCCCGATCCAGGTCGAGGCGATGCCGAACTTCCAGCCGAACTGCCCGGCGTAGCCGACGAAAATGACCGCCGAGAAGTAGGACGTTCCGTAGGCGAACGCCGTCATCCACGGTCCGACGGCGCGCCCCGCGAGCACGAAGCCCGAGACGTCGGTGGCGGAACGCCGACACCAGATCCCGATGGCGACCATCGCAAGAGAGAAGACGATGAGCATTGTGAGTTTGAGTGCCATTGTTTTTCCTTTCTTTTCTCGAAGAACGAAAACAGTCCCGTCCTCCGGAATGCAGAGGACGGGACGAAACCCGCGGTACCACCTCAATTCGCCGATCCTTTTCAAGACCGACCTCACGGACGCGCGGCACGCCGTCACGCCCAAGCCCTGTAACGGGGGCGTCCGGAACGCCCTTCCCTCTCCGGGGTTTCGGACGCTCGGCTCGCGGAACGTATTTCGGGGGAAGGTCCTTTGCCGCCTCGCACCGTCCGGCGGTCTCTCTGAAAAGTAACGGTCTCCCTACTGGTTTCCGGTCAACGCTTTTAACGCTCCTATTATAGCACGGTTTTCCTGTTTGTCAAGCGATTTTCGGAAAAAAGGGGTTTCCCGTCATCGAAGGTCGGTTTCCCGGAAAAAGCGTTCGATCGCGTCGCGGTCCGACGAAAACGTCCCCTCCGCCATTCCGGGCTTCCCTCCCCCGCGCCCGCCGAGCGCGGCGTTGATCCCCGGCAGGGCGGCGCGAAGATCGACCGACGACGACGCGAGGATATAGCGGGTCGGGTCCTTTCCGTAGCAAACGGCGACGATCCCCCCGGTCGCGGGGAGCGCGAGATTGACGACGCGGCGGGCGACGTCGGGGTCGGCGTCGGTGTCGAAAAGAAAATACGCGCGGTTGCCGTCGGTCGGGGTCAAGTCGCCCGCGATCAACTCCGAAAGCCGACGGCGAAACGCGGCGTTCGACTGCGCGAGCGCGTCGGACGCGGCAAGCGCGCCCGTCACCCCGTCGACGATCTTCTCCTGCGGCACCGAAAGGAGTTCCGACACCTCCCGCGCGGCGCGGCAGCGCGCGCGGTAGTCGGTAAGCGCGCGGATCCCGGCGACCAGCCGCACGCGCACCCCGCCCTTGTAGCGGATGAAGCCGAGCAGACGGACGAGACCTATCTCCCCGGTTTTGGCGACGTGGGGCGCGCAGCAGGCGCAGACGTCGACCCCCTCGACCGACACCAGCCGCACGTTCTCGGTCAGATCGAGTTTACTGCGGTAAGAAAGCGTCGGGAGTTCCGCCGGAGTCGGGAAAGAGACCGTGACCGGGACGTCCCGGAAAACCACCTCGTTCGCCTGTTCTTCGATCCCGTCCAACTGTTCCTCGGTCAGTTCCCCGTTGAAGTCCATCGTCACCTCGCGGTCGCCGAGGTGGAAACCGACGTTGTCGAAGCCGTAGCGCGCGTGGACGAGTCCCGAAACGATATGCTCTGCGGTGTGGCATTGCATCCGGGGAAAACGCACGGAACGGTCGACCTCTCCGCGCACGGTCGCGCCGACGGCTAGCGGCGCCGCGGTATGATGGAGCACGTCGCCCTCCGAGAGCGAGGCGCCGGTCACGGGTACGCCGCCGAGTCGCCCGACGTCGCACGCCTGTCCGCCGCCGCCGGGGAAAAACGCCGTCCTGTCAAGGGTCACGGCGTATCCGTTTTCGGTTTTCGCGCAAGCGAGGACGGTCGCGTCGAAGTCGTAGAGCGTCCCGTCTTTTTCGTAGAGTTTTTCGGTCGTCATCGTTACACCACCTGAAACAGGCAGAATTTCAGATACTCGGTCTCCGGCACGTTCCAGAGGATGGGGTGATCGGGCGCCTGCTGGCGTTCCT
This sequence comes from Clostridia bacterium, assembly GCA_017961575.1. GTDB lineage: Bacteria > Bacillota > Clostridia > Oscillospirales > CAG-272 > UBA1740. The sequence continues at coordinate 47,971 of JAGCXA010000026.1, read as the reverse complement.
CGATCTGCCGGAGCGAGACGGCGGCGTCCGCCGCCGCGTCGTGGAGCATATTGCGGAAGAGCGACGCCGTCATAAAATGCGAGCAGGAGCAGGTCGCGAGGTACCCGCCGCGCGGGAGAAGCCGCATCGCGCGGGCGTTGATCTCGCGGTAGCCGCGATAGGCGGCGGAAACGGTCGAATTGCTCTTGGTGAACGCCGGGGGATCGAGGATGATGAGATCAAAGTCGCGGCGCTTGTTCTTTTCCAGTTCCGAAAGGTAATCGAACACGTCGCAGCAAACGAAGGACACCCGGTCGGAATACCCGTTCCGCGCGGCGTTCTCGCGGGCGAGCGCGACGGCGGCGTCGGAAATATCGAGGGCGACGACCGACTCCGCCCCGCCGGCGGCGGCGTTCAGGGCGAACGCCCCGGTGTGGGTGCAGCAGTCGAGGACGCGGCGTCCGCGCGCGATTTTAGCGACCGCCCGTCGGTTGTATTTCTGATCGAGGAAGAACCCGGTCTTCTGCCCCGCGCCGTAGTCGACGCGGTAGGCGATCCCGTTTTCGACGATCTCCGTCTCGTAGGGGGCACCGGGATCGGGTCGGCGGTCGATGAACGCGCCCGTCGCGGGGAGCATCCCTTCCAGCGCGCGGATCGCGCCGTCGCTCCGCTCGTAGATCACCGAGACCGTCTCGCCCATCGACGAAAGGATCCCGTCGAGCGCGTTGAACAGCGTCGCTTTGATCCTCTCGCACCCGAATGACAGCACCTCGGCGACAAGAACCTCGCCGAAGCGGTCGACCGTCAGCCCGGGAAAGCCGTCGGCGTCGCCGAAAACGAGGCGACAGCAGGCGAAATCGTCGCCCATCACGCTCTTTCGGTAATCGACGGCGTATTGGAGCCGCCGACGCCAGAACGCCTCGTCGAAACGGTCGTTCGGATTCTTCGAGACGATCCGGACGCGCTGTTTGGACAAGTCGTTATAGAATCCGGAGCCGAGGTACTTCCCTCTCCCCGAGTACACGTCGACGATCCCGCCCCGTTCCGGTTCGCCCGAAACCGTGACGATCTCCTCGCCGTAAACGCGCACCTGTCCCGATTTGAGCGATTTTTCCGCCTTTTCCGTGACGGTGACGCGAGCGTAAGGTCTATCCATCTTTCACCTCAAAAATCGGATTGATTTTCGTCCTCCCCGTCGGGGTCGTTCTCGCGTTCGGCTTCCTCTTTCCTCTTCGCGCGGCGGATCGCGCGGAAGGTCATCAGACCCGCGAAAAGGAAACCGAGAAGCGGCGCGCCGAGGATCAGGCAGAGGATCGGCAGGGGGAGCGACGGGAGCGCCGAGAACGAGCCGGATCCGAACTCCCCGGTATAGCGGACGTATGCGAGCCGCACGGCGCATCCGACGGCAATCCCCCCGATCAATAAAAGCGAGAGGAAAAGCGCGACGAGTCCGGCGCGCCGCGTTCGGTCGTTCGGTTCTTTCACGGGTTTCCCCTCCCTTCCTGTATGATCGGATTACTGTTTCTTTTCTTCCTGCTGCGCGAGAAACGCCTCGCGGTCGAAGCCCTCGTCGGTCTTCTCCCGGATGTCGCCCGCGCGGGTCAGGGCGATCTTGGTCAGAACGGGTCCGACAAGCTCATAGACGAGGACGGCGAAGAGGACGATGTTGCGGACAAGCACGCCCGCGTCCCCCATCGTTTCCAGCACGACGGCGCTCATTCCGAGCGCGACCCCCGCCTGCGGCAGGAGCGTAACGCCGAGCCAGCGGGTGACGTTCGGGTCGCAGTCGGTCAGTTTGCAGCTTCCGTAGGCGCCGACGTACTTGCCGAGCGAGCGCGAGAGGATGTAGACGACCCCGACGAGCAGGACCATCCAACTCGACAGGATGTCGAGGCGGAGTTCCGCGCCCGACAGAACGAAGAAGAGGACGAAGAGCGGCGCCGTCCACTTGTCGACCCGGTTCATAATATCGCCCGAATAGTCGCAGAGGTTGCAGAACACGCTGCCGAGCATCATACAGACGAGAAGCGACGAGAAGCCGATCTTGACCTCTCCGACGTGAAATTCGAGCATCGAGAGCGCGACGGTCAGCATCACGAAGGTGATCGACATCGACATCCGGCGCGAGTTCGAGTGGAAGAAGCGTTCGAGGAAGGTGAAGAGCCAGCCCATCAAAGCCCCGAGGAGCAGAGAGATCAAAACCTCGATCAGCGGATTGACGAGCACCGAAACGATGCTGACCGTCCCCGAATCGAGCGCGCGGGCGACGCCGAACGAAACCGAGAAAACGACCAGTCCCACGGCGTCGTCGAGCGCCACGACGGGAAGCAGGATGTCGGTCAGTTTCCCCTTCGCCTTATACTGCCGGACGACCATCAGCGTGGCGGCGGGCGCCGTCGCGGTGGCGATCGCGCCGAGCAGGATCGCCATCGAGGGGGTCAGGACGTCGGGGATGGCGAGATGCAGAAGGAGCAGCGCCCCGTCGACGAGCAGCGTCGCGACCAGCGCCTGCACGATCCCGACGACCGTCGCCTGCCGCCCGATGGTTTTCAGATCCTTCAAACGGAATTCGTTTCCGATCGAGAAGGCGATGAAACCGAGCGAAAGTTCGGATAGAAGGGTGAACGCCGGATTCTTCGACGACCCATCCGCAAGCCCGAAATCGGCGGGCGAGAAACCGACGTGGGACAGCCCCGTGATCCCGAGCCCCGAAAGGTCGATCGCCCCGAGAAGGAAGGGACCGACGAGGATCCCGGCGACAAGATACGCCGTCACGGCGGGAAGTTTCAGGAGTTTGGCAAGCCGCGAAACGAGCAGTCCCGCGAGCATGGCGACCGAGAGCGAGATAAAGAATTGCATATGAAAAAGACCTCTTTTCAAATGAAAAACGAAAGTGGAGCGCGGTTTTTCACACGAGACAGCCGCCGGGATTCCCCGGCGGCTTTTTGGGTTTGGGCGGCTTATTTCTTCTCTTCGCCGTCGGTCTCCTTTTCCCCGAGTTCGCGATCGAGGAAGGCGACGAAATCGTCCTGCGTGATCGGGCGCGAGTAGTAATACCCCTGCACGGTGTTGCATCCCGCACGGCGCAGACGATCCATCATCTCGACCGATTCCACGCCCTCCTGCGTCACCTTCATCCCCAGTTTCTGACCGAGTTTGATGACCGAGTTGAGTAGCGCGTCGTCGCGTTCGGCGTCAATGCCCGCCGTGATGAAGAAGCGGTCGAGTTTCAGTTCGTCCATCTTCAACTCTTTCAGAATACTGTAAGAGGAGAAGCCGGAGCCGAAGTCGTCGACCGAACTGCCGATGCCGCCGGCTTTCAGATCGGCGACGATCCGGCGCAGCGACTCGTAGTTGTCCATCGCGGTCGATTCGGTGAATTCGATCGTCAGCAGGTTGTTCGGAACGTCGTATTTCCGCTTGACGGCGAGGTAGTAGCGGACAAAGTCGGGTTCGCCCGCGGTCACGCGCGAAGCGTTGACCGAGATCGGCGCGAGCGGCTTCCCTGCCTTGATCCGATCGGAGGCGAACTTACAGACCGCCTCGAAGACGTAGTGGTCGAGTTTGACGATAAACCCGTTCTCCTCGAAAAGCGGGATGAAGTCGGCGGGCGGATAGTAGCGGCGCAGTTCGGGATCGTACCAACGCACCAGCGCCTCCGCCGAGTCGATCGTCTCTTTTTTCAGGTTGTACTTCGGCTGATAGAAGACCTTGAACTCGTCGTTTTGAAGCGAGTTCTCCATTTTGAGTTCGATCTCCGCCTGCCGGTTCGAGTCGGCGCCGAGTTCGTCGTTGTAGAAACGGAAGAGCGAGTCGACCGAGAAGGTGGTCGAGCGGAGCGCCATCCCCGCCTTTTCAAGGCATTGGAGGGTGGAGAATTCGTCCTCGGGACGGACGAGATAGATACCGAAGGTGACCTTGACGTGGTTGTTTTTGGTTTTGAGTTCGGGGAAGTTGTAGATGATCGCGTTGATCATCCGCAGACGGTTCATCAGTTCGACCTCCTCCTGATAGTGGAGGAGCACGGCGAAGTTACTGTCGGAGATATAACCGTAGGTCTCGGTGGGGTCGAGCAGTTTCTCGAACACTTCCCCGACGAAACGGATGACCTTCAAAAAGATCTCGTCGCCGTAGAGTTGCCCGAGGTATTGCAGGTAGTTGACGCGCAGCATCAGAACGGCGTAGCGGTTGGTCGGGTTCTTGTCGACCAGTTCGTCGGAGTGACTCAGGAAATAGCGGTAGGTCAGACACCCGGAGACCGAGTCGATCTGCTCTTCGAGTTCCTTCTTGTCGCGCAGATGGGTGCGCTGATAGTTCAGGTAGACGAGGATCGTGACGAAGATGACGCCGAGGAAGATCAGCGCCCCCTCCATCTGTCCCATAAAGCTGTAACTTGTGCGGTAGATGACCGAGGGATCGTAAATCTCGACGATCGTGAGTTCCCCGTCGGTCAGCGGCACGGGCGACGTCGCGATCGCGTACTTGTTCGAGGAGATCGAGACGGTCGCGACGCGCGCGTCTTTCTGATCGACGCCGCTTTGCAGGTATTTGATCCCCGCCGCGCCGTGCGTCAGTTTGTCGAGTTCTTTAAAAATCTGGTCGGGCGGCGAAAAGTTCAGATCGTTGGTCGCGTTCCGTCCGATCAGATCGATCACCCACGACGTGTCCCCGGATTCGTGGCGCGAGATCAGGCAGGAGAACGCCGCCTCGTTGGTGAACGCCTCCTTCCGCCCGGTCTCCTGCTCCGCCGGTTTCTCGGCTTCATCGGGGTTCTGAACGCCCTCGCGGTAGAACGAGTTCGAGGAGAAAAACACGTCGGACAAATAGTAGATCACAATACCTTCGATGCACGCCTCTTGTTCCTCTTGGAACGGATACCAGAGGACGAACTGACGAACGATCCCGGTCAAGTAGTTCCCCTCGAAGATGCCCGAAAAAACCGGCACGTCGGAGTCCATTACACGTTCGATCGATTTGCTCTTTTTTTCGGTGGCGGAGATCATTTCGCCGGAACTGTCGTATTCGATTCCTTTTCGGATATACCGGAGGTCGGCGGCGATATACGCCGTATGCTCACGGTTGGAACGGTAATCCTGCAACTGGCGCTCGATTGCCCCTTTTGCGGTGGAGCGCCAGTACGTTTCCTCCTCGTCGTCCTCCGACTCGTGGTAAAACGCGATTTCTTCCGCCATCGCGTCGACGCGGGCAAGCTCGGTCGCCAGCACGAGGTTGATATCGTTCGCGGCGCTGTTTGCCATTTGCAGGGAAAGCGACTCGGTCGTCTCGGTCAGATCGGAGCGGAAACGGATGATGATCGAAAGGAAGTAGATGATCGAGACGACGAGAAGAATCGCCGTCCCGACCAGGGCCGCCGTATAGAGGATCTTTTTGATCTTCTGATTCTTCATCTCGTCTCGTTCTCTCTTTGCGATTCGTTATTTGTTCTCTTTTTTCTTTTTGTCGGCGAAGAGTTCCGCTTCCAGTTCGTGCATATCGGCGCGAAGGCGCTCGATCTCGCCGGTGAATTGGTTGAAATACTCGACGTCCTCGTCGTCGGGATCCACTTTTCTCAGGATCGCGTCGACGAGCGCCGCTTGGCTTCTCGCGCGCTTCTGTTCAAGGAACTCGATCCTTTGACGAATGACTTTGATTTGTTTTTGCATCTTGAATCTTTCAAACACGGCGACTCTTCCTTTCAGCTGTGCTACGGTTGATGATTCCCGTCGTCGGGGCGGTTGGTATTCTCGTTCTGTTTCTCTTTTAAGCGGGCAAGTTCCTCCGCCACCCGCTGTCGGATGTGTTCCTCGCGTTCGGAGGAGAGCGCCTTCATTCTCTTTCGGATTCCGTTTTGCGTCAGGACGATCATCGGGATAAGAACGGTCACGAGCAGCGCGATGGGCAGATGCGTGCGGAACAGCGTGACGATCGCCGTGAGCGGCAACGCCCCGCAAACGTAGCGTCCGACGAGTCCCTCTCCCGTCGCGGGATAGACGTCGGGGACGGGGTTGTTGTCGCCCTTGGTCCTGAAAACGAGTTTTCCGTCCTCGGTCGTCTCGACCGACAGTACGCGGTGGGTGACCGTCATTCCCGCGATGGCGGGATCGGGATCGTCGGTATAGAAAGTGATGATATCCCCCTCTCCGACCTCCCCGGGCGCGATCCTTTTGATCAGGACGAAAGAACCGACCGGGATCTTCGGCTCCATCGACCCGGTGACGATCCGCACGACCGAGTAGCCGAAAAAGGTGGGGATATTCCCCGTCATCCGCGCGATCAGAAGATAGAGCACGAGGACGACGAGAAGAAGGATCAGAACCGCGTAGGCGATATTGCCGGGGGTCATTTTCGATTTCCGTTTCGCTTGGTCTGAAACCGCCATCGGTCTTCCCCCCCTTTCACGCCTTTTACGTTATTTCTTCCGGTTCTTCTTTCTCGGCGAGACGTTCGTTTCGCCGGGTTTGACCTTCTTTTGCCCGGTCTTCTTCGCGCCGGGCTTCATCCGGGTTTTCTTCCGGGTGTTGGTCGCGGTCTTCGGTCCCCGTTTCACGCCGACCTTTGCCGTCGGTTTCTTCACCAATTGTCTCAAAGCAAGCGTTTCGAGCACTTCCGTCGACGATTCCGTCGGTTTGATCGCGGGTTCTTCCACGGGCTCTTCCGCGGGTTCTTCCACGGGTTTTTCCACGGGTTCTTCCACGGGTTCTTCCACGGGTTTTTCCACGGGTTCTTCCGCGGGTTGCTCCACGGGTTCCTTCGCAGGTTCTTCCGCGGGTTCTTCCACGGGCTCTTCCGTAGGTTCTTCCGCGGGCTTTTCCACGGGTTCTTCCACGGGTTCTTCCGCGGGTTCTTCCGCAGGTTCTTCGACGGGTTCTTCCGGCTTTTCTTCGGCTTTCTCGCTCTCTTCCGCGCGGCGGAGAGCGTCGAGATAGACGTCGCGGCGGCGTTCCGCCTCTTCTTTCGTCTCGGTTTCCTGTTCGCGGCGGAGACGCTCGATCTCCTTCTCGTCCTCGGACGCGGCGTCCGACGCGAGCGCTTTGCGCTCCTCCTCCGCCTGACGGCGCGCCTCCTCGTATTCGCGGCGGCGACGTTCGGATTCCTCCTGCGCCTCCCGCTCGGCTGCTTCCAATTCGCGGCGCAGCGCCTCTTCTTCCTCCTCGCGGATGAAGCGGGCGGCTTCGTCGAGTTCGTTTTCGCGTTCGAGGCGTTCGGCTTCCTCACGGGCAAGCCGTTCCTCTTCCGCTCTTTCGCGTTCAAGACGCGCTTCTTCCTCGCGCCGGCGGGCATCCTCGGCTTCGCGTTCGCGGAGCGCCGCCATCTCTTCGAGTTCTTTTTCGGTCAACTCGCTCTCGGCAAGATCGGTTTCCTCGCTCTCGCCGCGTTTTTTGGCTTCCTCGGACAGGAACGTTTCGCGCGCGGCGGCTTCCTCCGCCTCGCGTTTTTCGCGCTCGATCGCCTCGCGGCGGTCGCGCTGTTCCTCGATTCTCTCCTGCTCTTCGTCCTCGTTTTTGCGTTCGACGATCTCGGACGCGGAGAGGATCGGCGTCTCGGTTTCGGTCAAGCCGCGCTCGGCTTCCTCGCGGCGGCGGTCGACCTCCTCGGCGCGTTTCTTTTCTTCTTCAAGCCGTTTGGCGTAGCGTTCCTCCTCGGACTCCTCGATCGCCTTTTCGCGTTCGGCTTCGCTCTCGACGCTCTCCGCCGCCTCCTCGGCTACGCGACGCAGCGACTCCTCCTCTTCGGACTTGTTCTGCATCTCTTCGATGGCTTCGGCTTCGGCTTCCTTCTGCTGTCTCTCGCGCGCCTCTTCGGCTTCGCGTTCGAGGCGTGCGGTCTCCTCCTGCTCCATCCGCAGGCGGGCTTCCTCTTCCTCCTCGCGTTTCCTGCGCTCGGCTTCGTCGGCGATCCGTTTCAGTTCGAGGATACGGTCGGCTTTGAGCGCGACGTCGATCGCGCGGCGGATCCGCCACTCGCCGACGGTGAGTTTCCGCTTCGGGTTCAGACCGTTGACCGCCATATACTTCTTGTAGGAAGTATCGTGGACGTTGAAGTCGTCGGATTCGTATTCTTCGAGCGAATCGAGGAACTTCGGCGTAAACGGTTCGCCGTCCTCGCTCTCGGAGAGGATCATCTCGTCGGAGAGATCCGCCGACATATTGTAGCGGAAGACGCAGTACTGCACGGCGAGCGACGAAAGCATCTCGTCGAGGTAGCGGTCGTCCATCTTCTCGGCGGTGTCCTTCACCGACAACTCGTAGCCCGCGCCCTCGTAACTCTCGATGAACTCCCAGAGAGCGACGCATTGGCGCAGGTCGCGGTTCTTGTTGATGGCGTTGGTGTGCATGATCGGGGGACGAACGTAACTCTTCCCCATCATCTGCACGAAGGGAGAGGTGGCGTACGCCGAAACGACCTGTTTCAGATGTTCAAGACGGTCCCAGAGTTCCGCCTCTTCGTGCGAGTTCGTGCGCGCGCCCTCGACCTCGGACGACGCCGAGATCTCCATATTGAGTTGGATTTTTCCCTTGACCGACGCGGTCTCGAACTTCGTCTCGTAGGAAAGGACCGACGTCGCCGAGGCGCGCCCGTTCTCCCGGATCGCGTCGTAGCGGCGCGAAACGAAGATATAGAGCCGGTTGATCAGGGTGTTGACGAACCGGTTTTCGTAGGTCTGCACCGTCTCGTCGCGAAAAACGTTCAGGATCTTGGACGGCGTGATGGTGTCGCCCTCGATCTTGCTGATGTAGTCGGTATGCTGGGCAAGGTGCCGCATCGAGCGACTGGTGATGTTGCGCGAAAGTTCGATCGGTAAGACCGCCTCGTTTTCCTCGATGAAACGGCGGGGCTTCCGGATCACGTTGTCGAGCGGGATGATGCAGTCCTCGATGACCTTGATCCACGTGGCGTCGAGCGTTTTCCGCATCATTTGCCGTTTCAGGGAGATCTCGCCCGATCCGCGGCGGATCATATCCTCGACAGATGAGAAAATATCGACGTCGCGCCGGATGTCGGCGGAGAGTTGATTCATCCCGTCGTAGACCATCCCGTACTTGTCGCGGACGGTGGGATCCTCGTTTTCCGCCACGAAGGTATACCGTGCGGGGGTATAACTCTCCTCGTGCGCCTCGGAGGTCGAATCGGTCTCCGAAAGAACAGGAGCGTCATCCGATGTTCCGCGCAGTTTTCGCTCTTCGTCCATAACGCTCCTTTCCGGCGTCGCCGCCATTTTTCGGGTGCTTTACCCGGATTCGTTTTACGTCAGAACATCTTTTGCAGGCGTTCGAGGTAGACGATGCATTCCTTCATCTGCCCGCGCCCGAAGACGGCGTCGAGATAGGCGATCAGACCCCGGATCTCGTCGCGGATCAGCGAGAGGTTCAATCCCTCGAATTTACGGAAAACCTTGGTCGCGAGCACGTAGTCGATGCCGTCGAGTTCGGTGCCGCCGCAGGCGACGTAAGCCGGCACGAAGAGCAACATCTGCTTCATAATACGGTTACCGAACGCGACCCGGAAATGCTCGATGACGTAGAGGTCGAGTTTCGCGATGTCGTCGAGGATCTTCTGACTGACGGGGTGATCCTTGAACGCCTTCTGATACAGCCCCTCGATGTACTTGTAACTGATGCGCTTCGCCTCGGTCTCGGGCGCCTCGAAGGGAACGCCCTTGCTGTCGAGGTTGATGACCAGCGCACGGTCGTAGACCTTATCCGAGACGGCGAAGGTCGAGTCGTCGTTGTTCGCCGTTCCGACGTACCAGACGTTCTGCGGGATCTGCAGTTTCCCGTCGACGAGGTGTACCGGGTCGTCGGGCCAGGACGCCGGGACGAGTTCGAGTTTCCACTCGTTCGGGTCGGGCATTTCCAAAACCGAGAGCATCTCGGCGAAGTAGTACTCGACGCGCGCGATGTTCATCTCGTCGAGGACGATGACGTTGATGTCGTCGTTGTAGGACGCCTCGTAGATCCGGCGCAAGAACTCGGTCTCGTTGAACTTCTTGGTGAACTCGTTGAAGTAACCGAAAAGTTCGGTGCGGTCACGCCACGACGGCTGTACCGACGCGATGGTCGCGTCGTTTTTGAAGTACTTACCCATCGAATACGGGAGCGAGGTTTTACCGGTACCCGAAATACCCTGCAAAAGGATCATCTTGGTCGAGGCAAGCCCCGCGAACATCAGCCGGATGGTGCGGATCTCGTAGTAAAGCCGCATCTTGCTGCACGCAAAGTTGCGGAAGTCGTCGCAGATCTCGGAGAGCGACATCGAACGGTCGTATTCGGGCTCGACGTAGAAGCGGTACTTCTCGTCCACGGCGGAGAGCCGGAAGAAGCGGTTGGTGGAGACGGCGCCCGCGCCCGATCCTTCGCCCGAGCCGCCGCCTTCCCCGCCGCCGTTCTCGCCCGCGACGCGCGCAAGACCCGCCGCCTGCGCCTCCTCGATGGAGGCGGGGGTGTTGTCGTCGTCGGAGTTCAGGATCGCGTTCAGTTCGTCGACCGAGATCGAGGTCTGCCCGATTTTCAGCGCCATAATGCGCTCCTTCTCCTTGGTCAGCCGGAGAACGTCGCGGTGCATATCGGCGAGTTCTTCGAGCAGATCCTCGTTTCCGACGATCGAACGGCGAAAACGGAAATACTTGCGGAGAGCGAAAACGAGCAGCGTGATAAGCAGCGCCCAGATCAGGAAAATGACGATCATCGCAAAGATCGAAAGCACCCACTCGACGGCGGAGAACCCGCTGCTGTGGGAATTGAAGATCGAAATATAGTCGGGTATGTTGAAGATCTGCACGATCCCCCAGAAAATTCCGGTGAAGACCCGCAACACGCCGTCTTTCAGCATGGTTGTCATGAACTCAAAGAACCAGTCAAGAAACGCGCCCATGATACTCCCCTTTACCGTTGGTTTTCGGCAAAAACGCCGATTCGTTATATTTAACTATATAATACGCGCATTTCGCGCCCGCGCGCGCGAAACAAAAAATCTGACTGTTTCGAGCCGAGGGCGTCGAAACAGGCATCGTAAAAATCAATTCGCGGGATCCGACTCCCGCGGGCGTGCGCCCGCGGGATCGGGAAAAAACTTATTCTTTCGGCTCTTTCGGCTCCTCTGCGGGTTTCTCCGCGGGAGCGTCCGTCTGCGTCGCTTTCGTTTCGGGCGCGGCGGGCTGCCCCGCTTGCTGCGCGCGGAGAAGTTCCTCCATCACCTTCTGCCGGATCTCGTCCTCGGTTTTCTTCCCTCTCAGCGAGAGGATGACGAGAACGAAACGGATCAGTTCGTAGAGGAAGAAAGCGATCAACGGAAGGATGATGACGACGAAGAATCCGGTCCGGGTCTGCAAGAAAGCCAGGAATTTACCGACCCCGGCGATCTTACGGCCGTTCCATTTCCCCTCGATCTTGGAAGCGGTGACGACGTATCCGCTGGAAGCGTGGGCAGAGTTGGACTCGGAATATACGCCGTCGGCGAATTCGTTGTGATCCCCCTGCGTCACGAAATAGAGTTTGCCTTCATGCTCGTGAACGTCGATGATACGGTGGGTATTGAACTCTTCCTTACCGTCGTGATCCAGATCAACGCGGAAGGTAATCACGTCGCCGACGGCAAGCTTCTCTTTCTCGGCGTCGGTCAACTTGTTGACGAAAATCAGGGCTCCTTTTTTGAACCCGGTTTTCCCCTCAAGACGTCCGCCCGACTGATAATCCTCTTCTTTCGGGCTGCGGCTCATCGAGTCGGAACTGATCGTGACAATGGCAAGCCCCCCGATGCTGGAAAGCGAATTGTCCTCGGATTTGTTGTTGTTGGAGGCGAAGACAATCACCGTAATTACGATTGCGAACGCCACGAAAAGCCAGAGAACCGTGTTGCCGACAATCGACAGAACCTTCTTGACCGAGGTTTTTTTGGTTGTCTCCATAAAATGTATTACCGTTCCTTTCCCGGTTGAATTCGGAGTTTACGGAAGGCGAATTTGCGCGCGCCTTTCCGATGCGATACTTCTCTATTTTCTATCACAAATATTATAACGAGCAATTTGCAAAAAGTCAAGTATTATTAAAAAAAAGTCGGAAAAAGGGCGAGAAAAAACGGTTTTTTCACGCAAAGCGACGAAATCGGGGGCGTTTCGCGCGTTTTTGTCGTCATTTTCAAGGGGGTGGGGCGTAATTTTCCCGTCCCCGTCTTCCCTTCCGGTCTTTTTTCGGCGGCGTTCCCACGTCGCGCGCTGACGCGCGCGCGATCCCGTCCTCTTGCACAAAAAAAACAAGAAGGACCCCCGGAGAATCCCGGAGGTTCTTCAAGAGCGGTTTTTGGTGCGGTTTTTTTGCGGTTTTTTTGCGGTTTTTTGCGGTTTTTGAATTATCTTACCGGAAGGATCCCGTTCGTTTACGTCAGGATTCGGATACCGAACCCAGTTTGTTCACGACGGATCCTCCAAGTTCGAACTTGAGATCGAGCGACCAGGCGTTTGTCAGCTGCACGTAGGTTTCGTTGTTGCAGGAGGCGTCCTCTCCCTCAACCCAGAGACGAACGACCACTTTATGATACTCGGTCGCGCCCGCCGCAATCTCGCTGTCGATGACGGCGTTTGCGTTTGCGTTCGTTACGGTATCAAGCGAAGATTCGTTCTTGACCGCCCGGTTTGAAGTGAAGTTTCCGGCGTCCTGCAGTTTCAGGATCGTAACCAGGTTGCCGTCGCCCGCTTTTTCGGTGTTCTGCTCCGCCGGCTGCGAGAAAATCGCGACCCGGACGGCAAGTCCCTCGGCGCCGTTGTCGACGGCGATCGGCTGACCGTTATAGAGCAGATTGCATTTCGTCATATTCAAAGCGGCGGCGACGTCAGTCGCGTTGGTCGCTTTCAGATAGAAAACGTATTCCACGTAGCCGTAAACGACGGTTCCGGTCGTCACGGGCGTCTGAACCTTGTACGCGGTATTGAAGGCGGCGTCGTACTTCGTCTTCCCCGCCCCGTCGTTGTTCAGACCCGCCGTTTCGGTATACCCGACGTAATTGCCCGTGTTCTTTGCGCCGGTTGCAACCGCGTTGACGGTATAGAAGAACGCGCTTCCGTCAATGGACGAAACCGGTTGAAGCACCGCCGTGCGATCCTGCGTCAAGCCGGGATTATAGAGCGGATCCTCGTTGATTTCGGAAACGAGAATGCTGGTCGAAACCAGCGTGTTGATCTGCATTCCGGTCGCCCGCGTGTGATCGTTCATCGACAGCCAGGCGAACGACGCCGTAGTCAATAAAACGACAAAAAGAAGAAGAATACAAAAGACGGGAACGAATTTCCGCAAATCTATTGCACCTCCTTCTTTTCATTACGAAGGGGGCGCCCCGATCGGGCACTCCCCTTCGCGTCGTCAAAATCAATCAACCCGAAGTTGAGAATGATGTTCGTTCAGTCCGTTCAGTCGATTCAGCTGATCACGGTAGCACCGGTCGCAGCGTCGGCGTACGGTTTGAGATCGAACGTAAGGTCGAGGGTGTAATCTTCCGTCAGGTCGGCGAAGGTCTCGTTGTTGCAGGTGGTGTCCTCGCCCTCGAGCCACAGACGAACGATGACCTTGTAGTACATGGTCGCGTTCGCGGCGACGTCGGCGTCGATCACCGCCTCGTCGTCAATCTTCGTGTTGACGGCGGCTTTCGCGGCGGCGCCGGAGACGGCGGTTCCGTCAAAGTACGCGGCGGAAGCGGGCTCAAGGATGGTCACCAGCGTGTCGGACCCGGTGAGGCCGGAAGCGGTGGAAGCGCTCTGCGCGAAGACCGCAACTCTCCAAGCCTTCTCGGTGACGGCGCCGCCGTCGTACTGAAGATCAACCGTGGAAAGGAGCAGTTTGCTTCTCTCGCTCGCGGTCGCTTTCAGATACACGGTGTAATCGATGTAGCCGTACGCGACGTTGCTGGTAGAGACAGTACCGATCTGATACGCTTCGTTGAACTCGTCGTCATAGGTGGTTTTGCCGGAGTTGGTTCCGACGATGGCAGGGGTAGCGTCCTCCGAATAGGCAACGTAAGGAACGGCGCCGGCGCCGGTGATCGCCTTGTTCTTGCTGCCGTCCGCCTTAGCGTCGGTGGTGTAGAAGAAGTTGGAACCGTCGATGGTGGAAACGGGCTCGAGGATACCGTTGCGGGTCTGGGTGAGCGGATCCGGCTTGAAGTCCTCTTCCGTAGTGGTAGCGGAAATCAGCAGGTTGCTCGACGCCTTCGTGGTCACGGACATACCGGTAACCGTAACGGTCGTGTTCATCGAGAACCATGCGAACGAGGAGGTCGCCAGCATCACAGCGGAGACCAGCAGGAGCGCGAGAGCAGGAATGAGCTTTTTCATTGGTTTTTTCTCCTTTTAAAATAATAATCAAAATTGGTGTTATATTATTTTCCGTTGCCGGAAGAATAACCGAATCAGGATTTTTGCTCGAAGTCGATCGGCTTTCCCTTTTCGTCGCCGATGATGTTGACCTTCATATCCACCTTGAACTGTCCGCCGATGATGTCGTCGGTCGTGTCGTCGTCGTTTCCCTCGATCCAGATCACGATGGTGAAACGGGTGTACTCGCCGGGTCCGAAGTTGCTGACCTGTTTTCTGACGATCGTGGTGTCTCCCATGAAGGGTTCCGTTCCATCCTCGGGTCCCGACCCGTCGGTCTTGGTCCTTGCGAAGGTCGTCTTGACTCCGTTTTCGTAGAGCCGGACGCGGACTCCCTTTTCGACGCCGTTCGTCGTGTTCACAATGTAGAGGTTGTATTCGTAGGTCAGCGTCTTTTCGCCGTTGTTGACGAGGTAGTAGGTGTAGGCGATGTAGTTTTCTCCGTTGTGTTCGCCGTTGATCTGGTCGACGTCTTCGGGGATCGTCGCACCGTCCATATCGCGGATCCGTTCGGACGCTTTGGAGTTCAGGCGGGCGACCGATTTGCCGGGGATCATTTTTCCCTCGACGTCGGGGTCCTCGATCATGTACTCGGTGAGCGCGATGGAGTAGTTGAGGTTATCGAACTTATTGACCGTGACCGTGTAACTGCCGTAGCGGTTATACATCACCGAGGAAACGTAGACGACGCTCGTCAGAGCGATCAGCACCGCGATCACGATCGGTATGACCCGCATCAGGATCCGGAACCGTTTGACCTCGCCGGCAGACCGGAGGATGTACCGCGAAATCGAATTTCTTGTCATTTGATCCTCCCGTCAGAATTTGGCGCGAAGTTCACTCTCCGTGATGACCGTCGGATCCTTGTCTTCGTAACCGAACGCCCGAATCCGGACGAGCCGTTCGCTCTCTTCGGCGGTCGTTCTTCCGAGCGCGATGCACTCGGTGCCGAAGGTGGAGACGTATTTGATCAGCGCCTCGACCGAAAGTTCCTTATCGGGGTTCATGAGATCGGCGAGGACCGAATCGTCGAGCATCACGTAGTCGAAGGGGAGCGAGGCGAGCCGCGGAGCCGGGCAGAACTCGTCGCCGTAACCGACGAGCGCGGACTTGATGCCGTAGGATTTCAGAACGCGAAGTCCGTTCGCCATCGCCTCGGTGTCCGAGAAGACGCTCTCGCGGGGGAACTCGAAGCAGACGTTCGAGGGGTCGTCGTAGTCGGCGTCTTTCAGTACCGTTTCGACCAGGTCCCCGATCTTTCCTTTCGTCAGGATGCGGGGTGGAGTGCGGACGGTGAAGAAGCTGATCGCCGAGGAAATCTCGCGCAGGTCCTTCGCCAGGTCGCAGACCCGACGGAAGTTCCAGAGGGCGAGGGAGACGCATTGGGAAGTGCGGGAAGCGACCGGATCGTACTGCTCGGGCTCGATCACGCCGACCTCGACGCTGTTGATCCGGAGCCGGGTGCGGTAGGCGACCGGAAGATCGGTCAGGGGGGAGTTGATCGGAGTCGCGAGAAGTTCAATGGGATCGAGTCCGCTGCTCAGCGTTTCGTCGATCAGACTGACACGCGCGTCAAACTCTTCCATCCGGTTCCCCTTTCGTTTTCGCCGTAAATAACGAAAAACGCCAGTCGCATACTCGTGATGCAACTGGCTACCTTACAAGTAATCTTGTGAAGGCCCTCTAGCTTTGCGTCACAGCCTTTCGGCTGCTTTGCCTTTTAATCAGATGCAACTGGCTACCTTACAAGATAACTTGTGAAGGCCCTCTAGCTTTGCGTCACAGTCTTTCAACTGCTTTGCCCTTTAATCTGGTCCCATTATACACTACCCGTCGTCGTTTGTCAATAGGTTTTTTCAAAAAAATTCAAAAAATTTCGAAAAAATTGAAAAAAGCCCGTAAAATGGGGGTTTTTCGGACGAAAAAAAGTGTGAGGACTCCAAAAAACGGGCTAAAAAAGACGGGCTCGCCCTAATGAAGTCGGCGCTGCGCGCCTGATTTTCCGTCTCTCTCATTTTGCGCCGGGGGCGCGTCTTCATTCCATATATGCGCGTTATATGCGCGTACGTCCACGCGCGTGACGCGCTGGGCGCGCAATACGCACGTATATTTAAAAGGGAGTTTTTTTGCCGGGGCGCTTGACAAACCGGGCGCGCCGTGTTACAATAGGTTCCCCGGTATGGGTCTGTAAAGGTTTCGACGGGGATTTGAAAGTATGATAAGCGCGGCGGGCCGAGCAATCCCGTTAAAAGGTTCACCTAAAATTAAACGCAGATTCTAAAAAGAAACTTGCAATGGCTGCCTAAGGGCAGTGCCGCGGCATAAGCCGCCCGTCGAGTGAGGGAGGACTGCGAACCTCGCCCGGCGTCAAATCAGCAGTGCACGTGAACCGGGGATTTGCCGTTGACCCGGTCACGGACGAAACGGCTACCCGACCGCAAAACCTGTCGCCCGGTGCTGCGCGAAGGGAATTTCAAAAGAGCGACTGCCCGCGAAGAAAGTCATACCGACGGTTTTCGGACAGGGGTTCGATTCCCCTCAGATCCACCAAAAAGGAGCGCCCGCGCCTTGTGCGCGGACGCTCCTTTTTGATGGATCCTCGGCTCATATCGAACCCCTCGATTTTGCGCCTTTCGGCGCAAAATCTAACGTTCTCGCCATCCGATACGGCTTCCCTTTTGCTATGCGGGGCGAGAACGAGGGGTAGCGAGGCGCTTGCGCCGAGCGTCGATTCCCCTCAGATCCCGCGCGCAAGCGCGCTTGTTCGACTTTCGCGCAAAGCTTTCAACCATCGGTTACTTTCTCCTTCGTCCCGGTCCCCGTCGAATCCCGCGCGCAAGCGCGCTTGTTCACCTCTTTCACAAAGCGTTCAACCCTCGGTTACTTTCTCCTTCGTCCCGGTCCCCGTCGAATCCCGCGCGCAAGCGCGCTTGTTCACCTCTTCCACAAAGCGTTCAACCCTCGGTTACTTTCTCCTTCGTCCCGGTCCCCGTCGAATCCCGTTTGCGCGTCGCTCGTAAACTCACTCCTTCAAACGGGTTATTTGGGCGACACCGCTTCACGGGAAAGCTTGGAACGAAACCGCCCCGCGGGACGCCTTTTTTATTCCCGGATCCTTCCTTTTTTGATATGTACACCTTGCATATTTATTCGGCTTTTCTTTTGTGCGTGTTGCTATTTTTTAACTTTAAATCTATAAATTTCTTGATTTTCTTGCAAAATCAGAGTACAATTGATTTCAGCGGGTTCGGAAACGGTCGCAACGAAGAGCGGAGCCGAATGCGTTGTTCGTCCGTCCGATCCCGTAAATCATTACCGTATCGAAGGGAGAAAACTGTATGAAAACGCAAAGGCGCATTCTTTCGCTCCTGCTCGTCCTGGCAACGCTGATCTCCGGATTGACCGTTCTGTTCCCCGTCGCGACGGCGGCGGACTCCTCGGGAAACTTGGAGATCGAAGACTTCACCTGCTACCCTTCCCCGGATTTTTCCATCGGCGCGGCTTATACCTCGCTCTATTTCACGTTCACGATCGGCTCTCTCGATTACGATGAGTTCGGTTTCGTCTTCTCGCTTGAGAACGGCGGAAACAATCCTACCCCCGTGCGCGGAGACGAAGGATGCATCGAGTTCGCAACGTCGGAATCAGGCGTCGCCGCGCGTATCGGAAATCAGATCGTCGAAGCCCCCGCGGGACGCAGTCTGGTCCCGTGCGCATTGGACGTTCCCTTCGAGCGATTCTACGAATGGATCTACGCGCGCGCATTCGTCACCGACAGCACGGGAACGCGCTATTCCGACGTCATGAAGCTCAGCGTCATGAAAATGAACCGAGTCGGAAACGGACCGATCAATGAAGCGATCGGCACCGCGTCGACCGTGTGGAACGACGTCATCGAGGATAAACGGAATCTGTATTCCGACGTTCTCTGCTCCGGGGCAAAGACCTTCTGTCCGAACGAAGTCAACCCGGAGGGCAACGATCTCCTGATCGAGTATTCGGTCTTCTATAACGATTCGCTCGTTCAATACCTCAAAAATACCAACGCACCATACGTGACCTCGCGGATCGCCAAAGACGACTTCTCGGAAAGCGCTCCCCTGAATTTCTGGAGTCCGTGTGCAAACTGTTGGGGCAGCGATTGCCCGTACGCAGGAGGTTTTGACGCCTTAAACGGGCTCGGAACGCTCGTATCCGACGACGAGGTGACGACCCCCGCCGGAATGGGGACCACGACCGGCGCGTACGCCGACTACCCGAACCTCGGCGGCGCCGTTCAGAGCAACCCGGAATACGGCTGGCATCGCATCGGCGTCCGCGTACACGAGGACGTCACCGTACTGCCCACCGCGAACACCGATGCCGAATATCTGTTTACCGTGACGACCTACCTCGACGGCGTCGCCGTCTCGAAACTGCAAGGGACGCTGATGGACGAAAGAATCCAAAACTACCTGTATACGGCGTCTTATAACGCGAGCACGGGCAAGGTCGAATATACCGACGTCGGCGCCGACCGGTACGTGTTCATTTACCGGATGAAGTACCGGGGGAACAGTTACGGAAAACACCAATCCGCCTACTGCGTCTTTGCCGACGCCTCTGCGAGCTGCGGCAAGGAATTCGTGCGGCAGGTCGAGCCGGTCGTGCCCGTTGAAAACGGTCCGAACGACGGCGGCTACCGCGCCGAAAACGGGAAGGGATTCTCAGCGCCCCGCTATTATCGGAACGTCCCGGACGATCCCCAGTACCCCCATTCGTTCACCGCTATGAGTTACAACGTCGAGGTTTTCAACAAGGGATGGAGCGGCAGACATCCGAAAGCGCTTCAAACGGTCCTCGCCGCATCCCCCGATATCGTGGGTTTTCAGGAATACAACGAGCGCTGGGACACTCTTTTTAACGCTCTGGCAAAAGCCGGCGGTTACACCCGGGTCACGGGTGACGACACCACCGACAGATTCGAGAGAAACGAGATCTTCTTTAAGACCGATAAGTTCACGCTGCTCTTTGACGGAACGCTGGTCTACAAGGACGTGGCAATCGCCCTGAACGTCCCCAACCCGGAGAACGCGAATATGGACCTCGACACACACGGTCGTACGTTCCACTACGTCGTTCTGGAACAAAAAGAGACCGGGAAGCGGATCCTCGTCGTCAACACGCATCTGCATTACGGTAAAACGGGCGATGAAGCGGCGGTGCCGCACGACAAGGTGCGCCGTTACGAGATCCGCGCCCTGCTCGCTTGGCTCGAACTGCAGGAGGACGCATTCCCCGACCAGATCATCATGGGCGATATGAACGCGCAAAACGTCCCGAGCAATCCGAACAACGGCGGGTCGCTTACGATTCGGATGTTTCTTGACGACGGCTTTTCGGAAGGATTTTCCGCCGCCGCGGAAACCGACGACGTCGGCGGAACGTACGTAAACGGGCACGCCACCCGGAGTCCCTACGTCTTCGACCATTTCTTCACGAAAGGAAATATCGATACGGCGTACTATACGGTCGTCGACAACCCGGTGGACGGCGACGGCAGATACCCCTCCGACCATCTGCCGATCCTGGCAAGGTTCTGTCTCCGATAACCAAACGAAAAGCCCCGTTCGCTTTTTGCGAACGGGGTTCTTTCTTTGCGGTTCCGAAACGAAAAAAGACGTCTGACGAAGGAACCGGTCAGCGGATCCGTTTTCCTTTGATAAAAACGCTTTGCAGATTGAAGTCGGAGTCGAAGATGAGGACGTCGGCGACCTTGCCGACGTCGAGCGATCCTCTTTTATCGGCGACCCCGGCGATCTCGGCGGGGGTCAGGGCGCAGCTTCTCGCCGCGTCGGGGAGCGGCACGCCGTAGCGAAGCGCGGTTTTGAAGCAGACGTCCATCGTCGCGACCGATCCGGCGAACGAGGAACGGTCGCGCAGTTTGGCGACGCCGTCCTCGACGAGAACCGGGGTGCCGGTCGTTTTTTCACCGAGGATCGACGTCCGGTCGTCGGTTCCGGCGGCGCGCATCGCGTCGGTGACGAGAGCGACCTTTTCCGCCCCTTTGATCTTGAAACAGAGCAGCATCGTTTCGCGGGGGATATGTTTGCCGTCGCCGATCAGTTCGACCGTGATCCCGTCGTTGAGATACGCGGCTTCGACGATCCCGGCGTGAACGGTCTGCCCCTCCTTGTGTTCGGTCGTGGTACTGCAATACAGGTGCGTGATATGGGTGAAGCCCTTTTCGTACGCCGCGAGCGTCGTTTCGGCGTTCGCCGCGCTGTGCGCGACCGAAAGCAGGATCCCGTGCTCCGACGCAAACGCGGAGAGCAGATCGATCCCCGACGACAACTCGGGCGCCGCGTCGATCCGCGCGATCGTTCCCGCCGAAAGAGCGAGCAGACGGTCAAGTTCGCAGGCGGTCGGCGTCCGTTCCCCCGCGACCGCCTGCGCCCCGACGTTCGAGGGCGAGAGCCACGGGCCTTCAAGATGGATTCCGAGCAGGGCGCTCCCGTCGGCGGGGCTTCCCCGCCCGATCGCGGCTGCAAGCCGTTCTACGCCGGCGAAAAGAACCGCGTCGGGGCAGGTCAGCGTGGTCGCGAAAAGCGCGGTCGTGCCGTGGGCGGCGTGGAGACGCAGGATCGCGTCGATCGCCCCCGGATCGCCGTCGAGAAAGTCGTATCCCCCGCCGCCGTGAACGTGCAGATCAATAAAGCCGGGCAAAACGAAGCCTCCCCGCGCGTCAACCGTTTCGACGTCCGCCGGAAGCGGGGCGGCGGAATCCGCGATCCCCTCGACCGTCTCGCCGAAGAGAATCGTTTTTCCGTAAAGAACCTCCCGCGGCGTGACGAGCGCGCCGTTTACGATCGCCTTCATTTCTTGTTATAGACCCGGATCTTCGGAATCACGTCGCCCTCGATCGCGTCGTTCGAGGCGTAGATCATACAGTCCTTATGCGTTTGGAAAAGCGAGCAAGGAACCCGGCAGGTGACCTCGCCGTGCAGCACCTTGCGCAGCATCGCGGCAAGCCAGTCTCGCGGCATCAGGATCCGGATGCGCTCGGACGAAAAGATCTCCTTCATCCCGACGGTGACACACTTTTTCGGGATGGCGTCGATGTTGGCGCCGCAGTTCATATAGGCGTTGATGGTGCGGGTTTCGCGCGTGATCGGAAGCACGCGGGTCGTGCGGGCAAGGAACTCTTCGTTCGTGCATTCCTCGTCGGGTTCGGGCGGCTCGTTGAAGGCGAAATGCCCGTTGATGCCGATCCCGCCCCAGGTCATATCGGGAACGCCGTATTTTTCGATCAGACGCAGGCAGACGCCGGGATCGTCGGGATCCGGGAAATAGCGGTTCTCGGGCAGAACGTTCAGTTCGTCGTCGATCAGACCGTAGAAGATGCGCTCCATTCCGCCGCGGAAGGAGAGCGGGTCGTCCTTCGGGATATACTTCCCGTCCTCGCCGATATACTCGTCCATATTCATAAAGACGCAGTTTTTCAGACTGATCCGGTATTTGTTGACGAGATAGACGAGCACGCTGTAACCGCCGAGCGGCCCGTACGGGACGATCATAAAGGTCGTTTTGCCTTTCCTGTCGTTTTCCTTGATCAGATCGAGCATTTCCAGCGCCGTTTTCCAATAAACGTCGTACTCGCTGTTGCACCGTTCGAGCTTGATGGGAGAGCCGACGCCGAGTTCCGCGGGGGAGAGTTTCATTACGTCCATTCGGTTGCCTCTTTTCTTTTTTTGTTGGTTCTATTGTACCTCGCCCGCGCGACACGATCCAAGTGGTAATATTGCTGAAAGATAGCATTTTTTTGCTGAAAGGGATGATTTTCCGAAGAAAACGTGATATACTGTTCTCAAAGAAACCGACAGAGGACGAAAAAAATGAACGTACCGTATTCTTCGGATAAAAGGGTCGAGGGCGAACTCGGGCTGAACAGCTGCGGCGCGCAGACGATCGCCGAACGCGACTGTCAGGTCAGGCGGCAACGGTCGGACTTTACCGTAATGTATCTCGCCCAGGGGAGAGCGATTCTCTATCGGGGAAGAAAGAGAGTCGAGGTCAGAGAGGGCGAGGCGCTGTTTTTTCCGCCCGACGTCCCCCAACGCTACACCTTCTTCAAGAGCGACGTCAGCGTCAACAAATGGGTTCATTTCGGCGGCACGCTCGCCTCACCGCTCGAAGCGGGCGGCGCGCGGAAGATCACCGTCTTGAACCGCCGGGATTTCGAGAACGCGCTCGACGGGCTTGCCCGGGCGTACAACGGAATCGGCGAACGGCGCGAGGATCTGACGGCGGGGTATCTGCGCGTGATCATCGCCCTGCTCCGCGAGAGTGAGAGCAAGACCGAAAAAGGAAAGCCGAACGCTCCGCACCGCCTGTCCGAAGCCCTGAACTACATTCACGTCAACGCCTATTCCGAGATTGATCTCGACCGCGCCGCCTCGATCTGCTTTCTCAGCCGGGATCGCTTCAACCACGTTTTTAAGGAAGCGACCGGGTTTCCGCCGAACGTCTACCTGACGAAACTCCGGATCGAGCGCGCCAAGCAGTTGCTCCGCGACGAGGGACTGAACGTCCGCGAGTGCGCCGAGTGCGTCGGGTTCGACGACCCGAACTATTTTTGCCGCGTGTTCAAGAAAGACGTCGGCGTTTCCCCGAAAAAATACGCGGGAGGAGAGGGATAAACGATGATCCGTATACGGTTTTCGGGCGTGGAGCAACGCCTGCTCCCCGGGCTTGCCGCATTCGGCGAGCGCTACGGCTACGAGATCGGGGACGGGGGGCTTTCGGTCTCGGTCGCCCCGACCGGGGCGCCGCGACTCTCGGTCGCCCGCGCGGGCAGCGCCGTCCGAATCGGAATCGGAAAGCCCGTTCACCTGTTCCGCGCGCTCGGGCTTCTGCTCGAACATGAAGCCGACGAAAACTACGCGGTCGAGGAGACCGACTTTTTCGATTCCAACGGCTTGATGTACGACGGCAGTCAGGCGAGTTCCCTGCTCACCGTCGCGTCCTGCAAACGCTTCCTTCTGACGCTCGCGGCGATGGGGCTGAACACCTTTCTGCTCTATACCGAGAACACCTTTGATCTGCCCGACGAACCCTACTGGGGCTATATGCGCCCGCGCTACACCGAAGAGGACTTCCGGGAGATCGACGACTTCGCCTATTCGCTCGGGATCGAGGCGATCCCCTGCGTGCAGACGCTCGGACACCTGTCGGAGGCGATCAAATGGCGTCCTTACTCGGATTTCAGAGACACCCCCTCTACCCTTCTCGTCGGCGACGAGCGCACCTACGCCCTCTGCGAGAAGATTATCGGAACGATGTCCCGGTGCTTCCGTTCCAAGCGGATCCATATCGGGCTTGACGAGGCGTGGGGTCTTGCGCGGGGCAACTACCTGAACAAGAACGGCTGCCGTCCGATCTTCGACGTGATGTGCGAACATCTCGGACGGATCCTTTCGATCACGAAGAAGTACGGCTATACGCCCCTGATGTGGGGCGATATGTTCGTCCGCGTCTGCCGGGAGAACGAAAGCGATTACCTCGACGGATCGTTCTTCGAGTTCCCGCCCGAGATCCTTGAAAGGGTGCCGCGGGACGTGCAGATCGTCTACTGGGATTACTACAACCGCCGCGAATACTACGACAAATGGATCCCCGAATATAAGAAGCTCTGCGACCGCCTGATCTTCTCGGGCTGTTCCAGGAACGTCCGCACCTTCGGGAGCCACCATACGAGAACCTGGCTGACCTCCCGCGACGCGCTCCTCTCCTGCAAGGCAAACGGCGTCCGCGAGGTTCTCTGCACGGTCTGGGGCGACGATCACAGGGAAAGCAGCCCCTACGCCGCCCTGCCCGGCGTTCAGCTCTTCGCCGAGCAGGAATATCACGCCGACGCGACCGAGGAGGAGGTCGCCCGCCGCTTCGCTTTCTGCGCGGGCGTTCCCTACGACGCGATCAAGGCGATCTCGCGCTTCGATCAGATCGAGGAGATCAACGGCGACAACTACGACGTGCAGTCGCCGAGCAAAACCCTGCTCTGGCAGAACGTCCTGCTCGGACTCTTCGACGCGGGGCTCGGCGAACATACGGTGTCGGAGCACTACCGGGCGCTCGCCGTCGAGATGGCGGACTGCGAAAAGCGCTATCCCGCCTACGCCCCGACCTTCGCCTTCTACCGCGCGCTCGCCGACGCGCTCTCGATCAAGGGCGATCTTGGGGTGCGGATCACCGCCGCCTACAGTAAAAACGACCGCGCGACGCTGAAACGGATCGCCGACGACGACCTTCCCGAACTCGAACGGCGGCTCGAAGCCCTCCGTCTCGCGCATCAGGCGGATTTCTTTTCGACCTGCAAGCCGATCGGATGGGAGATCCTCGACGTCCGTTACGGCGGCGCGATCGCGGGCGTCCGCACCGCGAAAAAGCGGATCGAAGACTACCTCTTCGGCAGAATCGGCGCGATCGCCGAACTCGACGAGCCCCGCCTCCTCTACGACGGGAAACCGGGACTCGGCAGCAGTATGGACTACCGCCGGATCGTCAGCGCGTCGAACCTGTGACGTTCCGCGAGAACGGGCAAATGCGACAGGAAAATCATTTTTGAAAAACGGAGAAAACCGCCCCTCGGGGCGGTTTTCAACCTTAAATGCGTTCAACGGAGCGTTGAGTTTTTCACATAGTAAAAAGCTTCAACGGATCAATAGAGACCTTTCGTTTTCCGAGCTGCGCTGAAATGCGCGCGTCAGGGTTTCAGGATGAGGAGGGCGGACGACATATCCCCCCGATACAGGATCTGCCCGGTGAAGTTGGTCGTCGTATCCTGACTTTTGCGGTAGTAGCCGAGGATCCGGCGGGAGAAATCCCGCACCTCTTTGTCCCCGTTGGGAAGCGTTTTGATATAGCCGATGATCTGCCACGAAAAGGTACGGATCGTTTCTTCCATCGTTTTTCTCCTTTACGGTTTTATTTACGCTTTGTGTCCGCCGATCTGCCTGTTCCGCTCCCGCGTCGTCGCCCCCTCCTCGAAGTCTGTGCCGCGGAGGATGGCGTTGCCCCCGAAGCGGTGACGGATCCCCGAAACGGCTTTCCGCAGGCGGCGATGGCGCTCGTCGGCGTCGTCGTCCTCAAAGAAGGACGCCTGCCGGAAGGCGGGGCAAAATACGTCGTCGAACGAAATGCCGATCCGGCGGATCAGGCATCCGGGGACGGCGATCCTGCGGAAAAGCCGCAGAGCGGAGGGGATCAGAACGAGGTCGGATTCGCTCGGCGGGTCGATCTTCGTCCCGCCGTGGGAGGGTTCCCTTCCCTCCTTGGAGGAGTACCCGATCATAAGCGAAAGATGGGGGGTTACGCATCCGCGGTCGAGAAGATCCAGCGAAAGGAGGTCGACCATCTCGCGCACGATGACCTCGGCTTCCTCCTGCGTATAATCGCGCATCAACACCTGCCCGGACGTGACGCTGTGCGTTTTGCTCTTATAGGATTTGATATCGGAGATCGTCGTCGGCTCGCGTCCCCACGCGTGGTCGATCAGGAGTTCCGCGTCGACCCCGAAGGTCTTGTAGAGCGCCTCTTCGGGCAGGCGGGTGATCCCCTCCATCGTGCGGACGCCGAGTTTTTCAAGCCGCTCCGCCGTGCCGTGACCGACCCGCCAGAAGTCGGTCAGGGGGGTGTGCCGCCAGAGTTTTTCGCGGTAGGACGCCTCGTCGAGTTCGGCGATGAAGTCGGGCGAACGCTTGGCGAGAATATCCATCGCGATCTTCGCGAGGTAGAGGTTGGTCCCCACTCCCGCCGCCGCGGGGATTCCGCTTCTTTTCCGCACCTCGGAAACGAGGAAACGCGCCAGTTCGAGCGGGGTCTTCTTGTAGGTTTTCAGGTACCCGGTGACGTCGATGAAGACCTCGTCCACCGAGTAGACGTGAATATCGTCGGCGGAAAAGAAGTCGAGGTAGATCGAATAGATCTTCGCCGAGTATTCGAGATAGAGCCGCATCCGCGGCGGCGCGGTGATATAGTCGAGTCCGCGCGGGATCTCGAAAACGCGGCAGCGGTTCCTCACCCCGAGGGATTTCATCGCGGGGGTGACGGCAAGGCAGATCGTCCCGCTCTTCCGTTCGGGATCGGCGACGACGAGCCGCGCCGTCATCGGATCGAGTCCGCGTTCGACGCACTCGACCGAGGCGAAAAACGATTTGAGATCGATGCAGATATACGCCCGCGTTCCGTCCAAAACCGTCCCCCCTTCCCTTTTTTCTTATTATACCATTTTCCCCCGCGTTATGCAACCCGCCGCGCCGCGAAAAAAAGCCCGCGGATTTCCGAAAAACGGTTGATTTGAAGGAGAAAGTATGATATAATAAAATGAATTATTATGGTTTGCGTGCGGGCTGCGCGCAGAATACGAAGAAAGAGTGGTCTTTCCAATGAGTCAAGACGAACTGAGAGATCTTGCGAGCGAGGCGGAGGAATTCGCCCCGGACGAGCCGATCCTCCCCGAGGGGGTCGACCGGGCGGAATTGCGGCGGGTCAACCGGATGAGCCGTCTTTTCGATTTCGTGGAGATGCTGGTTCTGACCGTCGCCGCCGTTTTGCTCGCGTCGAGTTTTCTCGTCCGGCACACGCTGGTGCAGGGCGGCTCGATGAACAACACGCTGATAAACGGACAGCATCTTCTGATCTCCGATACCAATTACGAGCCGAAGAACGGCGACGTCGTCGTTTTCGTCCCGTTGAACCACAACGACCGCTCCACGCCGTTCATCAAGCGGGTGATCGCCGTCGGCGGGCAGACCGTTGAGATCCGGGGCGGCGTGGTGCTGGTCGATCAGATCGCGCAGTCCGAGGATTTTCTCTCGCTCCCGAAGGGGTATTCCGATTATCCCGAAACCGTCGTTCCCGAGGGCTTCGTCTTCGTCCTCGGCGACAACCGGATGAACTCGCGGGACAGCCGCTTCGAGGACGTGGGAATGGTCGACGTCCGCTCGATCCTCGGCAAGGTGCTCTGCCGCGTCTGGCCGATCTCGTCGGCGGGACGGATCGACTGATCCCGCAAACCCGAAAAAACCGTAAAGGAGGCGAAGTCAATGGAATACCGGGACGCGCCCGTCCTCTCCTTCCGTCCGATCGACGCCAAAGAACCGAAAACGAAGAACGTACGGCGGCTCGTCCGCGTGCACGCTCTGATCTGCGTCGCGGCGGTGGCGCTGGTTCTGATGCTTGCGCTTCTCTTCTTCGCGATCCGTCCCGTCCGGGTGAAGAGCGAGGCGATGGCGCCGAACTATCCCGCCCGGTGCGTCGTTTTCGTCACGCCGGAATGGGGCGACCCCGAACGCGGGGAGGTCGTCGCCTTCACAAGTCCCGCGAACGGATCCGGCGAGATCTACGTCCGCCGCGTCGTCGCGGTCGCCGGAGACTCGGTCGAGGTCCGGGGCGGCGTTCTCTACGTGAACGGGATCTCCCCGGAGGAACCGTATCTTTCCGCTTCGGGCGGCGTATGCCCCGACGTGGAACCGACGAACGTCCCGGAGGGCTGCGTTTTCGTCCTCGGCGACAACCGGACGGTCTCCGACGACACGGGACTGGTCGACCTCCGCACGACCGTCGGCGTGGTGCGCTTCGCGCTCGGACGCTGAACGGGCGCAACCCCGCATAAATTCTGAAAGAAAGGACGCCGGGACGATCCCGGACGGAACGAAAAAATGGCGCTTGATCCGATCCAATGGTTCCCCGGTCATATGTCGAAGACCCGGCGGCTGATCGCGGAATGCCTCTCGGACGTGGATATCGTGCTCGAACTGCTCGACGCGCGGATCCCCCGGAGTTCCAAGAATCCCGAAATCTTAAAACTCACCGCCGGGAAACCGAAACTGACGCTGCTGAACAAGGCGTCGCTCGCCGATCCCGCGACAAACGACGCCTGGCTCTCGCACTACGAAAAGACCGAAAACCAAGCGCTTCTGATCGACTGCGTGACGGGGGACGGGATCGCGAAGATCGGCGACGCCGTGCGCCGCATCCTCTCGGACAAGATCGCGAAAAACGAGGCGAGAGGGATGGCGGGGCGACGGCTCTCGGCGATGATCGTCGGGATCCCGAACGTCGGAAAAAGTTCTCTTATCAACCGGCTTGCCGGCGGCAAACGCGACAAGGTCGAGAACCGACCGGGCGTCACGACGGCAAAGCAATGGGTCACGACCTCGATCGGGCTTTCCCTGCTCGATACGCCGGGCGTTCTCTGGCCGAAATTCGACGAGAAGTCGGTCGGCGAAAACCTCGCCCTGACCGGGGCGATCCGCGACGGCGTACTCGACGTCGAAACGCTCGCGATGACGCTCTGCGAGCGGCTGTACGAGATCTGCCCCGCTCTGTTCCTCTCACGCTACAAACTCTCCCCGGACGAGACCGAGGGGCGCGACGGCTACGACCTTCTGGAACTGGTCGGGCGGAAGCGCGGATTCCTCGTATCCGGGGGTGACGTGAATATGCGCCGCGCGGCGGAAACGCTGCTCGACGAGTTCCGTTCGGGTGTGATCGGACGGATCTCGCTTGAAAAACCGAGCCGCGACCGGCGGCTCGAAAAAGGAGGCGACGCCGTATGCTGAACAAGACCGTCCCCGACGAACGCCTCGAAAACCAACTGCGCGAGGCGGGTTACAGATCGGTCTGCGGCGTGGACGAGGCGGGCAGAGGTCCGCTCTCGGGTCCCGTCGTCGCCGCCGCCTGCATCCTCCCCGCGGGATGCGTGATCCCCGGTCTTAACGACTCGAAAAAACTGACCCCGAAACAGCGCGACCGTCTCTATGACGCTGTGCGCGACGTCGCCCTCGCCTACGCCGTCGGTACGGCGTCGCCCGAGGAGATCGACGAGCTGAACATCTTAAACGCCACGATGCTGGCGATGCGCCGCGCGATCGAGGGACTGCCCGTCCCGGCGGACTTCGCCCTGATCGACGGGAACTGCGCCCGCGGGATCGCGATCCCGCACCAAACGGTGATCTCGGGCGACGCCCTCTCGGTCTCGATCGCGGCGGCGAGCATCCTCGCCAAGGTGACGCGGGATCGGATCTGCCTGGAAAACGACCGCGAGTACCCGGAATACGGGTTTGCCAAACACAAGGGATACGGGACGAAAGAGCACATGGACGCCCTGCGTCGGCTCGGTCCCTGCCCGCTCCACCGCCGCTCCTTTCTGAAATTCCTCTCGGACGGAGAGAACGGGAAATGAGCAAGACCGAAAAGCGCGCCCGGGGCGACCTCGGCGAACGCGCCGCAGTCCGCTATCTCCGCCGCCGCTTCTTTCGCGTCCTCGACCGGAACTACCGGGCGGGGGGCGCCGAGATCGACGTCGTGGCGAAACGCCGGCGCACGCTGATCTTCGTCGAGGTGAAGACCCGACGGCTCGAACCGGGAAAGGAAACCTGCCTGACCCGTCCCGCCGCCGCCGTCACCCCCGACAAGCAGGAGCATATCGTCCGCGCGGCGAGGATCTGGCTCTCGCGTCATCCGTCGCCCGATCTTTCGATCCGTTTCGACGTGATCGAGGTTCTGCTCGACCCGAACGAAAGCCGCGACAGAGTAAAATCGGTCAATCACATCGAGGGAGCGTTCTTCGCGCGCGCATAATGCGGCGCGCCTCCGCATAAGAGTTGAGAAAACGATGCGGAGGTAAAGAATGAACGACAAGTCCCGCGTTCCCGTACGTCTCACCGTCCTGCACGCCGATACCCCCACCAGAATGGAGGGATCCGACCTACCCTGCTCCTCTGCCGCCCTCGCCGTCCGGCTGACTTCCCTTTCGGACTATTCCGGCTTCCGCGTCGTTTCGGCGGTGTGGAGCCGCGCCGGACGCACCGACGACGAATGCAGGGGCGACCTCTTCAAAACCGTCCTGTCCTTCCGGCGCAAATGCGCGGCGGAGGGGATCCCGCCCGCCTCGGTTCCGCTCTCGGTGGAGGATCTGCGCCCGATCGGGCGAGACCTTACGCTCCTCGACGCGCTCGCGGCGGCGGGCGTCGTATCGGTGATCCCGTTCTGGCGGGGCGAAAACGCCCTCGGCGGAGCGTGGGACACCGACGTCGGGCTGACGCCCTTCGGGCGGGAGGCGATCGACCGCTGTTTTGCCCTCGGGCTGATCCCCGATCTTTCGCACGCCTCCCGGAGAGCCGCCGACGAAATGCTCTCGATGGGAGAGGCGCGCGGACTGCCCGTGATCGCCTCGCACGTCGGGTTCGACGCGCTCCGCCCGCACGGACGGAACCTGACCGACCGGGACGCGGAGAGGATCACGGATCTCGGGGGGCTGATCGGCGTCACCTTCCACGCACCGCACCTGACGCCGGACGGCCGCGCCGGGATCGGCGACGTCGCGGCGCATCTGCTCTACGGTTTTGCCCGCTTCCCCGACGCGATCGCCCTGGGCTGCGACTTCGACGGCACCGACGAGGTGCCCGAGGGGCTGTCCTCGACCTCCGATCTGCCCGCGCTCGCGAGGGCGCTCTCCGACGCGGGGATCCCCGACGGCGGGATCGACGCGATCTTCTCCCGGAACGCCGACCGGTTTTTCGACCGGGTCGGTCTTTGAAACCGAATCATACGGAAAAAGTTTTTGTGGTGTACCCACGCGAAAGGATAAAACAATGCTCTACTCCAGCACCCGTTCCGCAACCGGACCCTACGTTACGAGCGCCGAGGCGATCAAACGGGGGTTAGCCCCCGACGGAGGGCTCTATATGCCCGCCGAGATCCCGCAGATCGACGAGGACGAACTCTACGAACTCTCGGGGATGCCCTATCCCGAACGCGCCGCGCGTATCCTCGGAAAGTTCCTCTCCGATTATACCGAGGAAGAACTGCTCTCCGACTGCCGCGAGGCGTACGGCGAGGAACGCTTCCCCGGCGGCGCCGCGCCGCTCTCGGATATTGACGGGACGACCGTCGCCCTCGAACTCTGGCACGGTCCGACCTGCGCGTTCAAGGATATGGCGCTGCAGATCATGCCGCGCCTGCTCTCCCGCGCGCTCCGCAAGACGGGAGAACGGAAAACCGCCCTGATCCTCGTCGCCACGTCGGGCGACACGGGCAAGGCGGCGCTGGAAGGGTATCGCGACGTTCCGCAGACCAAAATTCAGGTGTTCTACCCCGTCGACGGGGTCAGCCGGGTGCAGAAACTGCAGATGGCGACCCAGACCGGGGACAACGTCAACGTGACGGCGATCCGCGGCAACTTCGACGACGCGCAGACCGGGGTGAAAACGATCTTTTCCGACCCCTCGATCCGCGAAAAACTCGCCGGACGGGGCGTGATCCTTTCGAGCGCGAACTCGATCAACTGGGGACGGCTCGCGCCCCAGATCGCGTATTACGTATCCGCCTACTGCGACCTCGTTTCCACCTCTCGGATCGAGATGGGAGAGACGGTGGACGTGACGGTGCCGACCGGGAATTTCGGCAATATTTTCGCCGCGTATCTGGCGAAAAAGATGGGGGTCCCCCTCGGACGGCTGATCTGCGCGTCGAACCGCAACGACGTTCTGACCGAGTTCTTCGCCTGCGGCGTCTACGACCGGAACCGTTCGTTCCATACCACGATGTCGCCCTCTATGGATATTCTGATTTCGAGCAACCTCGAACGGCTGCTCTTCGTCCGTTTCGGCGCGCGGCGCTGCAAGGCGCTGATGGAGCAGCTGAACGCGACCGGGACCTACGCCCTGACCCACGAGGAACTGACCGCCCTCCGCGCCGACTTCATCGGCTATTCCGCCGACGAAACCAAAACGGCGGAAGCGATCAGACTCGCGTGGGAGGCGGGGTATCTCGCCGATCCGCACACGGCGGTGGGCTACGCCGCGATCCGCGCCGACAGAAACGCGCGCGACCGCTCGCGCAAGATCCTGCTCGCCTCGACGGCAAGCCCGTATAAGTTCGCCGCGAACGTCTACCGCAGTCTGACGGGAAAAGAGCCGGGGAGCGACCTGTCGGCTCTCCGCGAGCTGTCGTCGCTGACCTCGACTCCCATCCCCGCCCCGCTGGTCGGGATCGGGGAGCGCACCGTCCGCTTTACCGGGACGGCGGCTCCCGAAGAGATGCCCGAGCGGGTGCTTGCGTTCGCCGGACTGTAATCAGCCCTCGGTCTTCGGACGGAAGGTCACGCAGACCGTCTCGTCCGAGCAGGAGGCGTCGGTCGGCCCCACCGAGATGTGACCCGCCAAGCACTCGTTCTCCCCGTCGTTGTACTCGCAGCTCTTCACGTCGCAGGTGATCCCCTTGATCTTCTCGCAGGGCGAGCTGCATTCCGCGTTTTCTTTGTCTTTCATTTCTTTCTCCTTTCGGCGTTTTGCCGCAGGAGAGTATACCCGCCGGGCGGGCGGATTATACGAAAATCAACCGAAAGGAGGCGTTCCCGGACTTGGCGCTCTTTGCGATCTCGGATCTTCATCTCTCCACGGCGGCGGATACCGACAAGTCGATGGAGGTATTCGGCAAGAAGTGGGCGGGCTACACCGAGCGGCTCGAAAAGAACTGGCGCGCCGTCGTCTCGGACGGCGACACCGTCGTGATCCCCGGTGACGTCTCCTGGTCGGTTTCCCTTGCCGGCACGAAGTCCGACTTTACTTTCCTGCACTCCCTTCCGGGCAAAAAGATCCTCGGAAAAGGCAATCACGACTACTGGTGGTCGACCGAAACCAAAATGAACGCCTATCTCGCCTCGCTCGGTTTCGACGACATCCGGTTCCTGCACAACAACGCGATCTATACCGAAGGCAGGATCGTCTGCGGCACGCGCGGCTGGTTCGGGGAAAACGACGAGGGCGCGCACGGCGACTTTGAGAAACTGGTCAACCGGGAGGCGATCCGGCTGAAACTCTCGCTCGACGCGGCGAAAAAACTCGAAGAGGAACACCCCGGCGCGAAAACCGTCGTGTTCTTTCACTTCCCCCCGGTCTGGAACGATCAGGTCTGCCGTCCGACGGTCGACCTGCTTCACGAATACGGCGTGACCGAGTGCTGTTTCGGGCATATCCACGGGATCTACACCGTCCCCGCCGCGACCGAGTTCGAGGGGATCACGTTCCGTTTTATTTCGGCGGACTATCTCGATTTTCTCCCCAAACTGCTCTGACGGGGGCGAACGGCGCGTTGCTTTTTTCGCTTTTCGGTCTTTTTTTGACGCAAATTGCTTGACAAGTATTTTCTTTTAATGTAAAATAAATGAGTTGTAAAAAATAAAGTTCTTTTGGAGGAAAACCCAATGGCTCTGACGAAAAAGGAAGCGGCAGGAAAAAACCGGTTTGAGATCGGGTTCTCGGTCGACAAGGAGACCTTTGACAAAGCGGTTTCGGACGTTTTCAATAAGAAGAAAGGATCGATCACCGTTCCCGGCTTCCGCCGCGGGAAGGCGCCCCGTCACATCGTCGAACAGATGTACGGCAAGGGCGTGTTCTACGAGGACGCCATCAACGAGGTGATGCCCGCCGCCTACGAAGCGGCGATCAAGGAAGCGGGGCTCGACACCGTCGGGCAGCCCGAGATCGACGTTGATAAAATCGACGAGAACGGCGCCTCCTTCAAGGCGCTGGTCTACGTGAAGCCCGAGGTCAAGATCGAGGGCTATATCGGCATTGAAGCCGAAAAAGAGACCGTCAAGGTCTCGGACGAGGAAGTCGACGCCGAGGTGAAGCGCGTGCAGGAGAGAAACGGACGCACGGTCGACGTGACCGACCGTCCCGCCGAAAACGGCGACACCGCGAACATCGACTACAAGGGCACGGTGGACGGAGTCGCGTTTGACGGCGGCGCCGCCGAGAAGTACGACCTCCGGCTCGGAAGCGGGAGTTTCATCCCCGGTTTCGAGGATCAGATCGTCGGTCACAAGATCGGCGACGAGTTTGACGTGAAGGTCACCTTCCCCGCCGACTACCACGCCAAGGAACTCGCGGGCAAGGAAGCCGTCTTCGCCTGCAAGCTGAACGCGATCAAGGCGACCGAACTCCCCGCCCTCGACGACGAGTTCGCCAAGGACGTTTCGGAGTTTGACACGCTGGATGAATATAAAGCCGACGTTCGGGCAAACATTCAGAAGAGAAAAGAGCAGTCCGCCGACGTCGCGTTCGAGAACGCGCTGAGCGAGAAACTGGTCGACCTCGTGAAAGCCGACGTCCCCGAACCGATGTTCGTTGCCGAGACCGAGAACTACGTCCGCGACTACGACACGCGGCTCCGTCAGCAGGGACTCGACCTCAAAACCTACTTCAAGTACACCGGGCAGACCCTCGACGATCTGCGGAAGCAGATGCGTCCGATGGCGGAAAAGCAGGTGAAGGTGCGGCTCGCGCTCGAAACCGTCGCCGCGCTTGAAAAACTGACCGTCGCCGACGAAAAGGTCGAGGAGGAATACAAGAACATCTCCGACGCATATAACGTACCCGTCGAACAGGTCAAGGGGATGGTCGACGCCGAAGACATCCGCCGCGATCTGCTCGTGAAGGCGGCGATGGATCTCATCAAGGCGAAAGCCGTCGTGAAGGCGGCGAAGAAGCCCGCCGCGAAGAAACCCGCGGCGAAACCTGCGGCGAAGAAAGCCGACGACGCCGAGAAACCCGCCGAGGAGAAACCCGCGGCGAAGAAGCCCGCGACCAAGAGCGCGACCGCGAAGTCGACCGGAACGAAGGCGGCTCCGAAGTCCGCCGCGACCAAGACTGCGGCGGCGAAGACGACGGCAGCGAAAAAGCCCGCCGCGAAAAAGCCCGCGGCGGATAAGTAATCCCGAAAAACAGTCATCCGAAGGAGGATCATCCCATGGCACTTGTCCCTATGGTCATTGAGAATACCCCGAGAGGCGAGCGTTCCTTCGATATTTATTCCCGGCTTCTGAACGACCGGGTCGTCATCCTCTCCGAAGAGGTGAACGATCAGACGGCGTCGCTCATCGTGGCGCAGATGCTCTATCTCGAATCGCAGGATCCCGAGAAGGACATCAGTTTCTATATCAACAGCCCCGGCGGGTCGATCTCGGCGGGAATGGCGATCTACGACACGATGAACTATATCAAATGCGACGTCTCGACCATCTGCATCGGAATGGCGGCGAGCATGGGCGCGTTCCTGCTCTCCTCCGGCGCGAAGGGAAAGCGGTTCGCTCTCCCGAACAGCGAGGTGATGATCCATCAGCCGCTGGTCGGCGGGATGCAGGGTCAGGCGAGCGACATCAAGATCCACGCCGATCACCTGCTTTTCATCCGTGAAAAGATGAATCGGATCTTAGCCGAGCAGACCGGGCGCACCTACGAAGAGATCTGCCGGGACACCGAACGCGACAACTTTATGACCGCGGCAGAGGCCGCCGAATACGGACTGATCGACCGCGTGATGGAGAAGCGGATCTGATCCTTCCCCGTCGGCGAGGCGGTTCCCCCGAACGGACGTGAACCGCCTCGCCGAATTTTCGTTTTTCGACAATGCAAAGGATAACGTGATTATGGAAAAACAGTCAAGCGGACGCCGCCGCTGCGCCTTCTGCGGCAGGACGGAAGATCAGGTTCTTTTCCTGATCCCGTCGCGCACCGGGCTCTATATCTGCGACGGATGCGTCGAGGATTGCCAGAACCTGATCGACGAGCAGGCGGTCACGCGATTTGCCGAGACTTTCTCGCCCGAAAATATGCCGAAGCCGACCGAGATCAAGAAGATGCTCGACGACTACGTTATCGGGCAGGACGACGCGAAGGAAGTGCTGTCGGTCGCCGTCTACAATCACTACAAGCGGATCGCCGCGCACGACGCGAAACTGAAAAGCAAAGCCGAAGGAAAGCAGAACGCCGCCCCCGCCGAGGACGACGACGTCGAACTGCAAAAATCGAACGTGCTTCTGATCGGTCCGACCGGCGTCGGAAAGACCTATCTCGCGCAGACGCTCGCCAAGTGCTTCCGCGTTCCCTTCGCGATCGCGGACGCGACCACGTTGACCGAGGCGGGCTACGTCGGAGAGGACGTTGAAAACATCCTGCTCCGGCTGATCCAAGCCGCCGATTACGACGTCGACCTCGCCGAGCGCGGGATCATCTATATCGACGAGATCGACAAGATCTCGCGTCGGGGCGAGAACCGCTCGATCACCCGCGACGTGTCGGGCGAGGGCGTGCAGCAGGCGCTGCTGAAAATCCTCGAAGGCACGGTCGCGAACGTCCCGCCGCAGGGCGGCAGAAAGCACCCGAATCAGGAATTCATCCAGATCAACACCGAGAACATCCTCTTCATCTGCGGCGGCGCGTTTGACGGGCTCGAAGAGATCATCGAACGGCGGCAGGGCAATAAAACCATCGGCTTCACCGGCGAGATCCGCACGCGGCGCGAGAAGATCGCGCGGGGCGTGTTCAAGGGCGTGACGGCGCACGACATTGTGAAATACGGGCTGATCCCCGAACTCGTCGGGCGGCTCCCCATCCTCGTGACGCTCGACAACCTCGACGAGGACGCGCTGGTCCGGATCATGAAGGAGCCGAAGAACTCGATGTACCGCCAGTACAAAAAACTCTTCGGACTCGACGGCGTGGAACTCGAAATCGAGGACGCCGCCTTCCGCGCCATCGCGAAGCAGGCGCTCGAACGCGAGACCGGCTCGCGCGGGCTCCGCTCGATCATCGAGGGCGTGATGCTGAAACCGATGTTCGAGATCCCCTCCGATCCGACGGTGAAGAAACTGGTCGTCACCGAGGACGCGGTGCTCGGCAAAGCCGACCCGATCCGGATCAAAAAGGCGGAGTAACACGAAAAAAACGGAATCAATAAAGAAGCCGCCCGGCAACGGGCGGCTGATTTTGTATTCAAACGAGGTCGCTCGCCCGGCGAGCGGATAACATACCAAGCCGCCTTCGTCGGCTTGGACTGAGACGCATTACAGCTCGAAGCGGAAGAGTTGGACGATGGCGCCGACGATATAAAGACCGACGCGGCGGAAAAATCCGGCGTCCTCTTTGAGCCGCTGTCCGACCCTGTTCTCTTCCCCGATCAGGGTCGAACCGGCGAAGACCGGGCGCATACACTCCTCGGTCTGATCCTGAAACTCCTCCCCGGCGATCACCGCGACGATCTCGGTGTTCAGGTAAGTGGAGCGGAGGTCGACGTTGAAGGAGCCGATCACGACGAGGTCGTCGTCGATCAAAACGGTTTTCGCGTGGGTCGAATAGTCTCCGTCGAATTCGAGGATCGAGACGCCGGTAGCGAGGATCTCGTCCTGATGGTAAAGATAGTCGGGCGGGGCGAATTTGTTGTCGGTGTTGAGGACCGAGTTGGTCAGCATCGTGACCTTAGCGCCGGAGGCGACGATCTTCTCGACGTCGCGGTACATATCCCGGCTGAACAGGATATAGGGCGTCTGGATCAGCACGCGCTTTTCCGCCGAGGCGCAGAGGGTGACGAGTTCGTTCCAGATGAGCGGCTGTTTCCCTCCCGTCCCGGTCTCGCCGGTGAGCAGCGTCACGCGGTCGATGACAAGGGTTTCCGCCGCAAGCGCGGCGTCGGGATCGGTCATCGTCGGCAGATCCCGGGAGAACTCCTCCCAGCGTTCGAACTCGGCTTGGATCTTCCGGCTCGTCGGCTTGGACAGCCCGACGCGGAAGGGCTCGACCTCCCGGCTCTCCCACATCCGGTCGAAATAGTCGATCAGACCGTAGATCGACGCGACGTCTTCCCCGCCCGCGGGATAGGGAGAGACGTCCGTATGGGCGGTGTTGTAGATCAGCGCCTCGCGGTCGTAGTTGCGAAGCCCGTTGTCGTTTTCGAGGAAGAATCCGTCGTGGGTGTTCCGTCCCCCGATGATATAGGCGAGGTCGTCCACGATGAAGTATTTGTCGTGCAGGCGCGCGTTGCAGGTCCAGGGGGCAAGGAGAGAGGGACGGTTGTAAATCTTCATTTCGATGCCGGGGACGGCGGCGACCGCGCGGAAGAAGGTCTTTCCCTCCATCCGCAATACGTCGTTGAACCCGTCGACGATGATCCGCACCTTCACGCCCCGTTCCGCCGCCCGTTTCAGGGCGGCGGCAAGCCGCGTCGTGCTCTCGCCCTCGCGGAACTGGTAGGTGACGAAGGACACCGAGTCCTTCGCCGCGTCGATCAGTTTCAGGCGCCATTCAAATGCGTCGGCGTTCTCCTCGATCACGGCGGCGCGTTCGACCCACGGATCGCCGTTTCCGCGGTAGGAGGCGGGATCGCGCACGCCGTCCGCCGTTTTTTTGAGCGGAAGGACGGACAGCGTCATTCCGAGACAGAAGTAGACGAGGAAGAGAAAAAGCAAAAGGAGCGCAATCCCGACGATCCGCCGGGCTACGCTCTTCTTTTTTCCCTTTTTGCCGGAGGCGGCGACGCGCTCCCGGCGGTCAAGTTCCTTCATATCTGGTCAGAACGCGATCCTTTCCTCGATATACGTTTTCACTTCGGAGATGGGCAGACGGATCTGCTCCATCGAGTCGCGTTCGCGCACCGTGACGCATCCGTCGTTCTCGCTGTCGAAGTCGTAGGTGACGCAGAAGGGCGTCCCGA
The DNA here is from genome assembly GCA_017961575.1 of Clostridia bacterium. Taxonomy (GTDB): domain Bacteria; phylum Bacillota; class Clostridia; order Oscillospirales; family CAG-272; genus UBA1740. Next base: position 9,102 of record JAGCXA010000026.1, on the reverse strand, counting down.
TCTCGTCCTGCCGACGGTAGCGCTTCCCGATCGAGCCCGATTCGTCGAACTCGACGTTCATCGTCTTCGAGAGGTCGGCGAAGAGGTCGCCCGCCTTGTCGGAGAGTTTCTTCGAGAGCGGGAGGATCGCCGCCTTGACGGGAGCGAGCGCCGGATGCAGGTGAAGCACCACGCGGACGTCGTTCTTCTCGGCGTCGACGACCTCCTCGTCGTAGGCGTCGCAGAGGAAGGCGAGCGCCACCCGGTCGGCGCCGAGCGACGGCTCGACGACGTAGGGGACGTACTTCTCGTTTGTCTCGGGGTCGAAGTATTCCATCGACTCGCCCGACGTCGTCTGATGCTGGGTCAGGTCGTAGTCGGTGCGGTCGGCGATGCCCCAGAGTTCGCCCCATCCGAACGGGAACAGGAACTCGATGTCGGTCGTGCCCTTCGAGTAGAAGCAAAGTTCCTCGGGGCTGTGGTCGCGGAGCCGCAGGTTCTCGCGCTTCATACCGAGCGAATAGAGGAACTCGGCGCAGAAGGAGCGCCAATAGTTGAACCAGTCGAGGTCGGTTCCCGGCTTGCAGAAGAATTCCAGTTCCATCTGCTCGAATTCGCGGGTACGGAACACGAAGTTCCCCGGCGTGATCTCGTTGCGGAAGGACTTACCGATCTGACCGATGCCGAACGGGATCTTTTTGCGCGCCGTTCTTTGCACGTTCTTGAAGTTGACGAAGATGCCCTGCGCCGTCTCGGGACGGAGATAGACCGTGTTGGTCGAATCCTCGGTCACGCCGATGAAGGTCTTGAACATCAGGTTGAACTTGCGGATCGGGGTGAAATCGCCGCTCCCGCAGTCGGGGCAGACGATGTGATTCTCCTTGATATACGCCGCCATCTCGTCGTCGGTCATCCCGGCGGGATTGACGTCGAGTTTGTTCTGAAACGCGTAGTCCTCGATCAGTTTGTCGGCGCGGTGACGGCTCTTGCAGACGCGGCAGTCCATCAGAGGATCCGAAAAACCGCCGAGATGCCCCGAGGCGACCCACGTCCGGGGATTCATAATGATCGCCGAATCAAGTCCGACGTTATAGGGGTTCTCCTGCACGAATTTCTTCCACCACGCGCGCTTGACGTTGTTCTTGAACTCCACGCCGAGCGGTCCGTAGTCCCACGAATTCGAGAGCCCGCCGTAGATCTCCGACCCCGGGAAAACGAAGCCCCGGTTCTTGCAGAGCGCGACGATCTTGTCCATTGTTTTTTCGCTGTTGTTCATTGTATCCTCTTTCTTGCGGGGTGCCGCAATCTTGTTTTACCCGACGATTTTTCCGATCACGCCGTCGCAGGAAAGCGCGGTCGGCAGAACGGTCGCGATCCTGCCCGAAAGGTCAAGATCGGTTTTCGCCCTGACCTCGATATAGTTTTCGGAATGTCCCGTGAAATACTCCCCGTCCCGCGTTTCAAAAAGAACCGAGAGGGGGGTTTTGGCGGCGATCAGGTCGGAAAGGAGTTCTTTCGCGACGGCTTTGCCGCATTTGACGAGTTCCCTGACCCGCCTGTGCTTCTCGTCGCCCGATATCTGATCCGGGAAGGTCGCCGCCGGGGTCCCGGGGCGGGGCGAATACGGGAAAACGTGAAGCCGGAGGAAACGCGCCTCCCGGCAGAAGGCAAGCGTCTCGGCAAACCGCTCCTCGCTCTCGCCCGGAAATCCGACGATCACGTCGGTCGTGAAGGTCACGCCGGGGATCGCGTCCCGGAGCGCGGAGAGGGCGTCGCGCACCTGCCCCGTGCGGTAGGGGCGGCGCATCGCCGCGAGCGTCGCGTCGGAGCCCGATTGGAGCGACAGATGAAAGTGCGGCGCGAGCTTCGGGATCGCGGCGAGACGGGCGACCGTCGCGGACGTCATCATCTCGGGGGAAAGCGAACTCAGCCGGATGCGTTCGACGTCGGTCTTTTCGGCGAGGTCGGAGATCAGGTCGATGAGACGGTAGCCGTCGAGGTCGATCCCGTACGCCGCCGTTTCGATCCCGGTCAGAACGATCTCGCGCGTACCCGACGCGACGAGTCCCGAAACCTCGGCGATCACGTCCTCCGGACGCTTCGAGCGGACGGGTCCGCGGGCGAGCGGAATGGCGCAGTAGGCGCACCGGCAGTTGCAGCCGTCCTCGATCTTGACGAACGCCCGCGTGCGCGGCGCGCGCGTGATCGCGATGGGCTCGAAAGGGACGCCCGCAAGATCGCGTACCTCGGTCTGTGCCGCCGTCCTCGGACGGGCGAGCAGATCGAGCGCGATTTTCGGCAGGTGCATTTTCCGGTCGTTTCCCGAAACGTAGGAGACGCCGGGAATGGCGGCGATCCCGTCGGGGTGGAGTTGAGAGGAGCATCCCGTCACGATCACGACAGCCCCCGGATTCGCGTGAACGGCGCGGCGGATCATCTGCCGCGATTTCCGGTCGCTCTCGACGGTGACGGCGCAGGTGTTGACGACGTAAACGTCGCAGACGGAGGCAAAGTCCGATACCTCGAACCCCGCGGCGGCAAAACGCTCCGCGAGCGCCTCGGTCTCATACTGCGAGACCTTGCACCCGAGCGAACAAAAACCGACGCGGTAGCCCATAGCCCTCTCCTTTCACACACTCTGAAACCGTATTATATCATTATTTTTACTTTTTGTAAATAGTTTTACCGCAAAAAGGGCTCGCGTGCGGAATAACCGGGCGGAATTCGCGCCAAACTAACCGAAAAAAGGAGGGACGCCGTGGCGACCATCCTCTACCGGATCATCGTGATCTATATTCTGCTCTCGCTCTCGATCCGCATTATGGGAAAGCGGCAGGTGGGCGAACTCGAAGTATCCGACCTGATCTCGACGCTCCTGCTCTCCGAGATCGCGGCGCTCCCCGTCGCCGATCCCGAGATCCCCCTGCTCTACGCCGTGATCCCCCTGCTCTTCATTCTCTCGCTCGAACTGCTCATCACCTGTCTCAAAAACCGTTTCGCCTTTCTGAAACGGGTCTTCGAGCCGCGGACGTCGACCCTGATCCGAAGCGGCGTGATCGATCAGGCGGCGCTGAAAAAGATGCGGATCTCGTTGGACGAGTTGATGGGGGAACTCCGCCTGCAAGGGGTGGACGACCTCTCGGACGTGTCTCTTTGCACGGTGGAACAGAACGGGCGGCTCTCGGTTCTGCTCGTCCCGGAACAGCAGCCGGTGACGCAGGCGTCGCTCAAAGGAGAACGCGGGGGATACCGTAAACCGGTCATCCTTGACGGGGTTCCGGACGAAAACGCGCTCTCATCCCCCGGGATCGACCGGAAGACGGTGGACGGGATCCTGAAACGCAAGGGGGTGTCCGTCAAGGACGTCTTTCTCCTCGCCCTGCGCGAGGACGGACGCTACACCCTCGTCCGAAAGGAGACGAAACCGTGAAACCGATCCTCTTCTCTTCCCTTCTTCTGCTCTCGCTCTTTGTCGGGGTGTTCGTCGGCGGGCACGCGACGGCTGGTTCGATCGACGCGCTCCGTCGGCGAGTCGAGGCGCTGCCCGAAACAACCGTCGCGGAGCGGGAGGACGCCGACCGGATCCACGAGGCGTGGCAGAAGCGCGAGAAGATCTACCTGCTCACGCTCGACCACCGGGTGCTGTCCGACATTGACCGCGCCGTCGCGACGTTCTGCGGCGCGTGTATCGCAGGGGACGTGTCGCTCTACGTCGTCTCGCGGCACGAGTTGATCGCGGCGCTCACACACCTCGCCGAAGAAGCAGGAAACGACCCGATCAACCTATTATGAAAGAGGCGCGCCGTTCGGCGCGCCTCTTTTGGTGACGTTGCCCTTTGGGCAAACGCCGGGTCAGTTGACCGTGACGAGAGCGGATTCGGTCAGAACGAATTCCGCCGTGCCGGGCGCGCCGTCGCGGGTATAGGAGACGGTGACGGTGTCCCCCACCCGGCAGGTCAGCATAATGTCCACGATGATGAAACTGCGGTCGATCGGATAGGTCGCGTCGCCGATTTTGACCGAGGTGACGACGTCGCCGATCTTCAATACGCCGTCCGCCGCCGCCCCGCTCTGCACGTCGGTCAGGTAGACGGTTTCGCGGATGCGGGTCGTTCGGGTATCGGGGTCGAAGTAGGCGGTCGAACCCGACACGCCGACCGTGATGCCGAGCATACACTTTTTCGGCGCGGTGACGGTCGTTCCGTTGCAGGTGTCGATGATGTTGTCGGCGACGTAGGTCGCGACGTTGGAAGGAATGGCAAAGCCGATGTTGTCTATATCGCTCGACGTGATCTTGGCGTTGACGACGCCGATCAGCCGTCCGTCTTTGTCAAACAGACCGCCGCCGCTGTTCCCCTCGTTGATCGCGGTGTCGACGCGGAGCAGACGGTAGGAAACGATCGAAACGTTGTCGCACGCCTGCATCTGGATGGACTCGGAATCGACCGAAACGATCCCGCTCGTCGCCGAGATCCCGATGCCCACCGGGTTTCCGATGGCGATGGCGACGTCCCCGACGGTGATCAGATTCGAGTCGGCGACCGAAACGGGGAGCGCGGAACTCCTTTTCAGAACCTCGCTGCCGGTGATTTTCAGCACGGCGATGTCGTAGTTCATCGAGCCGCCGACGTAGGTCGCGTCGATGGCGTACCGCTCGCTCTCGCTGCCGTAGAGGTAGACCTTGACCCGGTCGCTGATCTTGTTTTCGGTCAGCGAATCGGAGCGGTAAACGACGTGATAGTTGGTGATGATATAGGCGTCGCCCTGCTCCTTGTCGAGCCGGTAGATCACGCCCGAACCCGATTGCTGTTTGGTCTGGGTCGACGTTCCGAACCAGTTGCGAAAGAGACAGTCGAAGGTGCAGGTGATGCTGACGCTCGAAAGCAGCGAACCGCTGATCCCCGCCGAAACCGGCGCGACCCCGGAAAGGACGAGATCGCCGTCGTCGTAGGAAAGGTATTCTTTGAGGAAGTCGAGCAGGTCGCCTTCAAAGCCAGCGTCGCGCGCGGCGGCGTAGACCTCCGAGAGCGAGAGGTCCTTCCCTTTCAGCGATTCGAGCCACGAGACCTCGTCTCCCTTATATCCGTTCTCGACCGCGACCTCATAGGCGGAGGGTCCGCCCCGTTTTCCGTCGAACACCGTGCAGGAGACAAGCGACAGAACGAGCAGAACAGGCAGGAGCAGGCAAACGATCTTTTTCATCATCGGAACCGTCCTCAATCAAAGTACGCCGGGACACTCCCGGTTTTCAAATTCCATTGTAACACCGAGATAAGACGAAACTGAAACGAGAAAATGTGTTTTCCGTGAACAAAAGTAAAACTTTTTTATAAAGAGAAAGAAAAGATTTCGCGGAATTGCTTTACAATTCGTTTCGGATTTGCTATAATGGAATCGGAAAATCTCGGAATCGGCGATAAAACGATAAGGAGACGGAACCTATGGCAAACGACAAGAGAGAGGGACGGCAATTTCCGTTCGAGATGACGGTGCGGCACGGAGAAGGGCGGCTGATCCCCACCTTTATCCGCGAGGGCTGGATGTCGTTTCTCGGCGTACAGTCGGGGAAAGTGCGGGTGCAGGCGGGTCTCTTCTCGCACGAGGCGACGGAGGGCGAGATCCTGTTCATCGCTCCGTCCCGGCTTCTGTCCTGCGAAACGGTCGACGCGCCCGCCGAGATCCGGCTGATGTCCTTTCACGAGTCGATCCTCTCGCAGAATATGGACACGATGGAATCGGAACTCCTCTATATGCTGACGGTGCAGGCAAAGAACCTGCTCTTCACCTTCACGTCGGAGCATCCGCTCCACGCCAAGCTGACCGCGCTGATGGACGCGGCGCAGGACGAGTTCGAGGCGCACGAGGTCTGCTACGCGATGCCGATCCGCGCCAATCTCTACCTGATGATGACCGAACTGCTCCGCTACTACGGCGGTGAAAAGCGCGGCGATGACCGCGTCGTCTACCACAACGTGATGCGGATGAAACCGGTGCTTGACCGGATCGAGAACGGCTACGCCGAGAAGATGACGATCCCCTCGCTCGCGGCGGAACTGTGTCTGACGCCCGACCATTTCACGCGCATTTTCCGCGAGGGCGTCGGCGTCCCGCCCGTCGAGTACATCAACCGCGTGCGGCTCCATCACGCGCTGACCCTGCTCGCCGAAACCGATCTCCCGGTTTCGGAGGTCGCGCAGCGCTCCGGCTTTTTCAGTATGCAGTACTTCTACCGCATCTTCCGCGAAACGCTCGGCGATTCCCCGCTCTCGTTCCGCAATATGCTGACGAAGTAAGCGGACCGCACGGCGGCGCAACCGTATAAAAGGATCCTCGCAAAAAGCGAGGATCCTTTTATATTTCCTTGTGAACCGTCAGTCGACCCAAACGCGCTTGACGCGGGCGGTCAACCCCGCGAGCATTTCATACGGAATCGATCCGGCGTGCGCGGAGAGCGCGATAAGATCCGCCTGCTCATCCCCGAAAAGGACGGCGTGATCGCCCGGCTTGACGGCAAGACCGTCGGGCAGCGCGATCGAGGAAAGGTCCATCGAGATCCGTCCGACGAGGGGACACTTTACACCGCCGACCGTGACGAGCCCGCCCGAGCAGGAACGCAGAAAGCCGTCGGCGTAACCGATCCCGAGCAGAGCGATCCGCGTGGGCTTGTCGATCCGGTAAGTGCGGTAGTATCCGACCGTCTCGCCCGGCGCGAACCGCCGCACCTGCAAGATCGGGGCGCAGAGGCGCATCACGGGAACCAGTCCGGGATCAGGAAGATGCGGCGCGGGGTTATATCCGTAGAGCGAAATGCCCGGACGGATGATCGGCTGCGCGGCGGCGCCGAAACGCAAAATCGAGACGCTGTTGGCAAAATGCGCCGGAAGCGACAGTCCCCTTGCGGCGAGTTCGTTCAGCACGCCGCGGAAGATCCCGATCGATTTTTCCGCCAAACCCCCGTCGACGTCTGCGTCGGGGATATGGGTGTAGATCGACGTGGGAAGGAGCCGACCGTTTTTCGCGACCGCAAGGATCTCTTCGGTCGGGTCGCCCGAAACGGCGGGAAAGCCGAGCCGTCCCATACCGGTATCGACGGCGAACGTGATTTTCAGCCGCTTGTCACACGGGACGCGGGCGGCAAGTTCGTCGGCGTATTCGGTCGAGTTGACGACCTGCGTGAAGTCGCCCGCGAGAAGGTCGGAGGTCAGGCACGGGTTGGTCGGCGCGAGGATCAGGATCTCGCAGTCGGGAATCGCTTCCCTGACCTCGATCGCCTCCGACAGCCGAGCGACGGCAAACCGACGGGCGCCGACCGCGGCAAGCCGGAGGGCGACCTCGCGCGCGCCGTGCCCGTAGGCGTTCGCCTTGACGAGCGCGAAGGCGTTTTCGGGGGCGACGTCGGCGGCGCGCGTCAGGCGGAGAAAATTATTCTGCAGCGCCGCGGTCGAGAGCAGGGCGGTCGCTTCGGTGATCCTTTGTTCCATGGTTGGTTCCTTTCTTTGTAAAACCGATCAGCGCGCGGCGAATTTATTTCAGATACACCGACGAAACCGGAAAAACAAAATAGGTGTCGGGATAGGGTTCTTCCGTCAGACAGAAGTGCCACCGTTCGCAATCAATCGGCTGAAACCCGTTTTGCGTCATAATATGCCGGAGAAGCATCCGGTTTTCGTATTGATCTTCGGTTATCCCGCGATAATCGGGGTGCGAAATCCCGCCCGGAAAATCGAAGACGCCTCCCATGGTATCCGTCGATCCGCTCTCCGACGAAATTGTACGCGGTGTAATAGCGGATCTCTGCACCGCGTCGGGAACGTACTCGGAAAGGAGGACGAACCCCGTAGGGTCGAGCGCGGACGGTTTTTGACGTTCTTTCATCGTTTGCACAGGGATTGTCCTTATTGAAATTTATTTTTGTCTTTATCGAGCGCCTCGAGGCGACGGATGAGATAGGTATTATCGAGCGGCGAGCCGTCGAGGAAGCGCGTCTCCTGATCGAGGGCGATCATCACGTAGTCGGGGTTCAGAAATTCGCCCTGCGAGGTGCCGAGGGTCATGGTCAGCCGGAGCGCGTGTTCCCCCGTGACGGTCACTTTCGCGTCCCCGGTCTGCCGTCCGACGACCCGCTCGCTCGCCTTGCCGTGGGTCAGGTTGCGGCAGGTGAGGTTCGGGTCGGAGAGCAGTTTGCGGAAAGCGGCGGCGAGTTCCTCGGCGTTCCGCTCGGTTCTGACGAGGATCTCGTATTCCGCGAAGCATTGATCGGTCAACTTGTTGTCGGGATAGTACGCTTCGAGAAAGGTCAGTTCGGCGGGCGTGGCGGCGTTCAGGCGCGAGAGGGCGTCGGACGGTTCGATCCGCTCGGTCAGGCGGAATTCGACGAACTCGCATTCGCTCTCCATCCCGACCGACATCGGCGTTCCGAAAACGATCTTCGGCACCGGGTTGAAACCCTGCGTGAACCAGCAGGGGATGCCGGCGCGGGTCGCCGCCTTCGAGACCGTGCGGACGAGTTCGAGGTGCGAGATATAGCGGAGCCGCCCGACCTTGCGGAACCGGAAACGGAGCCGGATCGGCGTATTGTCGCACGGACGGTTTACTTTTTCTTCGGACACCATCTGGTATTCCCTCCCAACCGATCCGCTCCGCAGCCGTTGCAATGCTCGGCGCAGGAGGGGGTCGTTTTCGCGGCGTAGGCGCGTTCGCGCTCGCGTTTCAGGTAGTCCTTCGTCACCCCGCAGTCGATGAGATCCCACGGAAGCACCTCGTCGAGCCCGAAGGTGCGGTTGGCGTAGAAGGCGGGGTCGATCCCGGTGCGCGCAAAGTAGTCCATCCACTTGTCGTAATCGAAGTGTTCGCTCCACGCCGCGTACGCCGAACCCTCGCGGGCGGCGAGCACGAGCGAGGGGGCGAGCCGGCGGTCGCCGCGCGCAAGCACCGCCTCGACCCGCGAGACCTTCGCGTCGTGGTAGTGGTAAACGACCTTGCGGTCGGTGATCTGATCTTTCAGATACAGTTGCTTCTCCTGCAAGACTTCGAGCGGATCCTGCCCCTCCCATTGGAAGGCGGTAAAGGGTTTCGGCACGAAGCAGGAGACGCTGACCGTAACGCGGACGTTCCGCCCGCGCT
>JAGCXA010000025.1 GCA_017961575.1 Clostridia bacterium | reverse complement strand
GGATCGGCTGATGCCGGTCTCCGGCAAGGCCGAGACGGTGGCGGGCGAAATCATCCGCGCCGTCGACCGCATCTGGTACCGCTGGTACAACGACGGCGACAAGATCAACGTCGGCTACGGAAAGGAAACCTGCAACGGCACCGCGAGGTTCCTTGAGAAGATTCGCGGCTCGGAATTCCCCGCCGAGGTCTGGAACGGATGCCTCAACGATGACAGGTACACGGAGTTCACCGACCGCCTCGTCGACGAGATGTACGCCTTCATCAAGGCACGCCCCGAACTGGAGACGACGCCCAACGCCGAGGATTCGCGGATGGACTTCATCGACGACGACCTCGACCGCGACGAGGACGAGGATGACGAAGACTGAAAACCGAGTCCCGCGCCCCGGCCGAGAGACCGGGGTGCGGGGCGCAAGCGAAAGGAACAAGAAGATGGAAATCACCCAAAAGGAAATCAACAGGATGGCCGACAAGGTCGGCAAGGTGTCCGAAACCCTCCGCGAGGTGAACGCGATGGCGTTCCGCCTTGCGAAGGAGGGAAACCGCAACGGGGTGTTCCAGTTGCGCGGAGCGTTCTCCGGAACGCTGGCGGCGGCGCAGACCGCCGACGGATTCCTCACGGGTCTCGTGGCGATCCTCGACTGACGAAACCCCGTCCCGCGCCTCGGCGGAAACGCCGAGGGCGGGATGCAACCGAAAGGAAATAAAAATGGCAAAGACGAAGATTCTGAAGATCCCCGCGAGAGGCGAGTGGACTTTTGCTGAGGTCGAAACCGAATCCGATGGAAGCCTACCGCTTGAGACGATGCAATCAATGGTCGGCGGATGGTTTGAGAGGTGGTGCCTCCACGGCCACGGCCTCGGCGGCCTCGACCTCTTCCTCAACGAGGAGGGCAAGCTCAACGGCCTCTCCTACAACCCGAAGGCGACGGTGCTTTCGGGAATCGCCATGCACGGCGATTGCATCGTCGGCGACGCGTTCGTGTGCGGCCACGACAATGAAGGCCGGTCGGTCGGCCTCTCCGACGCACAGGAGCTGGCGCTCCGCCGTCGCCTCAACGACCTCGGCATCTGATCCCGGCTGGTCGATCCGCTCTCGGAAACGCCCTCTCCGCGAATGACGCGGGGAGGGCTTTTTTCGTTTCCGGGATGCTCGCCGCCGGCGTTGGCTTCGCTTTCCGCCTCCTTGATTATAAGCGATATTTTAGCGTAAAAAAATAATGAAAATATATCGAAATACCCCGTTGCTATTATCCGCAGGGTACGGCATCATACGGTCAGAAAAAACAAAGCGCGGGTAGGACCCACGCAAGGAAAACAAGGAAAGGAAAACAACGATGAAGATCAGAATGGTCAAGGTCAAAGCGGGACAGCAGAAGCTCCGCGAGAGGATCAAGGACGCCCTCGCCAAGAAGGGTGCGCGGGCGAGCATCCTCATCAACAAGCTCGCCGCCAACAAGAAGGCGGTGATTTGGAAGCCCGCCGAGCTCGACGCGATTGCGCTTGAGCTTCGGCACCTCGCCTTCCAGATCCGCGTCCTCAAGAACGCCAAGACCGCGACCGAGGAGGCCTGACCGAAACCGCCCGCCCCCCGAGCGGGGGCGGGCTTTTCAACAACCCGAAAAGGAAAACGACAATGCAAGACAAGATACTGAAAATCATAACCGACGCCCTCAAGGGCGCGGACGCGAAGTTCGACACGGACGGGCAGACCGTCTGGGTGGACGGAAAGGACGGACGCACCTTCGCCGTGTGCGTCAGCGAGTGCGTGGGCAACGCCGATGCCGACGAAGCCAAGCAGACCTACACGGTTCACCTTCACGCGAGCTTCATGGGCGCGTTCGACGTGAAAGCCGACAGCGAGGGCGAGGCCGAGGAGATCGTCCGCGACCGGTTCACGGCGGAGGAGATCAAGGTGAGCGACCTCGAATTCGAGTCGGTCAAGGTCGACGCGGAACTCAACGAGAG
>JAGCXA010000024.1 GCA_017961575.1 Clostridia bacterium | reverse complement strand
GGGCGACGTCGGTCGTCGAGACGATGACGGTATTGTGCTGCGCGACGATATGGTTGAAAACCGACAGATGCGAACAGTCGTGGAAGGTCAAGCCCTCCTCGCAGTTGTGGACGTAGAGGTAGTCGCAGACGACGTGCTCGCCCGACACCAGCCCGTAGCGGAATCCCTGCACGGAGACGTTGCGGAGCACGTTGTCGTCGTTCTGATCGCCCGAGAGAACGAGACCCGCCGTATGGCAGGGGTTCGGCTGCAACTCCTTGCCGAGAACCGTGTCGCCGACGTTCTCCGAAAGCGCGAACTGGCTGTCGGTCACGTGGACGCGGCTGACGTTTTGCAGGTTGACCGCGGTCTCGGTCGGATACATCTTGTCGCGGCGCATCGGAACGCGGAAATCGAGGTTGCTGATCGAGAACTGCCCGACGCTGAACTTCCCCTTGCAGCTCGTCCCCTCCGGGGCTGCCAGGATCGCGTAGGGGCGCGCCGTCGGGTCGTGCTCCTCGGGAGCGTCCCAATCGGAAAAGACGCGCGTGTTCATCGAGCCGAGCGCCTCGCCGGGTTTGACGAAGCAGGTCGGGTCGTAGTTGTTCTTGACCGATTCGAGGTCCCGCACGATATAGGCGTTCAGCATCTTGCAGGGCATCTCGCCCGCCAGGCAGATATTCGCGTTTCCGGGCGGGATCAGGAGCTGCGCGCGCAGGGGCTTGCCGTTATACTCCTCCTTTGCGGGGGACGCGATCCGATAGCCGCCCTTGGTGTAGGGGAACAGGATCTTTCCTCCTCCGCGTTCCGCCGCGAAGTCGATCGCCGCCTGGATCGCCACCGTATCGTCGGCGACTCCGTCGCCCTTGGCGCCGAAATCGAAAACGTTGATGCCGAATGAACTCATCATGACGATCTCCCTTGCTCGTTTTCGGGATGCGCGGCGCTCTGCGCCGTCCTGTTCCTATTTTACAACGGTTTCCTCTTTTTTGCAAGAATCCCGCGCCGCTTTTTTCGTTCGGGCGCGAAAAAATAAAAAAATTACGCGATCACTCTCTTGATTTTGCGCGGAAAAACGGATATAATGGAAAAGAAATGAAAAAAACAGGGGTTTCAAACCGTGAGACAGTATCTGTTGCCCGAGACCGGGCGGTTTTTCAAGGTCAATCTGCACAGCCACACCACTCTTTCCGACGGAAGTCAGACGCCGGAGGAGGTCAAGCGGACCTTTCGGGAGATGGGCTATTCCGCCGTCGCGTTTACCGACCACGAGATCATGCTGGACCACTCGGACCTCTCGGACGACGATTTCATTGCCCTGACCGGGTACGAATACGGCTTTGACCTCTGCGAAAAGAACCTGCTCTCCGCCCTCTACGAGGGGGAACACAAGACGTGGGATCACGCGGAGAAGGTGCATATGAACCTCTTTTCCAAAGATCCGCACGATATCCGGATGGTCTGCTGCGATCTGGATTACATCTGGGGAAACGCCGAGAAGTACCGCGACCAAGTAAAGTACGTCGGCGATCCCCACTACGTCCGCAAATACTCGCTCGACGGTGTGAACGAGGTCATCCGCGCGGCGCGGGAGCGGAATATGCTGGTGGTTTTCAATCACCCGAACTGGTCGATGAACCCGAACTCTTTTTGCTGCGGGCTGAAAGGTCTGACGGGGCTTGAGATCATCAACGGAGCCTCCCATATCGACAGCGATATGGAGGACGTCCCGCACGTCTATCAGGAGATGATGCGGGCGGGCATACGGCTCGTCTGCGTCGCGGGGGACGACAACCACGCAACGCGCGACTGCGGTCTTGCCTGGACGATGGTCAAGGCGGATTCGCTCTCCTACGAGAACCTGATCGCCGGGATCGAAAACGGGAACTGCTACGCGTCGAGCGGACCCGAGATCAAGGAACTCTACGTCGAGGACGGAAGAGTCACCGTGAAGACCTCGGAGGCGGCAGGTATCTTCTTCCTGACCGCCGGCAGACGCACCAGACACAAACGGATGGAAAAGGGCGGCGACCCCGTCACCGAGGTGTCCTTCCGGATCGATCCGAACGACGTCGCGTTCCGGATCACCGTCCGCGACGCGGCGGGGAATCACGCCTACACGCGCTACTACTATCTCGACGAACTGAAAGAGCCGATCGGGAAATGACCCGTCGTCCTCGCGGATAACCGAAAGGAGAAGATATGATGAAACTGCACTTTGACTTTACCGAAACGACCGGCAAGATCAAGCCGATGCACGCCGTCGGGCAGCCGCCCGCAGACATCTGCGACGACGGAATCGAACACTCGATGTTCCATTATCTGACCGAGGCGAATATTCCCTATTCGCGTCTGCACGATACCGGCGGATGCTACGGGGCGAACGTTTTCGTCGACGTGCCGAACCTCTTCCGCGATTTCGACGCCGACGAGAACGATCCCGCGTCCTACGATTTCGCGTTCACCGACGCCCTGCTCGAAAAGATGGTCGAGGCGAAGCTCGAACCCTACTTCCGTCTCGGCGTGACCATCGAGAACGCGCATATGATCAAATCCTACCGCATCTTCCCGCCGAAGGACCCCGAAAAATGGGCGCGGATCGCGGAACATATCGTCCGCCACTACAACGAGGGGTGGGCGAACGGGTTTCATTTCGGCATCACCTACTGGGAGGTCTGGAACGAGCCCGACAACGAGGAATCCATCGAACTGAACAATATGTGGAAGGGTACGAAGGAGCAGTACTACGACCTCTACGTCGCGACGGCGAAACGCCTGAAAGATTGCTTCGGCGACTCGATCAAGGTCGGCGGCTACGCAAACACGGGACTCTACCTCGGCTATATGGAGAAAGAGGAAAAGTACCAGAAGCCGCACGAGGTGTCCCATTGGGAGGCGCGCGCGATCTACCACACCGAATTCCTGCGCGGATTCCTCCGCCGTGTGAAGCGCGAGGGCGCCCCGCTCGACTTCTTCTCGCACCACAGTTACCTTTCGGTCGAACGCACGAAAGACGTGCAGGCGTACGCCGAAAAGATCCTTTCGGAAGAGGGCTTCCCCGATATTGAGATCCACCTGAACGAGTGGAACACCGACCGCACGCTCGCGACCCGCGGGACCACGAAGGCGGCGGCGGACGTGATCGCCATGATGATCGCGATGCAGAGAACCAAGATGTCTCTGATGTGCTACTACGACGCGCGGTTCTCGACCAGCGTCTACGCGGGACTTTTCAACCCGCTGACCGAACAGCCGTTCTGCACCTACTACGCCTTCAAGGCGTTCGGAAAACTCTACGCCCTCGGAAACGCGGTCGAATCGACGGGCGACGGCGACGGGGTTTACGCCCTGGCGGCGACCGACGGAAAGACCCGCGGCGTGCTGATTACGAATATCGGCGAGGAAAAGACCGTCGAAACCGATCTCGGGCGCGGCTATACCGCCTACCGTATCGACGAGAAACATCCGCTGACCAAGACCCGCGTCTCGACAAAATCCGTCAAACTCAAACAGTTCGACACCCTGTATTTCGAAAAGATCGACTGAGGAAAGCGTTATTATGAGAAAAAGTTTTCGGAACGGAAAGATCGTCGTCGGGGGAAAATACCACGAGGACGTGGTCTACGACGTCTGCGCGAACGACCTGCGCGTCAGGTTCGACGGCAAGGGCGGGATCACGAACTACACCGTCTCCAATCAGGGCGGCAACTGCGTCGGGCGGAGTTTCCTTTTGATCTTTGAGGGCGGCAAAAAGCTCGACGCCTTCACCGACAAGACCGTCGAGATGGTCGGACGAACGCAGAAGATCACCCTGAAACGGGGCGACCTTCGCATCACGGTCTTCCAGTTCATCCCGGTCGCGGGCAACGCGGTGTTCTACGAAGTCAAGGCGAACAAAGAGGGCGACTACGATCTCGTTTTCGATTTCGGGCATTGGGCGGACAAGCTCTGCTGCGTCTCCGACGTCGAAAAGACCTTCGTTCCCGAAAACGCCTCGGTCTATCTCCATACGGAACGGAACGCGCGCTTCGTATTCTCCTACGGCGCCGACGAAAAGGACTGCAAAAAGATGCTCTCCCGCTTCTCCCGCTTCAAAAAGCAGGTCGAGGACGAATACAAGACGATCGCGATCCCCGCGACGGCAAAGACCGAAAAGGATAAGGCGCTCTACGTTTCCAGCGTCTTCTGCGCGCTCGAAAACTACAAGGAGGTCGGGGACTACAAGGGCTTTTCCGCCGGGTGCAACTACACCGCCCCCGTCCGGACCTACTTCCGCGACGCCTATTGGACGGTGCTCGCGATGTACCGGGATCACCCCGATCTCGTCCGGAACGAGATCCTGACCCTCGCGCACGGCGTCGACGAGAACGGGGATTGTCCCTCCGCCGTCACCTTTGATCTGCGTCAGCATTGGAGCAATCACTACGACAGTCCGAGTTTCTTCGTTCTGATGGTCTACGATTATATCAACCGTACCGGCGATTTCTCGATCCTCGACGAGGAGATTTCCGGAAAAACGATCTACGATTACTGCGTTACGGTCGTCGACAAACTGTCGGGATACGAGGATGGGACGCACCTGATCTTCAAACCGGGAAAATACAACAAACGCGACTGGGCGGACGAGGTCAACCGGGTCGGCTACGTGACCTACGTCAATCTGCTCTACGCCCGCGCGCTCTTCTGTATGGGCAGCATCGCGAAAACGAGGGACGGGGCGCTCGCCCGCAGGTATCGTCAAAAATACGCCGAGACAAAAGAGGCGATCAACGCGCTTCTCTGGGACGACGAAAAGGGATACTATATCAACTATAAATACGGCGACTTCGTCGAGGACAATCTTTCGGTCGATACGATCCTCGCGGTTCTCTTCGGGATCAGCGACGAAAAGCAGACCGAACGCCTGCTCGATCGCGTCTCCGCCCTGCTCGAAACCCGGAACAATCAGACGCAGCGGGCGGGCGACTTCGGCGTGATGTGCGTTTATCCCTTTTACAAAGGCACCGACCGGGCGCGCAACAAGTCGAGTCAGGAGTACGAATACCACAACGGCGCGGTCTGGCCGTATCTGTCGGCGCTCGTCGCCTACGCGCAGGCGACGCACGGCAGGGACTTCGCCTACGCCCTGACCTCCTCCTTCGACTGGAATATCAAACGCGGGAACTATACTCCGATCGAGTACTATTCCCCGATCCGCCCCGACGGATCGCTCCTGCAAGCGTGGAGCAGCGACGCCGCCTGGGTCTACGACTGGCAGAACGTCGACTTCTTTTCCGAAAACGAAGAGGTCTGGAAAACGAAATAAACCGGATCGCCGAGATCCGGGCGCTCCCGCCGACAAGGCGGGGGCGCATTTTTTTGCAGTTCGCGCGTTCCTTTACAAAAAACGCGCGTTGTTTTATATGCACAATTTTTTGCACTTGTTTTTATGCACATCGCTGTTTTTGTTTTTGGAAACTCAATTTTTATTGCGTTTTTTACAAAAAAGGATTATAATGGAGGCAACGGCGATCGGTTCGCTTGCGACGAAACGCCGAATCGGGGAGGATCGTTCCCCCGACAATCTTTTAAAAAACGCAGACAAGGAGGATTCCGTCCTATGCGCGCACGTTCCCGTCAGAACAAGATTCTCTCGCTTCTCCTGATCCTCGCGATGTTGAGTTTTCTCTTCGCGGCTTTCCTGCCGGTCGCCGTCTCGGCGGACGCGACGCCGGCGAACGACGGGGAGATCGAGGACTTCGGTTGCCAAGCGTCCGCGGACTTCGCGGTCGCGCATCCGACGACCGCGGTGCGGTTCGTCTTTACGATCGGATCGCTCGATTACACCAAGGCGGGCTTCGTATTCTCGTTTGAGAGTTACGGCGGCGTTGAGACCCCCGAAGTCGGCGCAGACGGCTGCTATACGGTTGAGGCGACCGCCGCGTACAGTTCGATCGTCGCAGACGGGGAAACGATCCCCGCGCCCGACGGACGTTGGTGGATCGCCGTCAAGATGACCAATATTCCGCAGGACGAGTTCTGCGGCTGGATCTACGTCCGCGCTTTCGTGACCGACGGGGCGGGAACGCGCTATTCCGACGCGGTGAAAACCAACCCCTACGCGATCAATCGCGAAAGCGGCGAAAAGGTTCGGGAAGCGATCGGCAAAAAATCCGGCACGACGAGTTCCTCCGCGAAGATCGAGGACAAACGGAACATCTATACCGACGTGCTGCAATCCGGGGCGAAGACCTTTCATCCGACGCAGGAGAATCCCTCCGGCAACGATCTGTACGTTGAGTATTCGGTTTTGTTCAACAAACATCTGAACAGACTGAACGCCTCGAACAAACCCTACGTGGTGTCGACCATCGGCAACGAAGATCTGTCGAAAAACAAGCCCCTCTGTTACTGGAGCCCCTGCGATAACGTTACCGGCAGTTCCTGCACGTCCGCCGGCGGCTTTGAGGACGCGGGGAACTTCTCGACCGTCGCGGCGGAGGATCCGGGGCTCTTCCCGGATATGGTCCCGCCCTACGGCGGCGACGCCTCCCTGTTTGCGAATTACCCGCACGTCGGCGGCTCGGTCGCGCTTGATCCCGATCACGAGGACAACGGCTGCGAGTCCGGCTGGCACCGGATCGGCATTCGGTACCACGAGGAAGTGACCAACGTCGACGCCGTCAAGGGCGGCGCGGACGCCGAATATTACCTGACCTCCTCCCTTTATATCGACGGAAACCTCGTCTCGGTTTTGTGCGCGACCGACAATACGGATAACGGTTACGATATGAAACTGTACACGGCGCAGTCCGACGGAGAAGGCGGGATCACCTATACCGATATCGCGTCCGACCGATACGTTTATATCTACCGGATGAAATACCAGGGGACGAGCAACAGCAACGCCGCTTACTGCGTTTTTGCCGACGCATACGCGACCTGCGGGCACAGTTTCGTGCAGCCGGTGGAGCACGTCGATTATCCCGCGACGTCGTACTACCGCGCCGAGGATAAGAAAGCGATCTTCGCCCCCGTATATTATCGGATCGTCACCGACGACAGTCTCCCCCCTCTGATCTCGGTAATGAGTTACAATATCGAGGTCTACGACGGCGGCTGGGACGGCAGAGATCCCGCGAAGGTCGCCGAAACGATCCTCTCGGAATCCCCCGATATCGTCGGCTTGCAGGAAGTCAACCAGAAAACCGAACACGGTTGGGACGACACCCTCAACGCGCTCGCGGCGGCGGGCGGCTACACCCGGCTGGAGGGCGGATATACCGGCAGATACAATTTCGAGAAGAACGAGATCTTCTATAAAACAAGCAAGTTCACCAAACTCGCCGAGGGGACCAAGACCTTCCGGCAGACGGCAATCGATCTCGGCGTACCCAACGACGAGGACGCGGATCCGGACGTCGCCAATGTCGATCGCATCTTTCACTACGCCGTTCTACAAGAGAAATCAAGCGGGAAAAAGATTCTCGTCGTCAGCGCGCATCTGCACTACGGCGGCACCGGCGCAGGGCACGAAGAGGACGACAAACTCCGCCGCTACGAGATCCGCGCGCTGCTCGCGTGGCTGGAAACGCAGAGGGCGACCTACCCCGACCAGATCGTGATGGGCGATATGAACTCGCATTATAAGGGCGGTCAGGGCAAGGTCAATATGACGGTTTTCGAGGACGGCGGTTTTGAGATGACCTGCAAAGAAGCGAACGTCAAGGGAGACGTCGGCGGAACGATCGTAAAGAGCAGCCGTTCTGTACGCGAGGAATACGTCTTCGACTATATTCTGACCAAGGGGAAAATCGACGCGGCGTACTATACGGTCGTCGACAATCCCATCGATACCGACGGCAAGTACCCCTCCGACCATATTCCGATCATGGCGAAGATCATTCTCCGGTAAGACGGCTTTCTGCTGAACGGTTTGCACAATTATCGCATTTTGTTTTTGTGCGTTATGCTGTTTTTTATTCCGAAAATATGAAAACCGTTGCTTTTTTTACAAAAATGGTGTAAGATAATGACAACGGCGGAAGGTTTGCTTGTGACAAAACGCCGCAACGGGAAGGAGCGTTCGTTCCCGCAAAAAACCGACTATTTTCCGAACGCAGACAAGGAGGAACCCGTTATGCACGCACATACCCGTCAGAACAAGATCCTCTCGCTTCTCCTGACCCTCGCGATGCTGAGTTTTCTCTTCGCGGCTTTCCTGCCGGTCGCCGTCTCGGCGGACGCGACGCCGGCGAACGACGGGGAGATCGAGGACTTCGGCGTCCAGACTCTCACGGCGCTTGACCTCGCCGGCGACGAAGACACCGATCTCCGGTTCGTCTTCACCGTCGGCTCGCTCGACTACACCGAGGTCGGCTTCGTCTTCTCGAAGACCAACGCCGCTCCGGAGATCGACGGAGACGCCTGCTACAAGCAAGCGGTCACCGCCGTCTATTCCAGCATCGTCGCCGACGGCGACACGCTGACGGCGGATCCCGGACGCCATTGGGCAGCGATCAGGATGACCGACGTTCCGCACGCCTACTTTGACGGCGCGCTCTACGTCCGTCCCTTCGTCACCGACGGTCTTGGCACCCGCTACGGAGACGCCGCGTCGCTGACCGTTTGCGGCGCCGCCGGACACCTGCATGAGATCGCCGGCGAACCGGTCTCCTCGGTTCCCGCCACGATCTTCGGGGACGGCTCCAAGACCGGGCATTGCGACGGATGCAATCTTGACGGCGTGACCGAGATCACGACGTCGATCGTCGAAAAGAAGTATACCACGTCGACCTCCACGAGCTCGCAGGAAAAGCGCTCGGTCACCTTCGGGGAGATCCTCGACGGCGGAAAGCACTTCTACCCCGACGAATCGAACGGAGGGCTGGGCAACGACCTGCTCGTCGAGTACTCGCTTCTCTGGAACGACACGCTGCAGAACTTCAACAAATCCGGCGGGAATCAGACGCTTGACTCGCGGATCACGAACAAGAGCGGCGGCGGCACGACGGTTCTCGCCTGGATGTCCTATCAGGACGGCGCCAAGGGCAGCGACTGTCCGTTTATGGGCGGTTTCGAGTGGGGCGCGTTCGGAACGCCGGAGGACGGTACGTCCGCCGGAATGTGCGGCAGTTCGGGCGCTTGGGCGGATTACCCGAACATCGGCGGCGCCGATCGGGAGAATCCCGAATGGGGCTGGCACCGCGTCCAGATCCGCGTACATCAGGAACTGACGAACGCCGCGGCGGTGGCGTCCGGTGCGAGCGCCGTTTACTATATGTACTCGGTGGTTTACATTGACGGCGTTCAGGTCTCGAAACTCTCCGAGACCGGCGCGAGCCCTGCCGGATCCCTTCTGTTCACGGCGGCAAACGACGGCGCGGACGGAATCACCTACACCGACATCGCGGACGACAGCATTCTGTACGGATTCAACTCGCAGATCGCGAAAAAGAACAGCGGGGTCGGCTACCTCGTTTACGGCGACTACTCGGTCTCCTGCGGAAGAACCTTCGCGCAGAGCGTGACCCGTGTAGACTCCCCCGCCGCCGCGACCTACGTCACGCGCGCCGACGGCGGCGTCGAGATCCCCGCTCCGGCGTATTTCACCATCAACTGATAAACGACGTTTGACCGAAAGGAGAAACCGAAATGAACGAAAAGAAGATCTACGCGCCCGCAGAGATCGAGATCGTCTTGCTCGACCGCGATCTGCTGATCACCTCGGGCGGTTCGCTCGGAGAGAACGATTGGGACGAATTCAACTTCAACCAACTGAGCTGATGCAAAAACCGACCCCGTTTTTACTCCGGGATACGCCCGGAACAACAATAATAAGGAGATATGCCATGAAAAGAATCTACGTTACCCTTGCGCTGATCCTGTGTCTTGTGATCTGCGCCTTCGCGTTCGCGTCCTGCGGACCGAAAAAGCCCGCGAGCACCGAAGCGGTGACCACCCCGAAGACGACCGACGGAAACAGCGGCGTCTGCCAACACGTCTGGGGCGAATTTGAGGTCGATACCCCGGCGTCCTGCACCGCCCCCGGCGTCAAGTCCAAGTACTGCACGATCTGCGACGCGCGGGATCCCGACTCGATCACCGAGATCCCGCAGCTCGCCCATACTCCGGCAGACGAGTTCACGATCGACAAAGAGCCGACCTGCATGGAAGGCGGCTTCAAGTCCAAGCACTGCGTCGTCTGCGGTAATCCGGTCGCCGACACCGTCGAACCCCTCGACCCCGATCCCACCAAGCACAACGTGGAGACGTGGTCGGCTACCCCGACGCTGCTAACCCCCAACGTGCACCGCACCGGCGAATGCACGATCTGCCAACAGATGCAGGAGGAAGACGCTGTCCTTACGCTCAGCGCCACCGCGTTTACCGCTTCCTCGTCGAGACACCAGAACAGAAAGCTTCTCTCCGAGGTTCAGGGTGAAGAACACTTCTACCCCGATGAATCGAACGGCAACCTCGGCAACGATCTTCTGATCGAGTATTCGGTCCTCTGGAACAATACCCTCTTGAACCTGAACGGCTCGACCAAGCCCTACATCACGTGCCGCTTCGCCGCCTCCAGCGGCACGTCGCAGACCAGCGTGTGTTACTTTTCTCCGACGGACAACGTCACGGGCTCCGACTGCAAATACGCCGGCAGCTTTGAGACGACGGGGAATATGTCGCCCTACTCGGACGGAGAAGTCACGTCCCCGCCCATGTCCGGTGACAGTTACAGTTCCTATCCGAATCTCGGCGGCGCCGATCAGAACAATCCCGAATGGGGCTGGCACCGCGTCGGTATCCGCGTCCATCAGATCGTAACCAACCTGAGCGCGGTGGCGGAGGACACGACCGGCGCGACCGCGGCGGTTTACGACGTCGTCGTCACGCTCTACATCGACGGCGTCCCCGTTTCAAAACTTTCCGGTCTCGGCGGGAACGACAAAACCAACTACCAGTCTACGAACTACCTCTATTCCGTCAAGTCCGACGGAGTAGGCGGCGTCACCTACGAGGACAACGCCGGCGCCGGCGTGTACGTCTTCGCGCTCCTCTTCGACTCGAACAAACCGAAAGCCGACACCACCGCGTATTGGGTCGACACCGACGTGAACTACTCCTGCGGTCAGACCTTCGTTCAGTCGGTTGAGAAGGTCGCTTCGCCCGTCGCGTCGACCTTCACCCTCGACGATATGGACACCCCGGACGACACGACCGACGACGTGACCTGCCCGGCGGCGATCTGGTTCAAACTCGCCGACTGATCCCGTTTTTAACGTAAACTCCCGGGGTTGACGGAGGCGGTTTTCCTCCTATTTCCGCGTCCGGCAGCCCCGGATCCCTCCGCGCGCGAGCACAGTTCCGCGCCGGCGGAAACAAGAACCCCGGACGCGATTCGCGTCCGGGGTTCCCTTTCATTCGCCCGTTCTGCGCCCGAACGTGATCCGGGCGGCGAAAAAAACGGATGGCGGATTTTTATCGAACTGTTTGCACAATTATCGCGTTCTGTTTTTGTGCGTTATGCTATTTTTCTTCTGAATACACGAAAATCATTGCTTTTTTCGCGAAAATGGTGTAATGTAATAATAACGGCGGAAGGTTTGCTTGTAACAAAACGCCGCAACGGGAAGGAGCGTTCGTTCCCGAAAAAAACCGACAATTTTCCGAACGCAGACAAGGAGGAACCCATTATGTACACACGTTCCCGTCAGAACAAGATTCTCTCGCTTCTCCCGACCCTCGCGCTGATCCTGTGTCTTGTGATCTGCGCCTTCGCGTTCGCGTCCTGCGGACCGAAAAAGCCCGCGAGCACCGAACCGGCGACCACCCCGGCGACGACCGACGGAAACAGCGGCGTCTGCCAACACGTCTGGGGAGAATTCGAGGTCGACACCCCGGCGACCTGCACCGCCCCCGGCTCCAAGTCCAAGTACTGCACGATCTGCGACGCGCAGGACCCCGACTCGATCACCGAGATCCCGCAACTCGCCCATACTCCGGCTGACGAGTTCTCGATCGACAAAGAGCCGACCTGCTCTGCCGGCGGCTTCAAGTCCAAGCACTGCACCGTCTGCGGCAATCCGGTTGCCGACACCGTTCTGCCGATCGATCCCGATCCCACCAAGCACGTCGTGGAGCATTGGACCGTGACCGAAGAAGTCAATATGTTCCACCAGACCGGCGAACGCACCGGCGAATGCACGGCTTGCCATCAGAATGTCAAAGAAGTGCTCGAATACGAGCCGATCGTTTTGACCTGCACCGATCAGACCAGTGCAGGTTATCCGACCGAAAGCGTCTATTTTAAGGACATCCTCGGCGACAAGCACTTCTATCCGACAACCGAAGATTTCATGGGCAACGACCTCTTGATCGAGTACTCGGTCCTCTTCAACGAAACGATGCTTGATCTGTATACCGTCAAGGATCAGAACCCCTACGTCACTGCCCGCATCAATAAAGAACCCGTCCTTTACTGGTCGCCAAGAAACGATATGGATTACAGCGACTGTAAATATGCAGGCGGTTTCGAATGGACAGGCAAATTCGCGACCCCCGTCACCGACGGAGAAGTGACCACTCCGGCGGGGATGTGCGGCACCGGAACCACCTACGCCGACTATCCGAACATTTTGGGTGCCGATGAGGCGCACCCCGAGTACGGCTGGCACCGCATCCAGGTCCGCATTCATATGGCGCTGATCAACGAGGCGGCTCTGAAAGCGGAAGCCGCCGGCACGAAAGCGAAGAAGGAAGACTACGTTGCGACCGCGACCGTTTACGTCGACGGCGTTGCCGCGTTCAAACTTTCCACCGGTACTACTGGTATGGCTAAGATCGAATGCAACCTCTTCACGGCTGAGGCCGACGGCAACGGCGGCATCAAGTACGAAGACGGTGACGCTTACGTTGTTGCGTTCTATCTCAACAGGACCAAAGCCGTCTCTGGAAAGACCGCCTACGTCGTAATCTCGGATATTAACGTGACCTGCGGTAAGGACTTCAAGATGCCGGTCGAGCGTGTCACCAATCCCGCCGACGCGACGCTTGAAGTGGCGGAAGACGTGAACATCTCCGCTCCCGTCTACTTCAAACTCGCCGACTGATCCCGTTTCAGCGTAAACTCCCGGGGCTGACGGGGGCGGTTTTCCTCCTATTTCCGCGTCCGGCAGCCCCGGATCCCTCCGCGCGCGAGCACGGTTTCGCGCCGGCGGAAGCAAGAACCCCGGACGCGATTCGCGCCCGGGGTCCCCTTTCGTCCGTCCCGTTCTGCGCCCGAACGTGATCCGGGCGGCGGAAAAAACGGGCGACGACTTCTTGCAAAAAAAAGGAAAGCGTTGTATAATAGAATCGATTATTGAAAAAGCGCGACACCCGGCGCGAACAGAAGGAACGGCGATATGAGAAAGAGTTTTCGGGACGGAAAAATCATCGTTGCGTGCAAGAACTACGAGGACGTGGTCTACGACGTCGCGTCAAACGACCTGCACGTCCGCTTTGACGGCAAGGGCGGGATCACCGATTACACCCTGAATAATCAAAGCGTCAGCTACGTCAAACAGAATTTTCTGAACCTCTATATCGACAAAAAGAGCGTCGGCGTTTTCTGCGACAAAACCGTCGAGCTCGCCGGACGGACGCTGAAGATCATACTGAAAAAGGACGGCGTCAGACTCACGGTCTTTCAGTTCATCCCGCCGAAGGGGAACGCGGTCTTCTACGAATTTAAGGCAAGCAAGGCGGGCGACTACGATATCGTTCTCGATCTCGGACAAGCGAAGAACGGATTTTCCTTCGCCGCCAACGTTGAGAACAACTACGTTCACGAAAACGCCTCGATCTATCTGCGCACCGACAAGAGCGCGCGCTTTCTTCTCTCCTACGAAAACGACGCCGCCAACTGTCGGAAACTTCTTTCCCGCTTCGCCGAATTCAAAAAGCAGGTCGTCGACGAGTTCAGAAGCGTGAAGATTCCCGCGTCCGCCAAGACCGAGAAGGACAAAGCCGTCTACGTTTCCGCCGTGTTCTCGGCGTTGGAAAACTATATCGAGATCGGGAGCTACAAGAGCTTTTCCGCCGCGTGTATTTACGCCGATCCGGTCAGAACCTACTTCGACACCGACTACTGGGCGACGCTTGCGATGATCAAAAACCGTCCCGATCTGGTCCGGAACGCGATCCTGACGCTCGCGAGCGGGATCAAGGAGAACGGCGAATGTCCCGCCGGCATCACGTTCCGGTTGCAGTCGCGCACGCCCAGCTATTACGACAGCGCGAGTTTCTTCGTTCTGATGGTCTACGATTATATCAACCGCACCGGCGATCTCTCGCTCCTGAACGAAACGGTCGAGGGAAAAACCGTCTACCAATACTGCCTTCTCACCATCGACAAACTGTCGGGATACGAGGACGAAACCTCGCTGATCCGCAAACCCGGCAGATACAACAACCGCGACTGGGCGGACGAGGTCAACCGGGTCGGCTACGTGACCTACGTCAATCTGCTCTACGCCCGCGCGCTCGACTGCCTTTCCCGGATCGTCGGGACGAGGGACAAGCCCCGCGCCCGCAGGTATCACGGTATGTTCCTGAAAACGAAGGACGCGATCAACCGGCTGCTCTGGGACGACGAAAAGGGATACTATATCAACTACAAATACGGCGACTTCGTCGAGGATAACCTTTCGGTCGACACGATCCTCGCCGTCCTCTTCGGAATCTCGGACGAAAAGCAGACCGAACGGCTCCTCGACAATATTTCCCGACTGCTCGAAACCAGAAACAACCGGGACCAGCAGGCGGGCGACTTCGGCGTGATGAGCGTCTTCCCCTTCTACCGCGGGGTCGACAGATGCAGCAACCGATCCTCCCGGGAATATTCGTTCTGCAACGGCGCCGCCTGGCCCTACTGGTCGGCGCTGGTCGCCTACGCGCAGTTGACGCACGGCAGGGATCATACCTACGCCCTGACCTCCTCTTTCGATTGGTGCGTCAAGCGCGGGATCTATACGTTGTGCAAATACTATTCGCCCTTCTTTCCGCACGAGATCGTGCCGCTCGACACCGCCAACAGCGTGTTCGCCTTCGTCTACGACTGGCAGGACGCCGACTTCTTTTGCGAGAACGAAGCCGTCTGGAAAACGAAATCATGAAAAGAGATCCACCCGCTCGGGTGGATCTCTTTTTTTGCGTTTGGCGCGGGACTTCCCAGCGCTTTTTTATTCGGCGAACAGTTTACCGATCGTCTCAAGCGACTCCCGGACGAGGACGTCGCCGCCCTCGTGCCCGACGTAGCCGCTCGAAACGTAGGCGCTGTAATGTCCGCCCTTCTCCGCCCTCTCGGTGGGCAGATAGCCGAGCGCGCCGCAGCAGAGCTGGATCTCGAAGGTCTGGGTCGCGGCGCTTCTGGCGCGGATCTGGTTCCCGAAATCGAGGAAGAGCTCGAACGGGCAGGTGACGAAGGCGACCTTGCCGAGCCGGATCACGTGTACCTCGGTATCCACCGTCTCAAAGCGTTCCTGCGACTCGTAGCGTTTGAGCGTTCCCGCGTAGACGTAGAGTTCGGCGGAATCCTTGTAGTCGAGTTCCTTCTTGTCTTTCAGCGCCTCGCGCAGAACGCGCGCGGCGTCCGCCGCCTCCGCGTCGGTGACGCGGCGCAGTGGGAGACGCAGGGTCTTCACGACGTGCGAAAACGCCCCCTCGGTCGTAATCTCCCCGATCTCCTCCATCTCCATCTCGATATCGTTATAGATGCGGCGTCCCGCCTTCCACGTCCCCTTCACGTCGAACATCGAGGGATCGGCGAAGCGTTCCTTCGGGTTGACGCGGATGACGTTCGGATCCTTGATCGGCGTTTCGGGTTCGACCCAGCGGATGAGGTCGCGCGGGCAGAGATCCCCCGCGGGGGACACCAGCCCGAGGAGTTTGAAGTCCGCGCCGTGCTTCTCGCGGAGCAGGATCTTCACCTTCCCCCAATAGTCGGACGAGATCACGCTTCTCTGCTCCATGATCTGCGCGGGGCAGGCGATATTCGCGACGATCCCGGTCATCTTCCGGTTCTTGTCGAAAATATAGAGCAGTTCCATCCCGTTGTCGTTTCCGCCCTCGAGCGACACGAAGGTCGCGCGGTCGACGTCGCCCCACATCTTCGCGCTCCCGTCGGAATAGGTCGCGCGGCGGTTCATCCCGACGGCGACCCGCCCGAACCCCTGCGCGTATCCGCCCTCGGCGAGGTTGTCGAACGCCTCGAGCACCGAGCGCGCGATCCGCTCGACCAGAATTTCAAGCGCCTCCCGCGGCTGAATGCAGTCGGTCGACACCGTCTGCGGAATATACTTGCAATCCGCGGGCATAAAGTCGCGGATCACGTCGAGCGTACCGCCCTCGAACGCCCGCGCGCCCCCCTCGCTCTGCTCGTACAGATACGAGTTGTGGATATGCACGGCGTGCAGCATGATCTTTTCGGTCTGGATCCCGGGGTTCTTTTCGGCGACCCGCAGGCGCACCCGCTCGATGAGATTGCGCCCCACGCCTTCGAGATCGGCGGAGCAGAAAAACGCCTGCTCGCCCCCCTCCTCGACGGCGAGCGTGGTGACCGTGATCGGCGTTTCGACCTCATCCGTCACACGCTCGAAGAACTCGCCCGCAAGCGAGATGGGACGGTCGGGTACGAGACTGACCTCCGACCATCCGAATCTGATTTTCGACATATCGTTATCCTCTTTTCAAGTAATAATCAATGACGGACAAGGACCGACCGTCCCTGTTCCATATACTCCTTGGGAGAGCATCCGAACTCCTCCCGGAACGCCCGGTAGAAGGTGCGCACCGAACGGAATCCGCTTTCCAGAACGCAGAACTCGGTGCTGTACTTCCGCTCCCGCAAGAGCGTGATAACGTTCTTCAACCGGAGAAAATTGACGTAGCGCAGAATACCGAGATTGACGCAGGATTTAAACAGCCCCGAGATATAACTCGCGTTGTATCCGAAATGCCCGGCGATCGTCGAGAGCGAGATCTCTTCCTTGTAGTGTTCGTGAATAAAGAAAAGGATCTTGGAGATCAGGTCCGACCCGGCGTAGGGCGTCCCGTCCTCGAACGCGACGTTCCGCGCGATGACGCCGAGGATCACGTAGAGGTTTCCCTTCGTTGTGAGCGTCTCTTTTTCGTGCGCCCGGATCTCGCGGAAGCACGCGCCGATCTTCTCCGCCGCCGCCCCGCAGACGAAGGGGCTGGCGATCGTTTTCCCGCCGACCGCCGCCGTGAAATCCCGGCAGACGTCGGGCGGAAGGATCAGGACGCTGAACGCCGCGTCGACGACCGGCGCATAGGTGTGGGTATCGTACCCCATAGCGATCGAAACGTCCCCTCTCCGAAGCCGTTTCCTGTGATCGTTGACCAGGGCGTCGACTTCCCCGTCGGTCACGATCATGATCTCGATCTGCGAGTGAAAATGAAAATCCCCGTTGCCGTTGTGATAATCAATGACGCGAAAACTCTGATCGAGTTCGCGTTCGATCCCGAATTTGGCTTGCACGGCGACCTCCCTTCCCTCCGAATCCGAATAATTGGCACTTAAAAAGCAAAAAATGGCGCTTTCGAGATATATTTTGTGATATAATTATAGCATAGACGCAAAAAAAATCAAGAGGTTTTGAAAAAAGGCGGTCAAAAAGCAATTATGAAAATTACAAAGATCAACACCTATTTCGTCCGTCCGCGCTGGGGGTTCGTGGAACTCGTCACCGACGCGGGCTTCGTCGGCTGGGGCGAGGCGGTTCTGGAAGGACACGCCGCCGCGGTCCTCGCGTGCGTGAACGAGATGCGGGATTATCTCATCGGCAAGGATCCCGCCGATATCGAGGGGCTGTGGGAGACGCTCTACCGCGCGGGCTTCTACCGCGGGGGCGGCGTGATGATGAGCGCCATTTCTGGCATCGATCAGGCGCTGTGGGATATTAAAGGCAAGGCGTTCGGCGCCCCGGTCTATCAACTTCTCGGCGGGAAATGCCGCGAGAAAATGAAGGTGTATTCCTGGATCGGCGGCGACCGGCCGTCCGACGTCGGGCGCGCCGCGAAGGAGAAGATGGACGCGGGCTTCACCGCGATCAAGATGAACGCCACCGAGGAGTTGCAGATCGTCGACACCTACGACAAGATCGACGCGGTTCTCGCTCGCGTCGCCGCGATCCGCGAGAGCTGCGGCAAGTACTTCGGCGTCGCCGTCGACTTCCACGGGCGCGTACATAAACCGATGGCGAAGATTCTGGCGAAGAAACTGGAAGAATTCGACCCGATGTTCATCGAGGAACCGGTCCTCTGCGAGAATATGGAGTGTTTCAAGGAGATCGCCGCCTGCTGCAACATCCCGATCGCGACGGGCGAACGGCTCTTCTCCAAGTGGGACTACAAGCGGCTCTTCGCCGCGGGCGGGGTCGATATCATCCAGCCCGACCTCTCCCACGCGGGCGGGATCACCGAGGTGAAGAAAATCGCCGCGATGGCGGAGGCACACGACGTGGCGCTGGCGCCGCATTGCCCGCTCGGTCCGATCGCGCTCGCCGCCTGCTTACAGGTCGACGCCGTCAGTTACAACGCCTTCATTCAGGAGCAGAGCATCGGCATCCACTACAACGTCGGAAAGAGCGTGCTCGACTACGTGAAGAACGGCGAGGACTTCCGTTTCACCGACGGCTTCGTCGATCTCCCGAAACTGCCCGGGCTCGGCGTCGACGTCAACCGGGAACTGGTACTCGAAGAAAACAAAACGCCGCACAACT
Organism: Clostridia bacterium; assembly: GCA_017961575.1. GTDB lineage: Bacteria > Bacillota > Clostridia > Oscillospirales > CAG-272 > UBA1740. The sequence continues at coordinate 17,408 of JAGCXA010000024.1, read as the reverse complement.
GGAAAAATCCCGTCTGGCATCATCCCGACGGATCGGTAGCGGAGTGGTAAGGAGACGAATATGAAAGACGCAATCATCAAAAAGATTCTGGAAAACAAGATCATCGCGATCATCCGCGGGCTCGACGCCGGGCAGGCGGTCGAAACCGCCCGCGCCCTCGCGCAGGGCGGGATCTCCCTGATCGAGGTCACCTTCGACCAGAGCCGTCCCGAAAACTTCCGGGTGACGACCGACAGCATCCGTCGCATCAAGGCGTCCCTCCCGAACGTCTCGGTCGGCGCGGGGACCGTCCTTTCGGCGGAACAGGTCGATCTGGCGATTGACGCCGGCGCGGAGTTCATCATCTCCCCCGACGCCGACGAGTCCGTCATCCGGCATACCGTCGCGCGCGGCGCCGTTTCGATCCCCGGCGCGTACACCGCGACCGAGATCAAGCGCGCGCACGAGGCGGGCGCGGACTTCGTCAAGGTGTTCCCCTGTCTCGACGGCGCCGCCGCCTATATCAAAGCCGTCAAAGCCCCGCTCTCCCATATCCCGCTGCTGGCGGTCGGCGGCGTGAACGCCGACAACTGCGCGACCTTCCTCAAAGCGGGCGCCGTCGGCGTCGGCGTCGGCGGATCGCTCGTCAACAAGGAGTATATCAGGAACGGCGATTTCGGGAAGATCACCGAACTTGCAAAAACCTTCGTCAAAAATCTGAACGCTTAAAGGAGAAAACACCGTGAAAGTCGTTACATTCGGAGAAATTATGATGCGTCTGAACCCGGAAGGGTACCTTCGGTTCGTGCAGGCGGACAGGTACGTTTCCACCTTTGCCGGAGCCGAGGCGAACGTCGCGGTCAGTCTCGCGAACTACGGCGTCGACGCCGCGTTCGTGTCCAAACTGCCCGCGCACGAGATCGGGCAGAGCGCCGTCAACGCGCTCCGCAAATACGGGGTCGACACGAGTTTCGTCGTTCGCGGCGGAGACCGGGTCGGGGTCTACTACTGTGAGAAGGGCGCGAGCCAACGCGCCTCGAAGGTCATCTACGACCGGGCGTACAGCGCGATCGCGACGGCGAGTGAGGGCGACTTCGACTGGGACGCGATCTTCCGGGACGTCGACTGGTTCCACTTCACCGGGATCACCCCCGCCCTCTCGGAGAGTATGGCGAAGATCACCCTGCAAGCCGCGAAGAAGGCGAAGGAACGCGGCGTCACCGTCTCCTGCGACCTGAACTTCCGCAAAAAACTGTGGAGCAAAGAGCGCGCCGGACAGGTGATGGGAGAACTCTGCCGATACGTCGACTACTGCATCGCGAACGAGGAGGACGCCAAGGACGTCTTCGGGATCGAAGCCGATAACACCGACATCGACTCCGGCAAACTGGATCGCGCGGGCTACGTCTCGGTGGCGAAAAAACTGACCGATCGGTTCGGTTTCAAGGGCGTGGCGATCACGCTCCGCGAGAGCGTGTCGGCAAGCGACAACAACTGGTCGGCGATGCTCTACGTCGACGGCAACGCCGTATTCAGCCGCAAATACGCGATGCACATCGTCGATCGCGTCGGCGGCGGCGACAGTTTCGGCGGCGGACTCATCTATTCCCTTTTGCAAGGGTACGACAGCCAAAAAGCCATCGAGTTCGCCGTCGCGGCGAGCTGCCTGAAACACAGCATCGAGGGCGACTTCAACCTCGTGTCGGTTTCGGAAGTTGAGGCGCTCGCGGGCGGCAACGCCTCCGGCAGAGTGCAGAGATAAACCGCTTGACGGGCAAAAAAGCCCACGCCCGACAAAAAAAGAACGCCGCGCGTCTGCGCGGCGTTCTTTTTGCCTTTTATTCTTCGGGATCGGAGGCGGACGCTTTCCCCTCGTCCCGCCGACTCTCTTCGGCGTGGCGGAGATAAATCCCGATATGCCCGATCCCGAGGATCGCCGTCCCGAAGAAAAGGATCGGGTTTCCGCCGTACACGGCGAGAAGCGCGAACGCGATAACGGGCAGCGTCGCCCCGGCGACCGGGATCCCGAGAAGCGAGCGGTAGAAATCGCGCATCGTCCGGGGGCTTCCGAAATACCGGATCCAGAAGACCTCGTAGAGGAGCATCGAGAGGAGCGACGCCCCGAGCCAGATCGCCCACGGCGAGAGCGGGAATCTCGGGTTCAAATCCGAAAAGACGAGCGCGGCGACGGTGACGATCACCTCTCCGACCCGCTCGAAACCAAGCAGGACCCGGTTCTCATTTTTCGCGTAACGCCCGTAGTCTGCGGGCTGCCGCTTCGTCCAAAGAAAGTTCGGAACGAAGAGCATCAGAAGCCAGATCAGACCGATATAGGAAAAACCGAAATGCAAAGTTACCCCTTCCCCGGCGAAGCGCCGGAACCCGTCTTGATATGATTATAGCACAAATCCCGCGTTTGTAAAGAGCGGAGCGGCGTCCCGGTCCGCCGGGATTGACTTTTTTCGCGTTTCGGAGTATAATAAAGCGAAAACAAAGCCCGGCAGGGCAAAGGAGAATCAAATGGCGGATCTGCAACCGAAATCCTTTTTCAAAAAGAATTGGAAACCGCTCGTCGGAGCGGCGTTCCTTCTTCTCTTCGTGATCCTGATCGCCTTGCTCAAAACCGTCGACGTGGAAATCAACGCGGAGACCGGCAAAGAGATCGGGCTCTCCTCGGTCAATTTCGCCGTCCGCGACGCCGTCGGCGAGCATTACCGCCTCTACGACCTGACCCAGTATCTCGGCTACTTCGCGATCCTTCTCGCGGCGGGATTCGCCGTCTGGGCGGGCGTGCGGGTCCTGTACTTCCGCTTCTCGTTCCGGAAGGCGGGGATCGACTTTCTCGTCCTCGGCGGGCTCTACCTCGTCACCGTCCTGTTCTACGTCCTCTTCGAGATCGCGGTCGTGAACTACCGCCCGATCCTGCTCGACGGAAAAGCGGAGGCAAGTTTCCCCTCCTCGCACACCGTCCTGTCGATCATCGTGTTCGCGTCCGCCGCTCGGATGCTGTATCGCCGCTTCGCCCCGCGCGTCAACTACCTGCTCTTCTCGCTTCCCTTCTACGCGCTCGCGGCGTTCGCCGTCGTCGCCCGGCTTCTTTCGGGGGTGCATTGGCTGACCGATATTATCGGCGGCGTTCTGCTCTCGGTCGCGCTCCTCTTCCTCTTCTCCTTCTTCTCGGATCTCGTTCCGATCGATTCCGACGAGAAAAAGAAGGACGCCGACCGCGTCCCCGCGGCGGAATGACCCGCCCGTAAAAAAGCGCCCCCGATCCGGGGGCGCTTCGCTTTTTTTATTTATGTTCCGACGTAAATTTCTTCCACTTTGCGAAGCAGAAGACCAGCGCGACCGTACCGAGGACGGCGACAGCGAGCCACGCGAGAACCGTTGCGTACCAGCCGTGCGCGTCGCTGAACAGCGCGATCCCGTAGCCCGAGATCGCCGCGCCAATGTAGGTCGCCGAGTTGAGCAGCCCCGCGATGGTCGAGACCATCCCCGCGTAGGCAAAGCGATGCGGAACGCGGGTCGTCAGGATGTGGTTGACCCCCTGGATCCCGCTCATCGCGAAGGCGAGCAGAATAATCGTCAGGATCGCCGAGCGTCCGATCGCGAAGGAGAGACCGCCGAGCGACGCAAGGGTGATCGCCCAGAAGATCGCCGACGACGTCATCTCGTTTTTGAGTTTGAGGAAGAGCATTCCGGAGAAGATCACGCAGACCGTCGAGAAGATCGGCAGGATCGCCGAACTCATGATCGCGGCGACGCTGTCAAGGCGGTAAGTATCCCGCAGCAGGGTCGGCATCCAACTCGTCAGACCGTCGCGGAGCAGTCCGTGACAGATCACGACGAGATAAAGGAGCGGAATCGACGCCGCGAACAGGACCGGAAACAGTTTGAAACGTTTTTCGCTCTTTTCGTCGGTTCCGTCGGGATCTTTCGCCCCGTCCCGGAGCGCCCGTTTCAGGAGCCCGGCGGACGGGATCGTCCGCACCGAAAGGACCCACGCGACGCCCGCCGCGGCCTCGACCGCTCCCGCGAACCAGAACGCGAGCCGCCACGAGAAGATCAGGATGCTGACCGGAACGACGGCAAGGTAGACGAGCACGATCCCGAGGTTGCTGGCGACCGATACCCAAAGGATCCCCCGATGGAATCCCGCCTCGCTCATATCGCAGGTCATCTGTCGGATAAGCGACGGCCAGATCATCGATTTACACACGCCGTTGAAAAACCACGCGACGCAGATCACGACCAGATTCGTCGAAAAACCGACGGCAAGGTTACACGCCCCCGCGCCGAGCAGTCCGGCGAAGACCACGAACCGCGGCGGCACCCGGTCGCCGACGAATCCCATGACGATCTGACCGACGCCGTAGGAGATCGCCATCAGCGTCAGCGCAAGCCCGAGCATCGTCTTGGCGTTGCCCGCCGTAAACGTCCCCGTCATCTCGCTCATTGCCGCCGCAAGATTGTATCGACCGATATACTCGGCAAAATAGATCGCCGCACTGAGGACCGTGATCCTCCGGTCGACGCGCGTCATTTGCGGTTTTGTCCGCGTTCCCGTTGTTTGCACTCCGTTCACCGCGTACCTTCTCTCTAAGTCGGTTGTCCGACAAGCACTCAAAAAATTTTTGAATTCTATTATACCATTTCCGGTGACGCAATGCAACGGTTTTGCAAAAGATTTTTCTTTTTTTCGTTCCGGATCAAGCGGGGGCGTCGCTTTCGGTCGGGATCGCGGGATACCAACGGTCGCAACAAACGGACGGGACGGGCGTTTTGCCCGTCCCGTCCCGCCTTTCGGCGTTTTTTCGGTCTCTTCCTTATTTATTATTTCTGCACCACGTGGAACGCGAAGCCGAGGATCTCGTCTTTGAGGTAAAAGAACTTCGGTTTTCCGTTGTCGGCGTAGGTGACCGACGACTCGTCGATCGCGAATCCCTGCCGTTTGAAATACGCCATCGCGCGGTCGACGAAGTTGGTCTTGATGCCGATATGCCCGTTCTTGCCGGGTCCCTTCTGCATCATCACTTCGAACGGCACGCCGGCGAAGTAGCTCTTGCTGGTCTCGCGGATCGGAAGATCGAACATCGTATCCAGCAGTTTCGCCGCACGAAGCGCCTCGTCCCGGTTGTCGGAATTGATCCCGACGTGCGCGAACTCGAAACCGAGCATCGCGCGGACGGCGCCGCGGGTCAGTTCGGTGATCTCGTCCCACTTTCCGTTTCGGATGAGGTCGTCCTTCACCATAAAACTGCCGCCGCAGCAGATGATCTTATCGAATTGCAGATAGGAGAGCAGATTGTCGGCGTTGATCCCGCCGGTCGGCATAAAGCGCATCGCGCCGTAGGGCGCGGACATCGCTTTCAGCATTTTGAGTCCGCCGACCGCCTCTGCCGGGAAGAACTTGACGGTGTCGAGTCCGAGCTCGATCGCCTGCTCGATATCCGAGGGGTTGGCGGTGCCGGGGATGATCGGGATATTTTTCGACTTGCAGTAGGCGACGGTCTTCGGGTTCAGCCCGGGGCTGACGATCATTTTCGCGCCGGCGGCGACGGCGGCGTCGACCTGCGCGGCGTTGAGGACGGTCCCGGCGAGCACCAGCATTTCGGGATAGGTCTCGGTGATCTTCTTGATCGCCTCGGCGGCGCAGGAGGTGCGGAAGGTGATCTCCGCGGCGGGAAGTCCGCCGTCGATCAGCGCCTTCGCAAGCGGGATCGCGTCGTCGGGATTGCTGATCTTGATGACGGGAATGACCCCGAGGTCGTAGATCTTTTGTTCGAGTTCGGTCATGATGATATTATTCTCCTTAACAAGGTGGTTGATCGGATTCAGGCGTTATCGCCCCACTCGGGAGCGAGCAGACGGACCAGCCGTTCGGTCTCGTCCAGTTGTTCGAGCATCACGAAGATGGCGACCGCCATCAGGGCGTAGGGGAACGGACAGAATTCGCCGGGATTGAGCTGCGACATCAAAAACAGTCCGATATAGGAAAGCCCCAGGGTCGAACGTACCGGTCCCTTCTTCCGCCGGAAGATCAGGGTCGAACGCAGGATCAGTTGGATCAGATAGCCGATGAAACCGACCAATCCCATCGAGGCGAAGATCTGCGGGAAGTACATATGGAACCAGCAGAGCGCCCCCTTCTTCGGCTGATAGATCTCGTCGAGGGCGTGATTGCGGAGCCCGATCCCGAAGATCGGGTGCTCGCGGAATTCCCGGATCGAGATCCGGATCGCGTCGGCGCGGAACTCGTTGGAGTTGACGAATCCGAAGTACCAATAGGTGTTCGAGTAAAACCAATGGATCCCGATCAGACCGAGCAGAATCATGATCGGACCGAAGAAGGAACCGATTTTCTTCGAGATCGGACCGCAGTACCGAAGCCAGGAGAGGTAGCAGATGAAGAGTTCGACAGCTCCCAGCAGAATTCCCGCGCGCGACCCGCTTGTAAAGATCGCGGCGAAGAAAACCAGGCAGGAGAGAATGTGCAGGGGATGCTGTTTCAGAGCGTACCAGACCGGGAAAGGCATGGCAAGCATCAAAAGCGTCGAGAGGTTGGTGGACGCGTGGAAATCCCCCCAGACCAGATTCCGGATCATCCGCTCTTTGAATACCGGCTCGGCAGGGCTGTCCCGCAGCGTGTAGAACAGGACGATGGAGCAGCAGAGGAGCCCGACGAGGTACATCGCCGGCGCGACCCGTCCGAAGATCCCGTAAATATTGAACCGGGCGAAACGCGATTTGATGAGAAGATAGATCAGCACCATCCCGAGCCCGAGGGACAGGACGTAGAAGAGCGACATCGGGGAGAGCAGATCGCTCCGCGCGATGAACCCGGTCCCGCCGAGCATCAGAGCGATCATCACCGCCACCTGTCCGAAGAAGGTGCGACCGATCTTCATTTTTTCACGGAAAACGATCAGATTGTAGATCAGGGCGATCACGACGATCGGCAATACCCAAACGTACCGGATGAAAAGATTGAAACTGTCGTAGCAGGGGAGAACGATGCAGGAAAGCATCAGAAGCGGAAACGCCGGGATCGAAAGATCGGAGCAGAGGAACAGTTCCGCCGACGCGATCATGGCGAAGACGACCGCCCCCGGCACGTACCACTTGAACCAAGCGAAAACGAGCGCCAGAACAAAGAGCAGCGCCGTCACGTAGAACGTGCCGAATATTCCGTTGAATCGGTAGCCGCGGGACCGCGTCCCGGATACCGGGGTTTCACCTGGAAACACGCCTGGTTCTCCTTTCCGTTGCAATTTTGACCGTACCGTCAGATATCGGGTTCCGGCGGGATCCGCCGGGCAAGGTTGCGGTTGGTGTACGCCGAGTCCCCCGTCACTTCGCGGATCACCGAGAGGAAGGGGGGGATCGGCGCTGAGGCGGCGGGGTCCGGCAGTTCGGTTTCAAGTACGGCGACCCGCGTCCAGAAGGGATAGAGGTCCACCTCGTAAACCTGTCCGCCGAATCGGAATGCGACGCGCGTTTTGACGACCGTTTGCAGCGCGGGATCGCGCCGCGAAAAGAGCGCGCGGTATTCCCCCTCCGTGATCTCGCTCTCTTCCTCCCGCGCCGCGACGGGAGAGATTCGGGTTTTGACCGTATGCGTATACTCGATCCGGTCGGGATAGCGGCGAAGCCGGATCCGTTCGGTCACACCCGGCGCGGGGTCGGGCAGATAGGTCTGCTCGATTTCCGACGCGACGCATCCGGGGATCGCTTTCAAAGTCGACAGGTCGGGCGTCCGGATCAGATACTTGCGTTCGATTTCAAGCGGGATCCCGGACGCCTTCATTTTGACCTATTCCCCCCGATATATTCTCTTATTCATTTTAGCACACTATCGCGCGGATGTCAACGGTTTCGGACAATATGATCGTATCCGGTCTCTTTTTTCCGCCGCTCCCGTTTTTTGCCGCTCCGACGCCGAAAAAACCGCCGTCCGCACTTGACAAACAGGGGTGTCTTTTGCTATAATATTTTTTAATATTTTCATTTTTGCCCGCGCCGTGCGAGAGCCGTCGCCGGAGCCGAGAGCAAGAAAGGAACTCCATGTACCGCATTACCGAAAAACGAAGTCTGAATCCCACCGTCACCCTGATGGAGATCGAGGCGCCCTACGTCGCCGCCGCCGCCCGACCCGGGCAATTCATCATCCTGCGCGTGGACGAGAACGGCGAGCGCATTCCTCTGACCGTCGCCGGCTACGACCGCGAAAAGGGAACGGTTCGCATCATCTTTCAGATCGTCGGCGCGACGACGGCGGCGCTGAACCGCAAAAACGTCGGGGATACCATCCCCGATTTCGCCGGACCGCTCGGCAAACCGACCGAGGTCGAAGGACTGAAAAAGGTCTGCGTCGTCGGGGGCGGCGTCGGATGCGCGATCGCGCTTCCGATCGCGGAGGAACTCCACCGCCTCGGATGCGAGGTACATACCGTGATCGGCTTCCGCTCCAAGGATCTTTTGATCCTTGAAAAAGAGTTCGCCGCCGTCTCCGACCGGCTCGCCGTCATGACCGACGACGGGAGCGCGGGGCGGCAGGGAGTCGTCACCCTCCCGCTCGGCGAGTGGCTTGCCGCCGGGGAGAATTACGACGAGATCATCACCATCGGTCCCCTCGTCATGATGAAGTTCGTCGTCGCGACGGCGCGCCCCTTCGGCGTTCCCACCGTCGTTTCGATGAACCCGATCATGATCGACGGCACCGGGATGTGCGGCGGCTGCCGCCTGACCGTCGGGGGCGAAACCAAGTTCGCCTGCGTCGACGGACCCGACTTCGACGGCTATCTGATCGACTTTGACGAGGCGATGAGCCGTTCGGCGATGTACCGTGATTTCGAGACGGCGAAGCGCGAAGAGGACTGCAATCTCTTCCGCGACGCAAACAACGTGTAAGGGGGAGCCGACTATGCCGAATATGTCGCCGAAAAAGAATCCGATGCCGGTGCAGGACCCCGCGGTCCGCGCCCGCAATTTCGGGGAGGTCGCCCTCGGTTACGACGAGGCGACGGCGCTCGACGAGGCGGCGCGCTGCCTCAACTGCAAGAATATGCCCTGCGTTTCGGGCTGCCCCGTGAACATCCGCATTCCCGCCTTCGTCGAGAAGGTGCGGGAGGGAGACTTCGAGGGAGCGTACAAGGTCATCACCGAGTCCTCCTCGCTTCCCGCCGTCTGCGGGCGCGTCTGCCCGCAGGAAACGCAATGCGAATCGAAGTGCGTCCGAGGGATCAAGGGCGAACCCGTCGGGATCGGGCGGCTGGAACGCTTCGTCGCCGACTGGCACAACGACAACGTCGCGGCGAAACCCGAACGTCCCGCGCAAAACGGTCACAGAGTCGCCGTCGTCGGATCGGGACCCTCCGGGCTCTCCTGCGCCGGGGACCTCGCCAAGCGCGGCTACGCCGTCACCGTCTTCGAGGCGCTCCACGTCGCGGGCGGCGTTCTGATGTACGGGATCCCCGAATTCCGTCTGCCGAAAAAGATCGTCCGGCGCGAGATCGACACGCTCCGCGCGCTCGGCGTCGACTTCGAGACCAACGTCATCATCGGCAAGACGCTGACGGTGGATCAACTGTTTGAAAAGGGATTTGAAGCCGTCTTCATCGGTTCGGGCGCGGGTCTTCCCCGCTTTATGGGCATCCCGGGCGAGGCGCTGAAAGGCGTCTACTCCGCGAACGAGTACCTGACGCGGAGCAACCTGATGGGCGCCTACCGCGAGGACAGCGCGACCCCGATCCTGCGCGCCAAGCGCGTCGCCGTCGTGGGCGGCGGGAACGTGGCGATGGACGCCGCGCGCACCGCGCTGCGGCTCGGCGCAGAGAAGGTCTATATCGTCTACCGCCGCGGTCTTGAAGAGCTGCCCGCCCGCCGCGAGGAGGTCGAGCACGCGATGGAGGAGGGGATCGACTTCCGGCTTCTCACCAACCCGGTCCGCATCCTCGGCTACCAAAACGAGAACGACCGTCGCGACCCGAAAAACGGGTTCGTTACCGGGATCGAATGTATCAAAATGGAACTCGGCGAGCCCGACGCTTCGGGCAGACGCTCGCCGGTCGAGGTTCCCGGCTCGGAATTCACGCTCGACGTCGACGCCGTCGTGATGTCGATCGGCACCAGTCCGAACCCGCTCATCAAATCAACGACCGAGGGTCTTACCGTCAACCGCCGCGGCGGGATCGTCGTGGAGGAGACCACCGGATTGACGTCGAAACCGGGCGTCTACGCGGGCGGCGACGCCGTGACCGGCGCCGCGACCGTCATCCTCGCGATGGGGGCGGGCAAGACCGCCGCCGCCGCGATCGACCGCAGTCTCTCGGGCAAAAACGCCTGAGACTCCCCCTCAATTAATCCTCCGAAAAAAAGGAAAGAGAAAAGAAAATGAAACTTGACAAATCCGTAAAGATCGCCTTCCTCGGCGACAGCATCACCCACGGCGCGGGGGTGTCCTCGCCCGACAAGTGCTTCGTCAGCGTCGTCGGACGCAAGACGGGGGCGGTTGTTCAGAACTGCGGGATTTCGGGCACCCGGATCGCCCGCAAGAAGACGCCGAGCGTCAAGGCGGAATACGATCAGTGCTTCCTTGACCGCGTGACCGACCTGGACGCCGACGCCGACGTCGCCGTCGTTTTCGGCGGCACCAACGACTTCGGACACGGGGACGCCGCGTTCGGGTCCTTCGACGACTCGCCCGAGAGCGAATATACCTTCTACGGCGCGCTCCGTTCGCTCGCTCTCCGTCTGATCCGCCGTTTCCCGACGAAGAAGATCGTCTGGATGACTCCGCTCCACAGAAGGAGCGAGGAGACGACGGTCAACGAGATCGGGCTTCCCACCCCCCCGCTCCGCGAATACGTCCGGGCGATGAAGGAGATCGCCGCCGAGTACTCGATCCCCGTTCTCGATCTTTTTGCGACGGCGGGTATTCAGCCGACGATCGAAGAGCAGCGCGCGGCGTTCTGCCCCGACGGACTGCACCCGAACGACGTCGGCGCCGAGCGGCTCGCCGACCGGGTGATCGCGTTCCTCGGAACGCTCTGATCCCGACGAACGAAGCGAAAGACCGGGGGAAGCAAATGCTTCCCCCGGTCTTTTTTTGCGGCTTTTTTCTCCTTCGCTTGACATCACGCGCGGAATGGTATATAATTTGCATAGACTTCAATCGTTCGGCAACGCTTGCCGGAAAGGGTGCGTATGAGTATTTTGCAGGAGGGCTTTCTTGCCCGGATCTTCGCGTCGGGCGCCGTCGGCGACAGCGTGTTTTTCCTCTGTATCAAACCGCTCTCCGTTCTTCTTTGCTGCGTTCTGATCCCCTATCTGCTCGGCAGCGTGAACTCCGCGTTCATCGTGTCGAAGCTGCTGTTTCACGACGATATCCGCCGACACGGAAGCGGGAACGGCGGCGCGACCAATATGTTCCGCGTCTACGGTGTGAAGGGCGCCGTCCCGACGGTCGTCGGCGACGTGCTGAAAAGCGTGATCTCAATGATGATCGCCGGGCTCTCTTGCGGATTCTACCGGGTCGGCGGGTTCTGTTTTGCGCCCGAAGAACCCCTTCTCTACGTTCTTTCCGCCGGGGGCAATCCGATCGTCGTCGGGACCTATCTTGCCGGCGTCTTCTGCATCCTCGGTCACGTCTTTCCGGTCTACTACCGTTTCAAGGGCGGGAAGGGCGTTCTGAGTTCGCTCATCGTCGCGCTCTTTTTGAACTGCTGGCTTGCCCTCGTGCTCTTACTCGTATTCGTGATCGTGGTGGCGTTCACCCGCTACGTCTCGCTCGGTTCCACCGTCGCTGCGGCGCTCTATCCCGTCTTTCTCGTGCCGCTCTTCAAGGGGCTTTTCGGCGGGCTCTATCCCCCGGTCTATATCGTGCTGTTCGCTTTCTTCCTCGCCGGGATCATCCTCTTCAAGCACATCCCGAATATCAGGCGGATTATGGACGGAGAGGAATCGAAGTTCTCCTTCCGCCGTGTGCCGAAACTCGACGAGCCCCCCGAAACGGAGGAGAAAAATGACGGCGAATAAGCGGGAAACGATGGCGGAACTGGTGGCGCTGACGGCGGAGAGAGAATGGCTCCGCCGTTTTGTGCTGTCCAAACCCGCGTCCGACGGTCTCCCGCAAAAAGTATCCGCACGGCTCACGGTCCGGCGCGGGCAGAAGATCCTCTTCTTCGAGGAGTCCTACCCCGGCGGACGGGTGCGGCAATTCGCCCTCTCGCCTTCCGAGATTCCGTCGGTCCTCCCGGACAAGATCGCGTCCTATCTGCAAGCGGATCTGGTCACCCCCGCCGCCTCGGTCGTGCTTCTCCGCTCGAAGAAGGGAACCGAAACGCTCCGGGGAGAAGCCGCTCTGCGCCGCGCGCTGAACGAAACCGACGGCGCGCCGCTTCTCTCGACGCTGACGAAACTCGACCGCGAGCCGCGCCGGATCCTTTCGGGCGAGGAGCCCTTTCTTCGCGCGCTCGGCGTCTCGGACGAAAAGGGGCGCGTCCACGACAAGCGCCAGCCGAAGTTCCGGCAGATCAACCGCTTTTTGGAGTTGGTGTCGGATATTTACGGCGAACTGCCGGACGGCGACGCGCCGCTTCTCGTCTACGATCTCTGCTGCGGCAAGAGTTATCTCAGTTTCGCCCTCTACCACTATCTGACCGCCGTCAAAGGGCGGCGGGTCGAAATGCTCTGCGTCGACCTGAAAGAAGACGTGATCGAATTCTGCCGCGGCGTTGCCCGCGACGCGGGTTTCCTTTCGGACGGCGAAGGGGACGGGATGTCTTTCCGGGCGCAGGATATCCGTCGGCTTCCCCGCGACCGCAAGCCCGACCTCGTCGTTTCGCTCCACGCCTGCGACGTGGCGACCGACGTCGTGCTCGACGCCGCGGCGGATCTTTCGGCGAAGGTGATCCTGTCCACCCCCTGCTGTCACCGCTATCTCGATCGGAAGATCGCCGCACCCGACCTCGCGTTCGTGACCCGGCACCCGAAACTGCGCGGCAAACTTGCCGAGGCGCTGACCGACGGTCTGCGCTGCCTGCGGTTGGAAGCGGCGGGGTACGAGGTGACGGCGGCGGAACTCGTCGATCCCGACGACACGCCGAAGAATACCGTTCTGCGCGCGATCCGGCGTCCCGATCCCGCGAAAATGCAAAAGGCGCGGGCGTCCTACGAGGCGGCGAAACGCTTTGTCCTCGGCGACGGCGCCGACGCCTATCTTACGGATATATAAGGGAGGATTTGCAATGACCGAATACCTGACTTCCTCCCCCGAAGAAACCGAAGCCGCGGGTGAAGAACTCGCCGCGCGTCTGTCCGACCGTCCCTTCGCTTTCGTCGCCCTGTACGGTGAACTCGGGGTCGGGAAAACGGCGTTCGTCCGGGGGTTCTGCCGTTTCTTCGGGATCGACCGGGTGAAGAGCCCGACCTACACCGTCGTGAACGAGTACAAGGGACGGGCGACCGTGATCCATATGGATCTTTACCGCCTGCGCGACGCGGACGATCTCTTGTCGGTCGGTTACGACGACTATCTTTCGCGGCGGGGGTTCCTGCTCACCGAATGGAGCGAAAAGATTCCCGAGGCGATCCCGGACGACGCGATCCGCGTAACGATCGCGAAGACCGACGGCGAAAACGGGCGTCGGATCGTGATCGAGAACGTGCCCGAATCGAACGATTAAGGAGAGAAAACGAATGCTGATCCTTGCGCTTTCCTGCCCCGCGAAGGGGGCGTCCGCCGCGGTGCTCCGGGACGGCGAAGTCCTTTCGACCTTCTCCGCCGGCGACGCGATGACCGGAAGCGAACTGCTCCTCCCGATGGCGGAGGCGGCGCTTCGGTCCGCCGGAGCGGCGATGAACGACGTGGATCTGTTCGCCGTGACGGCGGGACCCGGATCCTTTACCGGGGTACGGATCGGGGTCGCGCTCGTGAAGGGACTCGCTTTCGGGCGCGGCAAAATCTGTTGCGGCGTCAGCACGCTCGAAGCCCTCGCCGAGAACGCCGTCCCGCTTCCGGGACTCGTCTGCCCGGTGATGGACGCGCGGCGGGGCGAGGTCTACGCCGCGCTCTTTGAATCGAGCGACGGCGCGCTCACGCGCCTGCTCCCCGATTCGGCGCTCCCCGCGACCGATCTCGCCGCTCTGATCCTGCGCGACTGTCCGGGGCGTCCGGTGACGCTCGTCGGGGACGGGGTCGCCGTCGCCGAGCCGATTTTTCGCGCCGCCGGGATCGGGCTTTTTCCGATCCCCGACGTTCTGCTTCCCCACTCCGCCGTCTCCTGCGGGCGGGTCGCTCTGCGCGAAGCGCGGGCGGGGAAAGCCGTCGACGGAGAGGATCTTGCTCCGGTCTACCTGCGCGAGTCGCAGGCGGAGACGACCCGCCGCTTCGGCAAACAATAAATCGGATCAACAACCGAAAGGATGGAAGATAAAATGAAACGGAAGATCTTTATCGGCGCGGACAGCGCCGGATTTCCCCTGAAAGAGGAACTGAAAAAACACCTGATCGAGGGCGGCTGGGACGTGACCGACCTCGGCACCGACAGCACGGCGTCCTGCCACTATCCGCTCTTTGCCGCGGCGGTCTGCCGCGAGGTGCGGAAGGACCCCGATAACCGCTTCGGCGTCCTGATCTGCGGAACGGGGATCGGGATGAGTATGTGCGCCAACAAGTTCGACGGGATCCGCGCCGCGCTCTGCTCGGACACCTACAGCGCCCGCCTGACCCGGAACCACAACGACGCGAACGTGATCTGTATGGGCGCGCGCGTGATCGGCTCGTGCCTCGCGCAGGATATTCTCGACAGTTTTCTGTCCGCCGACTTTGAGGGCGGCCGCCACGCCGTCCGCGTCGGAATGATCGCCGACATCGAGCAGGGGAAACTGTAAACGCTTTCAGCGCGTCACCATCGACGCACGAACCGTTCGTCTGCCCGCTCTGCAAGCGCGGTGCCGCCGACTTCGAGCCGATTAAGTAAGAAAAAACTTATGAACGCAAATCCCCGTCGCTTTTATCTAAGCGACGGGGATTTGATATTTCGGTTACTCAGTTCGTATGAAAACGGTTGCCCATCATCAAAACGGTAACAGAGTATTGAAATAATAGTACGCTCTTTCCATTTTTGCTCTTCTGGCAGTATGCTTGACATTTACAACGGTCGGAACCGCTTGGTCGATCATAGGATTACGGGAGTCTCTTATCATTTGATAAATCGTGTCGTGAACGCGGGATTCAAACGGCGCGCTCAAAAGCAATTCCAGAAGCAATCGGTTATTATACGGGATCGTGATATTATGGGAGAACCTGTGTTGACCGGTTATGACGACACCGTTCCAACTTGATTTTTGATACTCCCAATAGAACCACTCTTGCCACGGAAGAGAACGGTCGGTTTCGGGGACGGAATATTCTTTCAAATACTCCTTAAAAACTCTATCCGTTTGCAGCACGAGTCTGCGATTATGGAAAAAGACCTTATATAGAGTAGTACACTTTCTGGGAGTGATTCTCCCGAAAGATCTCTTGCTGAAACGTTTTGCATAATACGCCCGACCGATTTCCGAACACCAACTCTTGACTTCAACGTCAAAATCGTCGATCGCGGAAAACACCGCCTGTTTCCGAACGTCATTGGCGTTGCACGGAACCAACTCCCCGTTGTTATGATTTAAAACGTATCGGATCGGTTCGACACCTTCGATTTCTTGGTCCTCAAAAGGGATCTCATAGATTTGATGGTCGAGATGCAGAGCTTTGCATATTTTCTGTGCCGCGATAGCGTCAACTCTCTCAACGTCCGAAGAAATGAAACTGTAAAGACGGTACCTCCGGGGTTCTTTGCAACACGACAGCGTCGTTTTGGAATCGCAGCCGCCGGAAAGAGAGATTGCGGGTCTTTTAAACTTTTTAGGGATCTGTTCCAACGTATTCGACAGCAAAAGCGAAACTCGTTCAGCAATCTCGTTCTCGCTAATCTCCAATGTATGAGGAGTATAGAATCGTTTGACCTCGATCATATCGACGCAAATCGTAATGAAGTGATTGGGAACCAATCGTTTAAACTCGGCAAATTGACTGAGGTTACCCGGCAAACAACTCCCGAAAAAATGAAAGAATTTATACTTGCAAAGCTTTTTTACATAAGTGTCTCGCTCAAGTCCCAGAAGATCTCCGAGAAGATTGTCATGCGACGAAACGTAAATCTTTTGATTGAGTATTCCGTAATAAACGGTTTGGATACAGCACGGATCTCCCACAATGCTTATTGATGTGTTCTTGACATAGAATAACGTAAACACACCTGTCAGTTCATTAATCCGGTCAAAAAAAGCCCCGCTGCCAAACGTCCCCAATCCGGTCAGTATTTCCTGTTCAAGATACGTGCCGTTGAAAGGGTTCATACAATGTCCAATCAGAACGTATGTCCCACCTTCGGGAGACGGTTGTATGTAATATGTTTGACTCGGAGAAACAAACAGGTTATAATCGCCGATCCTGTCTGTTTGCCAATTGTTATAAAAGGGGTAGTCCTCTTCACTTATATCGTCGGCATCAGTGATCAAAAAACCGTAATGAAACAGTCTTCGTTTCAGGTCGGCGTTGTTTGAAATGAGATCTTTGTTTTTCGCATCAATCATACGATCCGCTTATATCCCCTTACAATATCTGTTAAGAACTGTTATCTTTAATTATTCTCTGTTTAAATTATAATCATCCGCTTTTTGCGTGTCAAGATGATTGCCACATTTTAAGAAAAAAGAGCGGATGGATATTATAATTATTATTGTTCTCGGTCTCTCTCCCGTGATTTTATGCAGGGAGGTCTTTGTTCCAAAAAGCAGCCGTCCCGCTGTTTTTTGGGGTCCATGATTCGACGGCGACCGGGACGAGGATTAGATGATACCATTGGCTGGGATTCGACGCGCCCGCTTGCGGGCGCTACCCTCCATTTCACGCCCCGCTTTTGCTCAAAGGAAAACCGCAAAGGATGGCGTGAAATGAGAGTTTTCGGCGCTCCGCACCGCAAATACGATGGGTTCGAAGCGCCGCTTCGAACCTCCACCAAAAGAGGACGGGGTGCCATTGCGGCAGAAGAGAAAGTTACCAACGGCTGGGATTCGACGCGCCCGCTTGCGGGCGCTACCCGCCAACTCTCGCCCGACTATGCAAAAAGGACAACCGTATCGGAAGGCGAGAGTTTAGCGTTTGCTCCGCAAACGCAAGGGTTCGAAGCGCCGCTTCGAACCCCCACCAAACAGGGACGGGGTGCCATTGCGGCAGAAGAAAATGTTACCGATGGCTGGGATTCGACGCGCGGCGGGAAACCGCCGCGCTACCCACAAACTCTCGCCTGACTATGCAAAAAGGACAACCGTATCGGAAGGCGAGAGTTTAGCGTTTGCTCCGCAAACGCAAGGGTTCGAAG
>JAGCXA010000023.1 GCA_017961575.1 Clostridia bacterium | reverse complement strand
GAGGGTGTGGCACAATAGAGGTCAGCCACAGACGTGGCTGACCTCTTTTGTGGCGCGCCCTAAAGGATTCGAACCTTCGACCTACCGGTTCGTAGCCGGGCACTCTATCCGCTGAGCTAAGGGCGCATTTGATACGATGGAGCGGGTGATGGGAATCGAACCCACGCGGCCAGCTTGGAAGGCTGGAATTCTACCATTGAACTACACCCGCAAGTCTCCGTTTCGCACTTGCTTATTATATATCATCGTCCCTGAATTGTCAAGACCCTTTTCGGCATTTCCTTTAAATTATTTGCTTTTTTTCTTGCCATCGGCGGGATTGTGTGCTACAATAAATTGAATGAATATGAAGGGAGGCGAACAGCCCTGTTCAAACGGTATTTTTGCCCGGATTGGTATTTCGACCTGTTCGACGACGTGACGCCCGACTTTCTTCTTGCAAACGGGATCCGCGCGCTGATCCTGGATATTGACAACACGCTCGCCCCCTATGAGGAACCCGACCCGAACCCGCGTGTGCTCGCGTGGTTTTCCGCTCTGAAAGAAAACGGGATCGTCGCCGCGTTCGTTTCCAATAACGATTTCGCGCGCGTCAGCCGCTTCAATCAAAAGATCGGGATCCCGATGTACCCGAAAGGGAAGAAACCCTTGAAGAAGTTTATGCGCCGCGCGATCTCGGAACTCGGCGTTCCCGCGTCCGAGACGGCGATCATGGGCGATCAGATCTATACCGACGTTTGGGCGGGACGAAACGTCGGCATCCGTTGCATCGTCGTTCCGCCGATCAAGGACAAGACCGACGTATTTACACGGTTCAAACGACGGCTCGAAAAACCGATCCTCCGCTATTACAGAAAACGGGAAGCAAAACGGAAGGAGACGACGGAAAATGAAAAATGACCGTGCCATCTTCGGTCCCGGCGGGAACAGCCGCGCGTTTTACGACGCGGGGCTGAAATCAACCGTCGACGCGCCCGAGTGGGTCGCGTCCGTCGGGCTCGACGCTTACGAATACGAGGCGGGCAGCGGTTTGACCGCGAGCGCGGGAACGCTTCTGCTGATCGGACAGAAGGCAAAAGACGCGGGGATCCGGATGTCTCTGCACGCGCCGTATTTCATTTCGCTTTCGGGAATCGAAGAGGTCAAGCGTCTCGGCAGTCTTCGCTATATCTCACAGTCGTTGAACGCTGCAAAACTTCTCGGCGCCTACCTGATCGTCGTTCATACCGGGAGCGCCGCGAAAATAACGCGGGCGGAGGCGATGAACCTCGCGAAGGACACGCTTTCCCATCTTCTTGACGAGATACCGGACAACGGCGTCTTGATCGGGCTTGAAACGATGGGGAAGGTCAATCAACTCGGCACGCTTGACGAAGTGATCGATCTTTGTAAACTGTCGCCTCGATTCGTCCCGGTCGTCGACTTCGGGCATATGAACGCCCGCGAATGCGGCGGTGTTTTTGAATCTGCCGAGGATTATCTCCGCGTTTTTGACAGAATCGGGGGCGCGTTAGGGGATCCGATCGCCCGCAATCTTCATTGCCATTTCTCGAAAATCGAGTGGAGCGCCGGCGGCGAAAAGCGTCATCTGACTTTTCAGGACACGCAATACGGTCCGCCGTACGAACCTCTTATGGACGTGATCGCCCGCGAAAAACTCACTCCCACGGTCATCTGCGAGTCCGACGGCACGATGTCGGACGACGCCTTAACGATGAAACGTTACTACGAGGGGAGGATCGGGAAATGAACCGCACCGACAGACTCCGCGAACAGATGGTAAGCGGCGGTCTTGACGCCGTGATCGTTTCGTCCGAGATCAATCAACGGTATCTCTCCCGGTTTCCCTTTACGGACGGTCTGCTCCTCGTTACCCTGCAAAACGCGGAACTGCTGACCGATTTCCGCTATTTGGAGGACGCTCGGAAAAAAGCCGACCCGCAGTATACCGTCGTGACGCCGGAATACCGCTTCGCGCAAATCAAAGAGTTCTTCGACCGCGACGGCGTAAAGACCGTCGGGTACGAAAATGAAACGCTCTCGTGCGCCGAATACGCCCGCTTTGCCGAGGCGTTCCCGGAATATACTTTCCAAGGGATCGGCGGCGCGATCGAAAAACTCCGGGAACGCAAGGACGACGGGGAACTCTCCGATATTGCGCGGGCGCAGGAGATCGCCGACGCGGCGCTCGCGCATCTTCTCTCCGTGATCCACCCCGATATGACCGAGATCGACGTCGCGCTGGAACTCGAATTCCATATGCGCCGCGCGGGCGCCGAAGGCGTTTCCTTTGAGACAATCGCCGTTTCGGGCGCCGCCAGTTCCTTGCCGCACGGAAAACCGCGGAACGTCAAACTGCAAAAGGGTTTTCTGACCCTTGATTTCGGCGCGCTATACAACGGGTACTGTTCGGATATGACGCGCACGCTTTCGGTCGGTCGCGCCGACGCGGAGATGAAGAAAATCTACGCCACCGTCCTGCGCGCGCAGACCGAGGCGCTCGCTTATCTCAAAGAGGGCGCGGACTGCCGGGAGGTGGACGCGATCGCGCGCAGGATCATTGACGCAGTGCCGGAATACAAGGGCAGTTTCGGTCATTCGCTCGGACACGGCGTCGGGATGTTCATCCACGAAGCGCCGCGTCTGTCGAGCCGGGCGACGGGAAAACTCGTTGTCGGAAACGTCGTCACGGTCGAACCCGGGATCTATCTTTCCGGCAAGTACGGTTGCCGCATCGAGGATATGGTCGCCGTGACGCGGGACGGGATCCGGAATTTCACCCGTTCTCCGAAGGAACTCATCGAACTGTTCTGATCCCGAATCGTCGAAAAAGTAGGAAAAAATCGGCACAACCTCTTGCAAATATTCCTTCCTTATGGTAGAATACTATTGAAATTATGCGCATTTCGCGCGCAATGGAAGAGCCGGGCGGACGACGGCCGCCGGGGACGCACTCTTCCGACTATACCTTCATCCGTCGGGAAAACGAGATTATGGCAACCATTACCGCTGGCGATTTCAGAAACGGCATGACCTTCGAGTATGACGGCAACCTGATGCAGGTCGTCGAGTTCCAGCACGTCAAACCGGGGAAGGGCGCCGCGTTCGTCCGCACCAAGATGAAGAACATCATCACCGGTAGCGTGACCGAGACTTCCTTCAACCCCACCGCGAAATTCGAGCAGGCGGTCGTGGAACGCAAAGAGATGCAGTATCTCTACAACGACGGCGATCTTTACTACTTTATGGACATGGAGACCTACGATCAGATGCCGCTCTCCAAGGACAAACTGGACGATAACTTCCGGTTCGTCAAGGAAGAGACGATGTGCAAGATCCTCTCCTGGAACGGCAACGTGTTCTCGGTCGAGCCGCCGACGTTCGTCGAGCTGGTCGTGACCGAGTGCGAGCCGGGCGTGAAGGGCAACACCGCCACCAACGTTCAGAAAGCCGCCGTTGTCGAGACCGGCGCGACCATCAAGGTCCCGATCTTCATCAACGAGGGCGACAAGATCCGTATCGACACCCGCGAGGGCGGTTCTTATCTGGAGCGCGCCTGATCCGGATCGTTCATCATCCGAAAAGGGGGATACCATTATGAAAATTACCGAAAAAGCGGCGTACCTGAAAGGGCTGATCGAGGGGATGAACCTTGATCTTACGACCCCGACGGGAAAACTGTTCGGAGAGATTTCCGATCTTCTCGGTGAGATGGCGGACGAGATCAAGAAACTTGCCGACAACGCCAAGGACCTTCGCGAATACGTTGAGGAACTCGACGAGGATCTTGCAGACGTCGAGGACGATCTCTATGAGATCGACGACGAGGACGAGGATGATCTTGACGACGAAGACGATGAGGACGACGACGAGGCGAACTTCTACGAAGCGACCTGCCCGTCCTGCGGAGAGGTCGTCTGCTTCGACGATTCGCTCGATCCCGAGAACATCGTTTGTCCCGCCTGCGGCGAGAAGTTCAGCTGCGTTTGCGACGGCGAATGCGAGAACTGCGACGAGGAGTGCGACAATCTCGACGACGACGAGAAGGACGACGAGTGACCGTCAATCATTTAAGCGGGGCTTACGCCCCGCTTTTTTAAGAGGTGAATCCGATGTTTATGACCAAGAAAAAGAAGATTCGGAAATATCTTGACGACAAACCGAAAGAGAAGTACACCCCATTTGATCTGTTTCTTTTCGATTATCTCGACGGTTCTCTTGAAAAACGGCTGAAATTGCTCGGCTTGAAATGGAACAATATCCAAATCACCTGGGACGACGATATTCAGTTTATCTCGATTGAAAGCGCGTATCGCCGCTATTCGATGGATCTTGTCATTTATACGGACGAGATCGTCATTTTCTTCACAGCGGAGGATCTGCCGGAAGAACTCGAACCCGACGCATGCAAGGAAGAGAGTCTTCCTCTGGAAAGCAAGGAGCAGGTGTTCGATCTGATCGCAAACAAACTCACCGGATTGGATTGATCCGACAAAGAACGCCGCGGTTTTACCGCGGCGTTCTTTTCATTTGATCCTGTTTTGCCTGAAGATCTCGTAGGCGAGGATGGTCGCCGCCGACGCGGCGGAAAGCGAGGCGCGGAACTCTCTGCCGTAGGAGATACGGACTTTCAGATCCGCCCGGTCGAGCAGTGAGCGGGAGATACCGCGACGCTCGCCCCCGACGACAAGAAAAACGGGGAAGCGGATCTCTGTGTCTTCCAGCGTGTGGGGCGTGTCAAGGTCGGCGCAGACGATGGAATACCCCTTTTCTTTGAAAACGTCCGCCGCCTCGGTCGGATTTGCTTTGAACACGGGAAACAGTTCCGACGCGCCGGCGGACGATCGAGCCACGACGCCCGCGGCGCTCATCCAGTTTCGTTCCGTGAGAACGACACCGTCGACGCCGGCGGCGTAGAGCGAGCGGAGCGCGTAACCGAAGTTGTACGGATCCTCGATCCCTTCGATCATCACGTAAAAACCGTTGCCCTTGACGTCCCCGCGTGAAAGCGCCGGAATCGTCCGTTCGGAACAACGCGCAACGATCCCGCCGTGAGTTTTGCCGAGCGAGAGTGCGTCGATCTCTTCGGCTTCGGTTTCCCGGATCACAAACCCCATCCGTTCCGAAACGTGACGAAGCCAGCCGAGTTCCTTTTTCAGCGTGTCGGCTCTGTTTTTGTCATACAGGATTTCCTTGATTCTTCTGTCGTTGATCCCGCCGTCATTGCCCGCGATCACCGATCGGATCGACTGCATTCCCTCGAAAACCGTGGAATCGCCGCGTTTTATTTCTTCTTTTTGCATGGATTGCTCCATCCCTTTCATATACTGAATTACCGGGACGACCGGGACAGGGGGGACGCCGTGTGAAACGCGATTTTGATAAGGAAAGATGCGAAATACTTGCCGAATACCTGATCGAGCGGGACGCGACGGTTCGCGCCGTCGCCTACGCTTTCTCAATCAGTAAGAGCACGGTACATAAAGATATAACGGAAAAACTCGAACGGATCAATCCGGATCTTTTCGACCGCGTACGATCGATCCTTGAAAGGAACAAGTCGGAACGGCACCTTCGGGGCGGAGAGGCAACGAGAATAAAATATATGAAGGAAAAAGGGAAGGAAACGCCTACTTGACGATCTTGCGGTAGAGAGATGCGTTCGACTGCAACAGTCTCTTATACAGAGCGAGTTGAAACGGGCCGGATATACGCATATCTTCGGGTGAAATCAGGGGCGCGCGGGTGGTTGCGTTGTGCGCGTTCGTCGCGAGGTAAAAGGTCCTCTGATCTAGCGCCGCGCGCTGCAAAACGTCGTCGACAGGGCGAAGCAGAAGGGAAGTCGACGAAATCAGATACTCTGCGGAAAATATGCCGAGCAGTTTTTCCTTCGCGTTTCCGGGCATCAGAATATGCCTTTCAAACTGGCAAATCAGGGGACGAAGATGCTGACGGTGTATCAGATAAGAGAATTCCACCGCGTCCGTATCGTCAAAATTGCCGAGAGGGAAGTTGACGGGGAGAAGATCGGTGCCGGGGATCCGGTACTCCTTCATATCAAACCCCGTGAACAGCCCCGGTTCATAGTCGATCTCGTAGGAAAAAACGAGTTTGACATGGGAATTCATTGATTTTTGCAGGCGTTTGAGCGACCGCACGGCGTCGCGAACGTGGGCGGGAAAGACGGTCCGATCCTGCATCTTCGACAGATCCGCGTGCGTGACGACCACCGCGGCACAAACGCCTGATTTTTCAAGCGTTTCAAGCATTTGCGCGGCTTCGTTTTCGCTTGCCGGACCGTCGCCGAGTCCGGGCAACAGGTGAATATGAGGATCAAGAATCAAGTTTGGATCTCCTCGTTTTTTTCCATTATACCACAGGAACCGACGCCAAATCAACAGGCGTTGAAGAGAAATCGCACGATTCCGAAAAAACCCGAAATTGTTTGTTGTCTGTCAATTTATATCGCCTGTGATATAAAATAATTCTTTTATATAATAGAAGACTTGGAATGATATAATTGAGTTGTTCGGATGAACTTGTGCAGCATGTTGACTTGTAGCAATAGTTTGTTCGTTCCACGCTGTCACGGAAGCGGAAGAGGACTATTTTACGAACCGACGTTCGGTTCTGATTTCGAGCGCACGGTCAACTCGCTGCCTTAAAGATCAAAGCAATTTTTTATGAAAGCGTTTTTGAGAGTCCTTGACCCGGTATTCCTACGTCCGACAATCTCAAAAACGCTTCTACGAGATCTGGATGAAATAATACAGGATTCGATCCAAGCGTCGCGCGCAAAATCGCGTGGACGCATCCGCACCGTTACGCCCAATCGGTCGACTGCGTTGCGTCCGGGGGCTATGATCGCAAAAACGTCCGCGCATTCATTTTATACGTAAGAACGTCTTAACAAACGCCTGCAAAGCGTTTTTGCGGTGATTTCCGCATTTACGGTATTAATTCCTATTCCCTCAATTATATAAAATATGTATTATGTATAATTGGCAATATAATTTTTCGGATAGATGGTTTTTGGGGGAAAACGATAACGGGGCGATAAATCCGACCTGTTCCCGACCTGTTTCGCGTAGAAAGCACTTGCGGGACTGCTTTCGCGTTCCGCACGGTTCCCCGTTCCGACCGTTTGCTTTTTTTCGTCGTCGGACTTCCATTTCTTATCGGACTATGATATAATTGTATTGAAAAAACAATTCGGAGGACAATAAAATGAAAATGCGCGTTTTAACCTCGACCAAGAGCGGCAGACTTCTCGTCTTCGCCGATCAGGTTGCAAAGAAAGCCGAATCAACCTACAAGGTCGACAGTATTCCGCCCGATTACTCGCTCGACCGCGAGCGTTTGCTCGTGATCGTCGCGACGGTCGGTCCTTCCCCGTCCGACGCCTTCCGTCGGTTCTGTTCAGACCTTACGAAGGAACGGGCGACGAACGTCGCTCTGATCGCCGACGGACTTCCCGAAAACGTCGCGAAACTCACAGAGATCATCAAGGACGCCGGAACCAACTTCATCGACGACGTACTGACGGTCAAGGGCGGTCTTCCCTTCAAGTTTGCGAAAAAGGTTACCCCCGACGAGATCAGGGCGGTCGACGAATGGACCGATCGGATCCTTGCTTCTCTGAAATAACGAAGAATCCGGGCGTTTTCAAACCGTAAACGCCCGGATTTCAATTTGTCGACCGTGTTTCGGCGGTCGGTCTTCTTTTCTTATAGGACTTCCCCTTTTTCCTTGACGTGGCGGGACGAATAACGTAGTCGCGCCCCGAGAAAGCAATTACGCACGGCACGACGCGCGCGGCGCCGGCTTGCTTTACGACCCGTCGGCATTCGAGGAGCGTGGCTCCGCTCGTCGTCACGTCGTCGACGAGCAGGACGGTCTTCCCCGTTAAGTCACACGGTTCCTTGACGAAGAAACGCCCCTTGATATTGCGCCGTCTGTCCTCTCCGGACAGATTCTTCTGCATTTTACCGCCGCTTTTGCGGCGAAGCGAGCAAGAGACCGAGAATCCCGTAACGCGCGACAGGGCGCGGCAGAGTTCAACGGTGTGATCGTACCCGTTCTTTCGCTTCGCAGCGTTGCTTCTTGGGCAAGGCACGAGGACGGCCGACGCTTTTTCTTTCGGGGTCAGCGCGTCGGCGACCGCCTCCGCGAGATCCCGCGCGAGAAAATCGAAAACGCTTGCCAGATGCCTTTGCTTTAAGGCGTACAGGATCCTGTTTTCGGGAAGATCGGAGTCCGACGGTTGGTACTTGTAAAGTTTTATGAGGCGACCGAGCCCCGCACGACCGAGCGGAAACGACGGACAGGTACAGCGGCACCTGGGTTTGAGACACCGGCTGCAAATCTCCTGTTTCGCGTTTTCGTACGCGTCGTAGCAGGTGCGGCAGAATACTTCGTCGCGCGCGTCAAGCAACTCCCCGCAGGAAACGCATTTCGCGGGAAATACAAGCGAGCGGATGCGGGTGAGAACCGACCGAAACCCCAGCCGACTCATTACGCCTTATCGAGCGCCTGCGCAAGATCGGCAATGATGTCCTCGGCGTCCTCGATCCCGACCGAAAAACGGACGAGATCCGCAGGCGTTTTGCACTCCTCAAGCTGCTTGTCGGTCAGCTGACGGTGGGTCGTGCTCGCGGGATGAAGGACGCAGGTACGCGCGTCGGCGACGTGGGTCACGATCGCCGCGAGTTTCAGGGAATCCATAAAGCGGGTGGCGGCTTCCCTTCCGCCCTTGATCCCGAAGGAAACGACGCCGCAGGTGCCGTTCGGCATATACTTCTTCGCAAGATCGTAATACTTGTTGCCGGGAAGGTCGGGATAGTTCACCCAGGTGACCTTCGGATGCTTCGAGAGATATTTTGCGACGGCGAGCGCGTTCTCGCAATGACGTTTCATACGGAGAGCGAGCGTTTCCAGTCCGATATTGATCAGAAAAGCGTTCTGCGGCGCCTGGATCGAGCCGAGGTCGCGCATAAGCTGAGCGACCGCCTTGGTGATGTACGCCATTTTTCCGAACTGCTTGGTGTAGGTGATCCCGTGGTAGGAATCGTCGGGCGTGGTAAGACCCGGATATTTATCGGCGTGCGCCTCCCAATCGAAGTTTCCGCTGTCGACGATGACGCCGCCGATCGTCATGGCGTGACCGTCCATATACTTCGTCGTCGCGTGGGTCACGATATCGACGCCGAATTCGAACGGGCGGCAATTGATCGGAGTCGGGAAGGTGTTGTCGACGACGATCGGAACACCGTGACTGTGCGCCGCCGCAACGAACTTGTCAAAATCAAGCACGGCAAGCGCGGGGTTCGAGATGGATTCGGCGAAAACCGCTCTCGTTTCGGGTTTGAAAGCCGCGTCGAGTTCGTCGGGGGTCGCGTCCGGGTCGACGAAGGTCACGTCGATCCCCATTTTCTTCATCGTCACGCCGAGAAGATTGAAGGTCCCGCCGTAGATCGCGGAGGACGCGACGATATGCTGTCCCGCAGAGACGATATTGAAGAGCGCGATCAGGTTCGCCGCCTGTCCGGACGAGGTCAGCATCGCGGCGACGCCCCCTTCGAGGTCGGCGATCTTCGCGGCGACGGCGTCGCAGGTCGGATTGGCGAGGCGGGAATAGAAATAACCGTTCTTTTTCAGGTCGAAGAGCTGACCCATCTCGTCGCTCGAATCGTACTTGAACGTCGTGGACTGCCAGATCGGAAGGATCCGCGCTTCCCCGTTTTTCGGCTTGTAGCCCGACTGAATACATTTGGTGTTGATTTTCATTCTCTTTTTCTCCTTGGTTCGTCAGACTTTGTAACTGTCTTTCAGTCCGACGATGCGATTGAAAGTATTTTCGTATTTGGTATCTTTGACAAAATATCCGACGCGGACGAACTGGAACCGTTCGCCCGGTTTCGCGTCGCGAAGCGACGCTTCGACGCGCGCGTCGGGAAGATCGGTGACCGAATCCACGTTCAGATAGTCGCCGTAGCCCTTATCCTCGGGAATATCGTTGACGTTCTCGATCGTGAAGAGTTCGTCGAAGAGTTTGGCGTCAACGGGGACGCTTTCGATCTCGGAGAGCCAATGGATCGTTCCCTTGACCTTTCGTCCGTCGGCGGGATTTCCGTTCCCGGTTTCAAGATCCACGGTGCAGAAGATCTCCTCGACCTTCCCGTCGGATGAGAGTTTAACGTCCTCGTATTTCAGAAGGTAACTGCCCATCAGGCGGACTTCCCCTCCCGGTTTCAGCCGGAAGAACTTGGGAGGAGGATCGAGGGCAAAATCGTCCGCGTCGATCAGCAAATGCCGCGAGAACGGCACTTTCCGCGTCCCGAGTTCGGGATGCTGCGGATGGTTCGGCAACTCGAAATACTCTGTTTTCCCCTCGGGATAGTTCGTGACCGTGACCCTGATCGGTTTCAGGATCGCGACGCGGCGCGGCGCCGTCTCGTTCAGTTCCTCGCGGATGCAATGTTCGAGCAGCTCGTGATCGACGACGCTGTACGCCTTGGAGACCCCGGCACGCGATACGAAATCAAAGATCGACGCGGGCGTATACCCACGGCGGCGAAGTCCGCAGAGCGTCGGCATTCGCGGATCGTCCCAGCCGTCGACGAGCCCCGTTTCGACGAGCTGACGCAGATAGCGTTTGCTCATCACGGTGTGCGTGACGTTCAGACGCGCAAACTCATACTGATGCGGGCGGGGATCGAATCCGATCCGTTCGACGACCCAATCGTAGAGCGGACGGTGATTCTCGAACTCGATCGAGCAGAGCGAATGCGTGATCCCTTCCAGCGCGTCCTGGATCGGATGCGCGAAGTCGTAGAGCGGATAGATGCACCATTTGTTTCCCTGACGGTGGTGCGGAACGTGGACGATGCGGTAGATCGCGGGGTCGCGCAGGTTCATATTCGGGGACGCCATATCGATCTTCGCGCGAAGCGTTTTCGCGCCGTCCGGGAACTCCCCGTTCTTCATTCGTTCGAAGAGATCCAGATTCTCCTCGACCGACCGATCTCTCCACGGACTCGGTTTTCCCGGCTCGGTCAGCGTTCCGCGGTACTCGCGCATCTCGTCCGCCGAAAGGTCGCAGACGTAGGCGTCGCCCTGCCGGATCAACTGAACGGCAAACTCGTAGCACTTGTCGAAGTAGTCCGAGCCGTAGAAGACGCCCCCGGTCGGTTCCGCGCCAAGCCAGCAAAGATCCTCGTAGATCGAACGGACGAACTCGTCGCCTTCCTTTGTCGGGTTGGTATCGTCGTAACGAAGATTGAAGAGCCCGCCGTACTTTTTCGCCGTCCGGCTGTTGATCCAGATCGCCTTCGCGCTGCCGATGTGGAGATAACCGTTCGGCTCGGGCGGAAAGCGGGTATGGATCTTCAACGTCGGGTCGTTTTTCAGATCCTCGTCGATGATCTCGTGTATGAAGTTGTTTTCCATTTCTTCCATTGTCGAAATCCTTTCGTTTCCTTATGGAATCCTGTATCCGTGATAAATCCGCTCGCGTTCGACCGTCGTTTCGGGTCCGTGACCGGGATAGACGCGAAGCGTCGGCGGAAGCGCGAGGAGCCGCGCGACCGATTCGGCAAGAGACTCGTCCGAGCCGCCGAAGAAATCCGTTCGCCCGACCCCGCCGAGCGAAAAGAGCGTGTCGCCCGAAAAAAGGGCTTCGGACGACAGATAGCAAACCGATCCGACCGTGTGACCGGGCGTGTGAAGAACCGTCAGTTTATCGCGACCGACGGCGATCTCTTCCCCGTCTTCAAGCCCTCGGTCCGCGTCGCCGAAATCACCCGGAAGACCGAACAGAGACGCGACGTTTGCCTCGCTATCGCGAAGCGCGTATCGGTCGAATCTGCCGATCAGAACGGGAGCCCCGGTCGCTTCTCTCCATTTCTTTAACGCGAACAGGTGATCCGCGTGCGCGTGGGTCAGGAGAATGGCTTTGACCGTCGGTACGTACGCGCCGAACGCCTGCGCCGTGGTTTCGGGCGAGGCAGACGGGTCGATCAGAACGGATGCTGTGGCGTCGTCGTCCGAAAAGAGATAACAGTTCGACCCGATCCCGCGACCTTCAAACCGAATGATCCGTCCCATCGTCATCCCTCCCCTTTTCTTCCTAATATTATATCACCCGCGCTTATGTTTGTCTACCTGATTTCCCGATTTTTTCAAGAAAAAAACGCATTTTTTCACCTGCCTGCGTCGCTTTGATGTCGTGCCGCCGCCTCTTTGCATATTCTGACAATAGGACGGACTGATGAAAGGTCGGAAAGAGGCGGACTATGGAAAACGGAAGAATACTGGTCGGGTCGATCTCCTACGCGATCAAGGCGAAACGGTTGCTCGCGAAAGAGGGGATCTTAACGAACGTCATAAAGGACAGCAATCATACATCCGGGTGTTCCTACGGACTATCTTTTGATCCGCGCGACGCCTTCCGCGTTTCCGCCGTTCTGTCACACTCCGGCATCCGCACGAAATCGCGGGAGGAACGCGGGTGATCTACCTTGACAACGCCGCGACGACTTACCCGAAGCCGAGGGACGTTGTCGAGGCGGTTTCGGACTGCATTCTCCGAATCGGCGGCAATCCGGGACGCGGCGCGCATGCGGCGTCTCTTCGAGCGGCGGAGGCGGTCTACGACGCGCGATGTGAGGTCGCCGATTTTCTCGGCGTATCCGATCCCGCCTCGATCATTTTCACTCCGAACGCGACTTTCGCCCTGAATCTCGCGATCTCGTGCCGTGTGCGGTGCGGGGATCATATCCTCATCAGCGACCGGGAGCACAACGCGGCGTTTCGCCCCGTCGTTCGCCTGATGGAAACGGGGATCGCCGACTATTCCGTCTATTCGGGTTCGGGCGACGTCCTTGCGAATATACGAAAAAAAGAGACGAAACGAACGTCGATCCTGATCTGTAATCCCGTCTCAAACGTGACCGGAAATTATCTGCCGATCCGAGAGATTGCCGCTTACGCGAAAGCGCGCGGATTCTATCTGATTTTAGACGGCGCGCAATGGATCGGACACGGCGCCCCGGATCGGGACGTCGTCGGTCTTGCCGACGCGATCGCAGTCCCTGGACACAAGGCGCTCTACGGAATGCAAGGAAGCGGATTCTTATATCTCAAATCAGCCGAAGGAAACGCGCCTTTCTTACTCGGCGGCAGCGGAAGCGATTCGGCAAACCCCGATATGCCCGAAACTCTGCCGGAACGCTACGAAGCGGGCACCCTTTCCACCCCGGCAATCGTCTCGCTTGCGGCGGGAATCCGGTTCATCAGACGGTTCGGCGTCGAAAGGATCTCGGAACGGGAAGCCCGTCTTTCAAATTACGCCCGTGAGAGTATGTCACGGATCAAAGGCGTGACGCTGTACGGAAACGAAACGAACGGTTCCCCGGTTCTCTCTTTTCGCGTAAAGGACGTTCCGCCGGAGGAAACGGCGCGGCGACTGGATCGCGCCGGCATCGCGGTCAGAGCGGGACTGCACTGCGCCCCTCTGATCCATCGCGCGCTCGGAACCTTTCCGGAAGGTACCGTGCGCGCCAGCTTCGGCATTTTCAACACCGAAGACGACGTAGACGCGCTTGTTTCCGCGCTCTCAAAACAGTCGAATATTTAAATTTAATCCAAGGCAGATAGAAAAAGGGCGGTCAAAACCGCCCTTTTATGTAAACGTTTCTTTGTCAGAACGAAGTGTCCTCCGGGATGCCCTCGGGATACATTTGAAGGAAGCGAACCGAGTCGCGGCACATCCGATCCAGATCGTACTGCGCCTCCCAATGAAGCACCTCTTTCGCCTTCGTCGGGTCGGCGTAGCAGGCGTCGATGTCTCCGCTTCTGCGTTCGGTGATGACGTAGGGGATCTTGACCCCCGCCGCCTTCTCGTAGGCGTGAATGACGTCGAGAACCGAGTAGCCCTTCCCCGTCCCGATATTGAAACGCTCGATGGGAGCGTCGGTCTCGTCAAGGCGTCTTAACGCCGCGAGGTGAGCCCTCGCCAGATCGACGACGTGGATGTAATCGCGGACGCCGGTGCCGTCGTGGGTCTTATAATCGTTGCCGAAGACGTTGACGCGCGGCAGGATTCCGGCGGCGACGCGCGCGACGTAGGGGACGAGGTTGTTCGGGATCCCGCGGGGATCCTCGCCGAGATGTCCGCTCTCGTGCGCCCCGATCGGGTTGAAATAGCGCAGGATCGAGAAGCGAACCTCCGGGATCGCGTTCGCCATATCGGAGAGTATCTTTTCGATCATCAGTTTGGTTCTGCCGTACGGGTTGGTCGCCGAGAGCGGAAAATCCTCGCGGATCGGAACCGACGCCGGATCGCCGTAAACGGTGGCGGACGAACTGAACACGAACTTTCTGACGCCGTGCGCCATCATCGCGTTCAGGACGTTCAGCGTACTGATGAGGTTGTTCTGATAGTACATCAGGGGGATGCGTACGGATTCGCCGACGGCTTTCAGTCCGGCAAAATGGATCACCGACTCGATCTCGTTGTCGGTAAAAATGCGGTTGACCTCGTTCTCGTCCACGAGATCCGCCTTGATGAAACGCGGCTTGATCCCGGTGATCTTCCGGATCTGTTCGAGAACCGTCCTTTTACTGTTGATAAGCGAATCAACGATCAGAACGTCTTTCCCCGCCTGAATCAACTCTACGACCGTGTGGGACCCGATAAACCCGGTGCCGCCCGTTACGAGAACGTATGCCATAGTAACCCTCCGCGTCAGTTATCTTTCCGTTATCGTTAAAAAACGTGCCGCGCTCATTCTGCGAGACGCGGCACAAAGTCTGCTCAATCGGCAGCGTAAACGCTAACCTGCTTGTGGCTGTTCTTGGTCTCGAATCTGACGACGCCGTCCACCAGAGCGAAGAGCGTATCGTCCGAGCCGCGACCGACGTTCACGCCGGGACGGATCTTCGTCCCGCGCTGCCGGACGAGAATGTTACCGGCAAGGACCGCCTGACCGTCCGCACGCTTTACGCCGAGACGCTTCGACTCGCTGTCGCGTCCGTTTTTGGTCGAACCGACGCCCTTTTTGTGAGCAAAAAACTGCAAACCGAGTTTCAACATTTCTTTTTCCTCCTTGTAAAGATGGGCGCTTACTCTTCGGGATTCCGCTCTATCTCCTTTACGTCAAGGAAATCGTAGTAGTCTTCGAGCAGATCCATCAGTTGGTAGTAGTAAGCGGAAATAAGACCGGAGACGGCAAACTGCTTCTTCTCGTCCTTTTCGTAGGCGGGGAGCGCGGATTTCGCGATCACGCGGATGTCGGTCGTCTTCTCGTCGATCGTGTAATTGACGTCACAAGCGTAACAGACCTCGATCGCGTTCACGAGAAGCATCGTCATCGAGGACAGCGCGGCGCAGAGAACGTCGTTCCCCTCTTCACCGAAGCCGGTGTGCCCCTGTTCCTCAAATCCGTAGTAAATACCGTCGGCCTTGTAGAATACAACCGTCGTCATATTCAGGCGTTAATGGACTTGATCTGAATCTTGGTGAAGATCTGTCTGTGACCGATCTTCTTCTTTTCGTTCTTCTTGGCTTTGTACTTGAAGACGTAGATCTTTCTGTCCTTCTGCTCCGCGGCGAGCACCTCGGCAACAACCGACGCGCCGTCCACGTAGGGAGCGCCGACAGAAAGAGTTTCGCCGCCGACGGCAAGAACCTTCGTAAAGGTCACGGTCTCTCCGTCCTTCACGGCGAGGCGTTCGATTTTGACGACGTCGCCCTCGGACACCTTGTACTGCTTTCCACCCGTTTCAAAAACTGCAAACACGAAAAGCACCTCACTTTCCTTTTAGGTAATCGCTGTTCCGGGCGGCGTAAACGCACTTAAACCCTATACAAGCGTCGAATCATTATAGCACGAAGCGTTTTCCTTGTCAAGACGTAAAAAGTCTTTTTTGAAAAAAAGTTTGATTTAATTATGTATTAATAATCTAACTGATTTTTCTTTCTGTTTTTCGCACTTTAACTTGACTTTCCGACGGCAATCCTCTATAATGGGAGCGTAAAATTAACGACCCCGAATAAAGGAGAATCATTATGCAGAACGTTTCGGTCGATTTCGCGAAAAAGCTCGGCAAGATGAAACCGATGCACGCGGTCAACAACGGACCCGTCTACAAATTCGCAGAGGATCAGCGCGTCACCAACATCGACGCCTTCCGCGAGGCGGGCATTCCGTACGCCAGAACGCACGACGCCTCGTTCTACTCGGATTACGGAGGAGAGCACACGGTCGACGTCGTCGCGATCTTCCCCGATTTCACGAAGGATCCGAACGATCCCGCGTCCTACGACTTTACCCTGACCGACGAATATATGAAGGTCATGATCTTTGCCGGCGTGGAACCCTTTTACCGCCTCGGCAACAAGATCGAGCATTGGCCGAAAAAATACGGCACGCTTCCGCCCCCCGATTTCAAGAAATGGGCGGTGATCTGCGAACATATCATCCGCCACTACACCGAAGGCTGGGCGGACGGTTTCAACTACGATATGAAATACTGGGAGATCTGGAACGAGCCGGACCTCGACCCCGACGATTCGACCCACAAGCGCACCTGGGGCGGCACGAAACTGCAATTCTTCGACCTGTTCGAGATCACGGCGAAGCACCTCAAAGCGTGCTTCCCGCACCTGATGATCGGCGGTCCCGCGATCTGCAACCCGAAGGGCAGCTGGAAGGACGAGTTCCTTTCGTTCTGCCGCGAACGTAACGTCCCGCTCGACTTCTTCTCTTGGCACGTCTACGCGCGGATCCCCTCCCGCGTCCTCGAATACGAAAGAGAGGTGCGCGCGTCGCTCGACGCCAACGGTTACGTAAAAACCGAAAGCATCCTGAACGAATGGAACTACGTCAAGGGATGGACCGGTGACAAATGGGTCTATTCG
The DNA here is from genome assembly GCA_017961575.1 of Clostridia bacterium. Classification (GTDB taxonomy): domain Bacteria; phylum Bacillota; class Clostridia; order Oscillospirales; family CAG-272; genus UBA1740. The sequence continues at coordinate 82,726 of JAGCXA010000023.1, read as the reverse complement.
CTCCGTATGATGAAGCACCTGAAAGGCGCCGCCTTCATCGCTTCGACCGTCGCCGCCTCGCAGTACGATCCGCTCGATATGCTGATGTACTACGACGCGCGACCCTGCGCGATGAACGGGATGTTCTCGACCGATCTGGTCTGCGACCTTCTGAAAGGATACTATCCTTTCCGGATGTTCAACAAATTGTACCAGCTCGGCACCGCGGTCGGATTCTCGTCCGACGACGGGACCGTTTACGGCGCGGCGGCGGTAGGCGAAGCGGGAGGCGCCGTTATGCTGACCTACTACGACGACCTCGACGAAGCCGAGAAAAAGCAGGTGAAACTCGATCTCACTTCCCTGCCCGCGTCCCCCGTCAAGGCGACCGTCCGGGTGCTCGACGCCGCGCACGACGACGAACCGATCCGGGAGGAGATCCTTTCCGGGGAATCGGCAAGTCTCTATCTTGATCTCGACCTGTTCACCACCGTGCTCGTCACGCTCGAACCGCTCGCCTGATCTGCCGGAAAGAGTAACCTGAATGTTTGATATTGCGATCCTTTTCTCGCGCGTTTTTCTGCTGGCTCTCCTGATGCTCCCGACGGCGCTCTTAAAGCGCTTCGGGCTTGTACGTGACGGCTTCGGCGTTTCGCTCTCGAACCTCGTGCTTTACGTCGCGACTCCCGGCATGATCATCTTCGCGCTCTACCGCGATTACGACTCCGAGATCATGCTCCGCTCTCTTGCCGTCGTCGTCTTCTTCATTCTCTTTCACGCCATGTACTACGGCGTCGCGCTCCTTGCGTTCCGGAAGAGAAAGGACGAGCCGGAACTCTTAAAGCGCGACCGTCTCTTGCAATTCGGCACCATCTTCACCAACGCCGGCTATATGGCGATCCCGATCCTGACCGCGCTTCTCGGTCCCGAATCAACGATCTACGCCAGCGTTTACGTCGTTTGCTTCAACATCCTCGTCTGGACGTTCGGCGCGTACGTTTTCACGGGGGAAAAGAAGTTTATGTCCGTGAAGAAAGCGTTTCTCAATCCGGCGTCGGTCGCGCTCGTCGTCGGGCTCGTCGTTTTCTGCACTCCTGTCAACCGGCATTTGCCCGCCGTTGCGGGCGACTTCCTTTCGATTCTGAATTCGCTCGTCGCCCCGCTCTCGATGGGCGTGATCGGGCTTCATCTTCTTGAAATCGACTGGAAACGAATCTGGCGCGACCTGATCCTCTACCGCTACGTTTTCGTCCGGATGCTTCTGATCCCCACGCTTGTCTTCGGCATCCTGAAACTCTCGACGCTGATCGGGTACCGCGACGATTATCTCTTCCGCGCGCTCTTCGTCTGCGCATCGACCCCGTGCGCCACGGTGACGGTGATGTACGCCGAGAAGTTCGACGGAGACGCCCCCTACGCCAGCACGATGGTCTGTCTCTCGACCCTGCTTTCGATCGGGACGATGCCGCTCGTCGCGCTGCTTCTCTATCTTCTTTGATTGCATCGAAATAAATCCGCCGCCGAACGCTTCGGCGGCGGATTCTTTATTCCGCGTCGGGGGAAACCGGGAGCGCGGGGATCCTGCTCTTTCTGACCTTGTCCGACGGAGTGAGATCCACGGGACAGGACTGCGTGACCGAGGTCAAACGAACTCCTTTTTTCAGGATCACCGCCTGCACCGGGATCGCCGTCAGAAGCGGCGACCGTTCGATCAGGCGCGTGTTGATGCAAAGGAGACGGTCGTCCTCGGTGCGGAACCAGATCTCGCTGGTTTCGCCCGTCTTTTCGGGCAGCGCCGCGAGCGGCGTCGCAAGGCCCGTCTGCATCGCGAAGAGTTTGATCCTTCGTTGATCGGTCGGAAAATCCTCTGACGGACACCGGAGCACAGTTCCGTCCGAGAAGGCGAGCACGACGCTTCCGGTGTCGGGCTTGACGGGACAGAGCGCCGTCGGCTTCTCTCCCTTGTCCATTTTCAGGGTCGAGCGAAGCAGTTCGCCGATGACCGACGGGCGAGACAGATCGAACGACGAGACCTTCGTCGCGTACATCTTCAACTTGTTCGTGAAGACGAGGAGCGCGTCGGTGTTGTTCGCCTCGACCGTCTGCTGTTCCCCGTCGCCTTCCTTGTATTTCTGATCCTCACCTCTGTTGCCCGTCAGCGCGAGTTTCTTGAAGAATCCGTGCTTGGTGAGCAAAAGACGCACGGGATAATCGTCGATCAGAAGCGAGGGATCGGGCGCCGTGATCTCCTCCGCCGCAATCAGCGAGGTGCGGCGGGGGATCCCGTATTTCTTCTTGATTTCGCGAAGTTGATCGGCGATCCGTCCCTTGATCTTGATCTCGTCCCGGATGGTCTCGGAAAGATCCGCGATCTCCTTTTCGAGCGCGGAGATCTCCTCGGTCCTGTTCCGTATGTATTCGCGGTTCAGGTGGCGCAGTTTGATCTCTGCGATGTATTCCGCCTGCTTTTCGGAGAGGTGGAACGCCTCCATCAGGTTCGGGACCACCTGCTTCTCGTCCTCGGTGTTGCGAATGATCCGGATCGCGCGGTCGAGGTCGAGCAGGATCGAACCGAGCCCCATCAGAAGATGCAGTTTGTCCTGTTTCTTTTCAAGATCGAAGGTCATTTCCCGCCGGATACACGCGATCCGGAACGCGATCCAGGCAAGCAGGATCGGACGGACGCCGAGGGTCGCAGGCCGCCCGTCGAGCAGAACGTTGAAATTGCAGTCGAAGGTATCTTCAAGCGGCGTCAACAGATAGAGTTTTTCCATCAGCCGTTCGGGGTCGGTTCCCCGGCGCACGTCGATCGTCAGCCGGAACCCGCTCAGGTCGATGGCGTCGCGCACGTCGGTGATCTCGCGCAGTTTCCCCTCCTTGATAAGATCGGTGATCTTCTTCATGATCGCCTCGATGGAGGTGGAATACGGGATCTCGAGAACGTCGATGCAGTTTTCCTTCGCGTCGTAGGCGTATTTGGCGCGAAGCCGGATCGGACCGACGCCGGTCTCGTAGAGTTCCCGCATCTTTTCGCGTGAGTAGATCAACTGCCCCCCGCCCGAAAAATCCGGCGCTTTGACAAGATCGAGCAGTCGGTCGGTCGGACAGTCGGGATTTTTTAAAAGCGCGATCGTCCCGTCGCAGATCTCGGCAAGATTGAAGGAACAGATCGAGCAAGCCATCCCGACGGCGATCCCGAGATTGGGAGAAACGAGGACGTTCGGAAAGGTCGTGGGAAGCAGTACCGGTTCCTTTGTCGTGTTGTCGTAGTTCGGGATAAAATCGACGCTGTTCTTTTCGATCCCGTCGAAGAGTTCGGCGCAGAAGGGATCGAGACGGACCTCGGTATACCGCGACGCGGCGTACGCCATATCGCGGCTGTACTGTTTTCCGAAACTCCCCTTCGAGTCGATGAAGGGATGCAGAAGCGCGCCGTGACCGCGCGTGAGCCGGACGAGCGTTTCGTAGATCGCGGCGTCGCCGTGCGGGTTCAGGTGCATCGTTTGCCCGACGACGTTCGCGCTCTTGGTGCGGGGCTTGGAGAGCAGCCCCATCTCGTACATCGTGTAAAGGAGTTTTCTGTGTGAGGGCTTGAATCCGTCGATCTCGGGGAGCGCGCGGGATATGATGACGCTCATGGCGTAGGGCATATAGTTCGTTTCGATCGTCTCGACGATCGGCTGCGGACGGATCTCCGCCTCGACCGTTCCCGGCGACGGAAGATTCTTTTTCTTCGCCATCACGCGATCCCCCTTTCGTTTGAAATTACAGAGATATGATCTGATACGCCGCGGCGCGGATCATTCGGTTATAGAGCGCAAGAGACAGCCCGTCGGTACCGGGTAACGGCGCGTAGATGCGCTCGCACCCCGCTTTATCGGCTTCGCGGAGAAGATAGAAAAGACGATGCAGCGGTTGTGCGGGGTCGTTTTCGTCGCCGAGGTCAAACACGACGGGGGCGGTGTCGAGCGCGCGGATGACGTCGACGTCGCCCGTGTAGGCAAGAACGCCGAACTTCCCTGTCTGTTCCGCAAGAAAACGCATCCGTTCTTCCCCGTCGCCCCGCAAAAGATACAGGGGCGTTTTCGGGGCGTAGTGCTTATACTTCATTCCGGGCGACTGTACCCGTTCTCCCTCTTTCAGTTTGTCGAGAACCGCGGGAGATAGAGAAACGCGTGCAAATTCGCCGAGTTGTTCCGGCGTGATCCCGCCGGGACGAAGAAGGGTCAGTTCGTTCTGCCCGTCGATCCGCACGATCGTCGATTCGACCCCGATCTCGCATTCGCCGCCGAGGATCATATCGACCCTGCCGTCGAGGTCCTCACGGACGTGACGGAAGGTCGTGGGAGAGGGCGAACCCGAAAGATTGGCAGACGGCGCGGCGATCGGTACGCCCGCCGCCACGATCAAGGCGTGCGCGACGGGATGGGACGGGCATCTGACGGCGACGGTCGGAAGGTTCGCCGTGACGGTCTTCGGTACGATCGGCTTCGCCGGTAAAACGACGGTCAGGGGTCCCGGCATAAACGCCCTCGCGAGACGCCCGAACAGTTCGTTGGTTTCACAGTATTTTGAAGCGTCGGCGGGATCGGCGATATGTATGATGAGGGGATTGTCCGAAGGTCTTCCCTTTGCTGAGTATATTTTGCCCGCCGCCTCCGCGTCGAGCGCGTTTCCGCCGAGACCGAACACCGTCTCGGTCGGGAAGACGACGAGACCCCCGCGCCGGATGATCTCTCCGGCGCGGGCGATCTCACGTAATCCCTCCTCGGTCGAGAGGTCGGGGCGTTCTACGTATTCGGTCTTCATTCTGTCTTATGCTCCGATTATTCTTCCTGTCGTCCAGACGCAAGTTTCGTCTCCGCGTCGTGGATGCGGAGTGCGTCGATCATTCCGCCGATCTCGCCGTTCAGAAACGAATCGAGCGTATAGACGGTGAAGCCGATCCGGTGATCGGTCACCCGTCCCTGCGGAAAATTATAGGTACGGATCTTTTCGCTCCTGTCGCCGGTGCCTACCTGTCTTTTCCGATTCTCGGCGGTCGAGTCGTCGCGTTCCCTGCGCTTGATCTCGTAGAGTTTCGAGAGAAGCAGTTTCATCGCCTTGTCACGGTTCTTGAACTGACTGCGTTCCTCCTGGCACTCGACGACGATCCCCGTGGGAATATGCGTCAGACGAACGGCGGATTCGGTCTTGTTGATATGCTGACCGCCGGCGCCGCTGCTCTTGCAGGACTCCATCTTGACGTCGCCGGGAGCAAGATTGACCTCGATCTCCTCCGCCTCCGGCAAAACGGCGACGGTGACGGTCGACGTCTGGATACGCCCCTGCGACTCGGTCACGGGGACGCGCTGTACCCGGTGAACGCCGCTCTCGTAGCGGAAACGGGAGAAGGCGCCCGCGCCGGAAAGGAGCGCGGACAGTTGCCTGAAACCGCCGAGTTCCGTGCGGTTTTCCGAAAGGAGTTCGACCGAGAAACCGTTTCGTTCCGCGTACATCGAATACATCCGGAAGAGATCGGCGACGAACAGCGCCGCTTCCTCACCGCCCGCCCCGGCTCGAATTTCCAGGATGACGTTCCTGTCGTCGTCGGGATCGCGGGGCAAAAGCAGGGCGTTGATCTCGGATGAAAGACGTTCTAAACGCTCTCGCGCTTCGCGCAATTCGCTCTCGCACAATCCTTTGAGTTCGGGGTCGGTCTCCGACGTCAGCAACGCTGTCAGATCACGGATTTCCTGTTCTGCCTTGAAATAATCTTCTGATTTTTCAAATACTTCGGAAAGAGAGCGATACTCTTTCATCAAGGCGGCGTAGGATTCCGGGTCAGAAGAATACGATTTTTCCGAAAGGATCGTCTCGATCTCGCGGTAACGTTCGAGCGCCCGCGTCAGTTGTTCCGACATAATTTACAGAACGCGAGAAACGCCTCGTAGGTCGAGTACAGGTCGGCTTTCGAGATCACCTCGTAGGGCGCGTGCATCGAGATCACGGGCACGCCGACGTCGACGGTGTCGACGTTTACGTGCGAGATATACTTCGCGACGGTCCCGCCGCCGCCGAGGTCGATCTTTCCGAGTTCGGCGGTCTGGAAGGTCACGCCGTTTTCCTTGAACAGACGACGGACGGTCCCGACAAACTCGGCGGACGCGTCGTTTGTCGAGGACTTTCCTCTCGACCCGGTGTATTTGCACATCGTCGTACCGCAGGAGATCATCGAACTGTTCTTCGCCTCGTATACGTCGGAGAAGTTGGGGTCGTACGCCGCCGTCACGTCGGCGGAAAGGCACGCGGAGTTTGCGCGGACAAGAATCGGATCGGCGCCGAGCGACGCCGCGATCGAATCGAGCACGTCGCGGAGGATGATCGAGTTCATTCCGGTGTTTCCGTCGCTTCCGACCTCTTCCTTGTCGGCGAGAATCACGAGCGTCGTGTGTTCTCTGTCCTCGGTCTCAAAGATCGCCGTCGCGATCGGATAGGCGCAGACGCGGTCGTCGTGACCGTATGCGCCGATAAAGGCGCGGTCAAATCCGACGTCGCGCGCCGTGTAGGCGGGAACGGCGCAGATCTCGGCGCTGATGAAATCGTCTTCTTTGATCCCGTATTTCTCGTTCAGAATCGAAAGAACGTTCAATTTGATCTTCTCGGACACGTTTTCGTCGGGGTACGGAAAACCGCCGACAAGAAGATTCAGTTTTTCGCCCGGGATCGCCGTCCCGAGCGGCTTTTGCGACTGCTCCTGCGCCAAGTGCGGAAGCAAGTCGTTGATATAGAAGATCGGATCGGATTCGTCCTCGCCGATCTTCACGGTGACTTCTTCCCCGTTTTCGAGGATCACGACGCCGTGGAGAGCGAGCGGGATGGTCGTCCATTGATACTTCTTGATCCCGCCGTAGTAGTGCGTCTTGAAGAAGCACATCCCGGAATCCTCGTAGACGGGGTTCTGTTTGAGATCGAGGCGCGGAGAGTCGATATGCGCCGCCATGATCCGCACGCCGTCGCGTGCGACGTCGTTTTGACCGATGCGGAACAGAAAGAGGTTCTTTTGGCGGTTATTGAACCAGTACGCGCCGCCGCGTTCGACGGGGTCTCCGAGTTTCCATTCCCGGAAACCGTTTTTCTTCGCCATCGCGACGAGTTCCGTGACGGCTTCGCGTTCGGTTTTCGCCGCGTTGAGGAAGGTTTTGTACCCCTCGGCGTAGGCGAAGATCGCGTCGGTCTTGTCGGTTTGTTTCTCAAAGATATTCTCTTTTTTTGCCGTCAGAGTTTCCGAGAGGATCTGTCCCTTTGTTTTCGCGGTTTCTTTCATTTCTTTAACCTTCTTTCGTTGATCTGATTCAGAACGGTAATCGCTGTCTTGACGAATTCTGCACGGTCGCCCGCGTTTTCAAGAACAAAGTCGGCGCGCCGGGCGATTTCATCGTCGGGGATTTGCGCCGCGATCCTTTCACGCGCCTTTTCGGGTGTGATCCCGTCGCGTTCGACGATCCGTTTCAAGCGGATTTCGGTCGGCGCCGTTACGGCGACGGTCAGGTCGCATTCCCGGTCGAATCCCGATTCAAAGAGGAGCGGCGCGTCGACGAGGATCGCCGAAACGCCCTGACTCTCCGCGCGGTTGATCCATTCACGCAAAACCGTGAGGATCCGGCGATGAGAGATCGAATTCAGGCGTTTTCTCGATTCGGGATCGCCGAACGCGGCGTCGAAGAGCGCGCGACGGTCGACGCCCCCTTCTGGCGAAAGGATCGTCTCCCCGAAGGCGGCGGCAAGTTCGCGCGAAAGTGTCCCGTCGCGCGAGATCATATCGTGATAGACCGCGTCACAGTCGAATACGGGGACGCCGGATAGAGAAAAAAGGGACGACACGACCCCTTTCCCGCTTCCGCTTCCGCCTGCAAGACCGATTTTCAGCATACCATCACCCAACCTTTTATTCTATCAATAAATTATACATCCGTTTTTATCTTTTGTCAAGAAAGCGCGGAATAATCACGCTTCGCTCCCCTTTTTTCACGAACTCCCGTTTTTCTCACTTTTTTTCTCATCAAATTGACAAACGGCGAACCGATATGATATAATTGAAAAAGGGTCGGCGGAAAAAGAGAAACGGGCGCCCGAAGGCGCCCGCAAAATCTTATTTTCTCACGCTTTGCGCGATCCGCTCGGCGTCCTGCGCGATCATCAGTTCCTCGTTGGTCGGGATCATGTAGATCTTGACGCGGGACTTGTCGGTCGAAAGCTTGGTCACGCCGGATCTTCCGAAGGTCTTGTCGTTCACCTCACGGTCAAAATCGACGCCGAGGAAGTCGAGTCCGGTCAGCGCCCGTTCGCGGATCGAGGCGGTGTTCTCGCCGATGCCGGCGGTAAACACGATGGCGTCAAGCCCGCCCATCGCGGCGGCGTACGCGCCGATGAAGCGTTTGATCTGGTAGCCGAGGATGTCCATCGCGAGTTTCGCCTGCGCGTTCCCTTCCGCGATCGCGGATTCGAGGTCGCGGCAGTCGGAGGAAACCTCGGAGATCCCGAGGAACCCGCACTGCTTGTTCATAAAGTCGCTCATCTCGTCGGGGGTCATTCCGGTCTTCTTCATAATGAACGGAACGACGGCGGGATCCATATCGCCGCAGCGCGTCCCCATAATCACGCCGGCAAGAGGCGTGAAACCCATCGAGGTGTCGATCACCTTTCCGTCCTTGACGGCGGAGATCGAAGATCCGTTGCCGAGATGGCAGGTCACGATCTTGGTTCCCTCGGCTTTTCCGCCCATCAGTTTGATCATTTCGCCCGTGACGTAACGGTGCGAGGTGCCGTGCGCGCCGTAGCGGCGGATGGCGTAGTCCTTATACATCTTATACGGGATTCCGTACATAAACGCCTCGGACGGCATCGTCTGATGGAACGCGGTATCAAATACGAGGATCTGCGGGGTATCGGGCATCACGTCAAGGCAGCCCCGGATCCCCTGCAAATGCGCCCCGGTGTGAAGCGGCGCGAGATCGCGGCACTTCTTGTCAAGGGTATCGTAAACCTCCTGCGTGAGCAGGACGGATTCCGAGAAATACGGACCTCCGTGGACGATGCGGTGTCCCACCGCCTCGATCTCGGACATGCTGGAAAGACAGCCGAGTTCGGGATCGGTCAGAGTTTCGACGAGGATGCGCGTCGCCTCCGAATGGTTGGGCATCGCGACGTCCTTGACGTAATCCGCTTTCCCCGGGATCTTATGGACGATCCGTCCGTCGATCCCGATCCGTTCGCAGATCCCTTTCGCTCTGACTTCGCTTTTCGCCGTGTCGAACAGCTGGTACTTCAGCGAACTGCTCCCGGCGTTGATGACAAGTACGTTCATTTGTTTCCTCCGAAAAATCAAAATCAAGCATATTATAAACTATCTTTTTACATTTTTCAAGTGTTCGCGGAAAAATCCCCGAAAAAGTCCCGCGACGCAATCAAAACGAAGGAGAACCGAGATGAAAACCGTCGCCGTAACGGCAGAATTCAACCCGTTCCACAACGGTCATCGGTATCTTCTCGATAAAATCCGGGAGAAGTTCGGAGAGGACTGCGCCGTCGTCGCCGTGATGAGCGGATGCTTCGTCCAGAGGGGCGACGTCGCGGTCGCAGACCCCTATTTTCGGGCGAAAACCGCACTTCTCTCCGGCTATGATCTGATTCTCGAACTTCCGTTCCCCTTTTCGGTTTCGGGCGCAGAGACGTTTTCGCGCGCCGCCGTGAATCTTGTCGCGTCGCTCGACGTCGTCGACGCCGTCGCCTTCGGCTCCGAATGCGGGGACGTAAACGCCCTGTCAAACGCCGCAAGGACGCTCTCCGACCCGAAAACCGCCGCAAAACTCAAAGCGATGCGGGAAACCGAGGACGGGAAACGGCGCGGAATGCCCGAACTGATTCGGGAAATCGTCCGGGAGTCGGATCCCGCCGCGTTCCGGTACGGGGTCGGCGCGAACGACCTGCTTGCCGTCGGCTATCTGAAAGCGTTGATAAGCCGACGCGAAAGAATCGAGCCCTTCGCCGTAAAACGAGTCGGCGGCAGATACGAAAGCACCCGTCCCGACGACGAAAAATACGTCGGCGCAACCGCTCTCCGAACTCTTCTGTTCAATCAAAAACTTAACGAATTTGAAAGATATATCCCGGCAGAAACGATTTCTCTCTGGGAAGGCGCTCTGCAAGAGAAAACCGTTCCCGCCTCCATTTCCCCCCGGCTTTCCGATGCCGTTCTGGCACATCTGATAGCAGCCGATCCCTCGTCTTTTTCCAATCGGATCGGTCTTGACGGCGGTCTTGTCGCTCGTATTCTCGACGCGGCGAAAGACGCCGTTTCCCTCGACGACCTGGTCGCCCGCACCTCCTGCCGTTCCGTTCCGGATTCGCAGATCCGACGCACGATTCTTTCGCTCTGGCCGGGCTTTACCTCCCCCGGTCCAAGCGAAAGACCGCTTTACAGTCGGATCTTCGGTTTTTCCGACAAAGGACGAAAGCTGCTGCGGACGGTCAAGCAACGATCCTCGCTCCCCATCCTGACGAAAACGGCGGATTGGGTCGCCTTACCTGGCGACGCGAGGAAGCAGGCGGAGTTCTCTCTCTCCGCCGACCGGCTCTTCGGTCTTTGCACCCCCTCCTCCCGTCCGGCGTCCGACGCGTATCGCGGCTCTCCCTGTCACATTCAGGGTTCGCGTGACTAACGCCGTCGGATGGCGAAAAAACCCGAACGAATCGGGCGGTTCTGTTTTTGTCGATTGACTTGACAGAGCCCGATTCCTCGGGTAAGATGTGGGGGAACGAGCAAGAACCGGATGCCGGACGAATATTGAAGAAAGGAGATGTTACAAGTGAAAGCGGTCAATATCGACGGAAGTTACCTGACCTACAAAGGAAAACCCCTTGTCCGTAAAGGGAACGATCTCTTCTACGGCGATCTCTCGGACGAGTACTATCTCTCCATGATGATCATGACGCAAAAGAGCGCGAAGATCGGCGATACGACGGTCGAGGTTCCCGATCAGATCCTCGTGCAGGTCTGCTCCAAGGACGGAAAACCCGTCAAGCAGAAGTTGGTTACCAACGGACTTTACGAGGCGTTTGATCTCGGGTGCGTCTGGCTCGAAAAAATGCTCGTATCCTGATTTTCCCGGAACACAAGGAGGTAAAAAATGAAAGTGTTCAAAAAAGGCAATTCTCTTGCCGGACTCTCGATCTTCGCATTTCTCTTGGCGCTTCTCGTCATTGCTTCGTTCGCAGGGTGCGAGGCGGCGTCGCTGATCCCCGTCAGAAACAAGCAGACGCCGATAGACAATCAAGAGCGGATCGCCCCTGACGCGACCGAGACAAAAGAAACCGAGAACGAGCCGCCCGCGCAAACGGAACCCGATCCGATCCCCGAAAGTCCCCGATTCTATTATCCTCTGACAGGTCTTGAAACGACGGAAAGCGCGTCGGTTTCAAGACCTGTCGCCGTCTCTTTCGGCAATACGTCCTACGCGCTCCCGCAGTTCGGGATCGGAAAAACCGACGTCCTGCTCGAATTTCCGATCGAAAACGGGGCGACCCGACTCGTGATGGTAACGACCTCTTACGCCTCGCTTGAAAAAATCGGCGGGATTCGTTCGACAAGAAAATACGTATCCGACGTCGTCGCGGCGTTCGACGCGATCGAGGTCTACGCCGGGACGAGCGACGTTTCGGCGTCTGTCCTCTTCGAGGGGCGCGATACGCTCGACTACCTGACGCAAAATCTCGGTTCGCTCTGCTACCGCGATACCTCGCGGATCATGCCGCACAACCTGATGACCACGGGCTCTCTGATCTCGTCCGAGATCGGTAAACTCGGTTACCGCACGACCATCGGCGAGGGATATACTGCGCCCTATTCCTTCCCCGCCGCGGGCGAGCGGATCCCCGCGGGAAACGAGCCGGCGTCCGAGATCTCGATCTCGTTCTCCGCGACGCAGAACGCCGCGTTTTCCTATCACAGCGAGACGGGCGTTTACGTCCGCTCGCAGCTCGGTGAGAAAACGGTCGACGGGATCGACGGATCTTCGCTTTCTTTTACAAACCTGATCGTCCTCTCCTCCGACTGCGCGACCTATGAAAGCGAGAGCGGAAGCGAGTTTTCGCTTCTGCTTCGGGGCGGCAAGGGCAAACTCATCACCGACGGGACCGCGCGCGACGTGCTCTGGACGATGGAGAACGGCGTTTTTTCGCTGCTCGACGCCGACGGCAACCGTCTGTGCGTCAATCGCGGCACGACTTATATCGCTTTCGTTCGCGTCTCGGATCAGAACGCGTTGAAGGTGATTCGCTGACGGGACGGCTCCCCGTTCGCACGTTTTACCGGGCTGCCCGGCTCCAACCGTCCGAGGCAGTCCGGAAAAAACCGGATATATATTATATTATTTTGAAAAAAACTCTTGACAGATCGCCCGACAAGTGGTAGAATGTTATCACCTCTTTGATGAGGTGCTTTTTTTGTGTGCCCCGACTGGGACCGGGACGCGCCGCCTCGTTAACTGAGGGAGGTATTCTGGGGAAACCCAAATCTGATAGGAGGTGCCGTTATGAGAGTCAAAATTACCCTTGCCTGCTCCGAATGCAAGCAACGCAATTATGACACGAAGAAAAACAAGAAGAACGATCCCGATCGCCTTGAAACAAAGAAGTACTGCCGGTTCTGCCGCAAGCACACTTTGCACAAGGAAACGAAGTAAGGAGAGCGAGCAATGGCTGAGAATGAAGAAATGAACGCCCCGCTCGAAGAAGAGCAGAGCAAAACACCCGCTCCCAAGAAGAAGGAAACGGCGAAAAAGCCCAACCTCTTCGTTCGGATCGGACGCCGGTTGAAGAAACTGTGGAGCGACTACAAGAGCGAGATGAAGAAGGTCGTCTGGATGCCCTGGAAGGACGTCAAGAAGAACACCGTTCTCGTTCTGGTCTCCGTGGTTGTGCTCGGCGTCGTCATCGGTATCGTCGATTTCGTCTGCTCCGAGATTCTCGGAGGGATCGCCGGGCTCGTCGGTTGACGCCCGCTTTGATCGAAAATGAGCGATATCAATGAAATGAATCAAGGTCCCAGATGGTACGTAGTTCATACGTACTCCGGCTACGAAAACAAGGTCAAAGCCAACATTGAAAAGATCGTAGAGAACCGCGGACTCGGCGATATGATCTTCGAGGTGGTACTCCCCATCGAGATCACCGTCACCACCAATGAAAAAGGTGAACAGAAGGAAGTCGAATCCAAGGTATTCCCCTGCTACGTTTTCGTCAAGATGATTATGACCGACGCCACCTGGCACGTCGTTCGGAACATCACCGGGGTCACCGGCTTCGTCGGACCCGGGTCGAAACCCACCCCCTTGACCGACGCGGAAGTCCGCTCCTTCAAGGTCGAGACCAAGACCGAGAAACCGGCGTTCGAGTCGGGCGACAAGGTCAAACTCGTTTCGGGTATTTTCGAGGGATTCGGCGGTACGTTGCAGGAGATCGACGCCGAAAACGATCAGGCGACCGTCCTTGTTTCTACCGAAACCCGCGATATTCAGGTCATCGTCGACCTGAAAGATATCCGTCGCGCGGAAGAGGACTGATTCTTCCGCATCCCGTGGGAGGGAAACAAATCTATCTATGTTTCCCGCAAAGTACCACATTTGGAGGATAACGCATTATGGCAACCAAAAAGATTTCCGGTTATATCAAACTGCAGCTTCCTGCCGGCAAGGCGACTCCCGCTCCCCCGGTAGGTCCCGCTCTCGGTCAGTACGGCGTCTCGATCCCGAACTTCACCAAGGAGTTCAACGAGAGAACCAAGAACGATATGGGGCTGATCATCCCCGTCGTCATCACCGTTTACGCCGACCGTACCTTCTCTTTCATCACCAAGACTCCTCCCGCGCCGGTTCTGATCAAGAAGGCGTGCGGAATCGAGACCGCGTCCGCCACCCCGAACAAGGTCAAGGTCGCCTCCATCACCAAAGAGCAGGTGAAGAAGATCGCCGAGCAGAAGATGCCCGATCTGAACGCCGCGTCTCTTGAGGCAGCCATGAGCATGATCGCCGGTACCGCCCGCAGCATGGGCATCACCGTATCGGACGACTAACCGAGGAGGAATGATGAAATGAAAATGGGTAAGAAATACGCGGAAAGCTCGAAACTGATCGAAAAGACCAAACTCTACGACGCCAACGAGGCGCTCAACATCGTTTGCCAGACCGCGAAAGCGAAGTTTGACGAGACGATCGAGATCCATATGCGTCTCGGCGTTGACTCGCGCCACGCCGATCAGCAGGTCAGAGGCGCCATCGTTCTTCCGAACGGAACCGGTAAAACCGTTCGCACCCTCGTCTTTGCGAAGGGCGACAAGGCGACCGCCGCCGCCGAAGCCGGCGCCGATTACGTCGGCGCGGAAGAGTACGTCACGAAGATTCAGGGCGGCTGGTTCGACTTCGACGTCGTGATCGCCTCCCCCGATATGATGGGCGTCATCGGACGTCTCGGTAAAGTTCTCGGTCCTAAGGGACTGATGCCGAACCCGAAGGCGGGCACCGTTACTCCCGACGTCGCTCGCGCCGTCAAGGAGTCGAAAGCCGGTAAGATCGAGTACCGTCTCGACAAGACCAACATCATTCACTGCCCCATCGGCAAAGCGTCCTTCGGCAGCGAGAAACTGCTTGAGAACTTCAACGCGCTCGTCGGAGCCGTTATGAAGGCGAAGCCCGCTTCCGCGAAGGGTCAGTACGTCAAGAGCTGCGTCGTCGCCTCGACGATGGGCCCCGGCGTGAAGGTCAACTACCTGAAATTCTGATCCAAACGAAAAATCCCCGGAACGAATCGTTCCGGGGATTTCTTTTTTTCGGATTATTTGACGAACTCGCCGTAGATGGTTTTGAGCGCGGTCACGTAGTCGGCTTCGTCCACGCCGATGATGATGTTGAGCTCGCTCGATCCCTGGTCGATCATCCTGATGTTCACGCCTGCGGCGGAGAGCGCCGAAAAGATCCGGGCGGCGGTTCCCTTCGCCTTGACCATCGAGCGGCCGACGACGGCGATCAGGGCGAGATGATCCTCGATCTCGATCATATCCGGCTCGGTCAGGCGGCAGATCTCGGTCAGAAGGAAGTCGCGCTTGCCGACGATGTCGTTCGAGTTGACGACGACCGACATCGTGTCGATGCCGGAAGGAAGGTGCTCGAAGCAGATGTCGCATTTCTCGATCGCTTCAAGTACGCGCCGACCGAAGCCGATCTCGGAGTTCATCATATCCTTCTCGATCGAGATGACCGAGAAACCGCACTTGCCGGCGATCCCGGTGATGACGTAGTCGGAGAGGACGTCGGGCGCGGAGGAAACGATCAGCGTTCCCTTCTCTTCGGGCTTGTTGGTGTTCCGGATATTGATCGGAATTCCGGCGTACCGCACCGGGAAGATCGCTTCCTCGTGCAGCACCGTCGCACCCATGTAGGAAAGTTCGCGCAGTTCCTTGTAGGTGATGGTCTCGATGATCTTCGGATTCTCGACCAGGCGCGGATCCGCCATCAAGAACCCGGAAACGTCGGTCCAGTTCTCGTAGACGTCGGCGTTCGCCGCGCGCGCCACGATCGAACCGGTAATGTCCGAGCCGCCGCGCGAGAAGGTCTTGATGGTTCCGTTCGGCATCGAGCCGTAGAAGCCCGGAATGACCGCGCGCTCGTGCTGTTTTAAGATCGCCGAGAGGATGATGTTCGTCTTCTCGGAATCAAACGCGCCGTTGTCGCGGAAGAAGATGTAACGCTGCGGGTCGATGAAGTCGTAGCCGAGGTACTCGGCAAGGATCAGACCGTTCAGGTATTCCCCACGGCTCGCAACGTAGTCGCGCCCCGCGCAGTGCAGGATCGCCGTGCGGATGGTCTCAAACTCTTTATCGAGCGAATAGTCAAGCCCGAGATCGCGGATGATCGAACGGTAGCGATCCTCGATCTTCGCAAACGTCTCGGAAATATCCTTATCGGCGAGCGCAAGATCAAAACAGGTATAGAGAAGATCCGTGACCTTTTCGTCGTCCTTAAACCGTTTTCCGGGCGCGGACGGCACGACGTAGCGCCGCGCCGGATCGGCGTGGACGATCTCCGCCACTTTCTTGAATTGATTTGCGTCGGCAAGCGAACTACCGCCGAACTTCAATACTTTTAGATTCACAGTCTTCCCTCTTTTTTCCACGTAAACGTACGGCTGATTCAATAACTTTGAATATTATATCATCGCTTCCCGTCTCTGTCAATCCGTTTTCATAAAAAAGGGCGATTTTACAAGGAAACTTTCGCAATAAAGGTTGACAAAGCAACGCTTCTATGCTATAATTTTTGAGCAAACGGAGAGATGGCTGAGCTGGTCTAAGGCGCACGACTGGAAATCGTGTGAACGCTAATACCGTTCCGTGAGTTCGAATCTCACTCTCTCCGCCACAAAAAGGGCACCCGCCATTCGGCGGATGCCCTTTTTGCGGCGGAGATTCGCTCGACTTCGAACTCACCGAGTTTCCGCCGCGGAGCGGCGGAAACTCTAAGTCTCTCGCCATCCGATAAAGCCACCCTTTTGCTGTTTCGGGCGAGAGACGGTGAGTAGCGCCTTGCCCGAAGGGCAGGGGCGCGTCGAATCTCACTCTCTCCGCCTTTCAGTATCATCAAAACAGTAAGAATTCGGATTTAAATTCTCTCCAAAAACCGGAACGCCCCAAATCATTGACAAAACAAGTAAAATGTTATATAATTCTTCGGAAAGATATTTAAGGAACCGAACGTAATGAAGATATTTCGCTTCATCCTTTGCCTTCTTCTTGTCGGGATCGTGCTCGTCTTCGTCTTTTACCTCCCGACGCAGAAGATCAAACCGATCAAATATACCGAACTCGGGATCCCCTCAGCCGATCAGTACGATCCGGGCGTCCGCGCCCGGTCTCCGTGGGATATGACGGTGTGGGACGGCTTCCTCTACGTCGGGTCCGGGGACTTCGACGCGAACGCGGGACCCGTCGCCGTCATCCGGCGAAACCTGACGACCAAGGAATGGGAGACCGGGACGCCGCTGCCCGAGGAAGAGATCGACCGCTTCTGCGTGATCGACGGCAAACTGACGACCCCCGGGATTGACCCGCAGGAAGGGTGGGAACTCGGCAATTACTACGTTTTGCAAGACGGCGAGTGGATTAAGAATCGCGTGCTGCCTGACGGCGTACATACCTTCGACCTTGCAGAGCACGACGGCAAGATCTTCGCCGGGATCGGCGCGCCGGAGGAGTATTCCCCGGTCGTCGCATCGAGCGACGGCGGCGAGACCTTCTCCCACGTCGATCTGTATAAGAACGGCGAAAAACTCGACACGACGCAATGGTCCGACGTCCGCACTTACAATCTCTTCACCCTGCGTGGGAATCTCTACGCCTTCATTCTTTTCAGAGGCGCGAAATTCGGCTCGGTGGAAATCTACCGCTACTCCGACGGGACGTTTGCGTACGACAACACCTGGTCGGGCAAGATCAGGATGAAATCCATTACGTACGTTCCGCTCTCCGCCAAATACGAGTACAACGGAAAACTCTTCTTCGCGACCGGAAACCTCTACGTGACCGACGACGCGAACGAGATCAGAGAGATCGGGCTTCCCAAGACCGCGACGGTCTACGACCTCACCCAATCGAACGGGAAACTCTACGCCCTGTGCGGCGAGCCGCAGGAGGACGGAACGGTCCGCGTTTCGGTGTGGGCGAACTCGAAGAAGAAGGACGAGGCGTTCTCCGAACTCTTCTATTTCTTCTACGACATACCGCCGCTCAGCCTCGCCGTCAATCAAAAAACGTTCTTTGTCGGGCTCTCCGATACGCACGCCGAAAACGAAAAGAACGGTATGATCCTGCAAATCGAATACAAATAAAGAAGAGCGGCATTCACCGCTCTTCCTTTTTTAATCGGACCCCGTCGGCTCGAACCAGGAATCGTAGGATTCGAGCACGGCAAGCGTCAGAACGTACTGATGATTGACCGACAGATCCGCGAAGTTGAGGACGAGGGTCAGAAGATCGTCGACGTCCTCGCTTGCAAATAGAACGCGATAGAGGATGACCGAAAGATCGTCGAGGGCCTTTTCGACCCCTCCTTCCGGATAATCCTCGAACAGTTCGGAAACGAAGTCCTCGTCCCTCAGCCGAAGGATCAGGGCGTCCGTAAGATCCCGGGCGACCTGCCCGTGCAGATTGAGCGTGAGTTTGAGCCGATCGTTTAAGACCGCGCATTCCGAGAGCGCGTCCCGACAGGAATCAAACGCGCCTTCGACGATCGGTTGCAGAGCGTCGGTCGACGGAAGATCGGCGGGTTCGAGATCGGTCATCAAGAACGCGACCATTCGGGCGAGAGCCGTCTCCATTCCGGATTGCACGTAGGTCGCGCGGTCGGTCACGGGCTGCCCGTTCTTCAAAACGCAGAATCCGTCGAAAACGGCTTCGAGAAAGGACGGGGTCGTCCCTGCTCTTTCCGAATATCTGACGCTCTCGGTCGAAAGATCGAGTTCCCAAAACGTCAGACCTCGCGGCATAAACAGGTCGGCTTTCCACTCGCTTCCGAGCAGAGCGAGCAGGCGTTTTCTCGTCAGAGCCAGTCGCTTTTCGGTTATGGATTCAAACCGTTCGTTGTCGCTTACCGCCCGCCCGGACTCGTCCCGGATCGGTTCGTCCGAATTCGCGTACCCGCTGAACAGATAGTGATCGAGCCCGTAACGCTTGAAGCCCATTGCAGAAGGCGCGAGATACGGGACGGGATCGTTCGGGTTCACGACGTTGTGGATCGAGGAATAGTCGCGCGTCGGATCCTCGGCGGATTTGATCCCGGCTTTCGGCGCCTCGATGCAATAGGCGTAGACGCAGTTCCCCGCCGCCTGATACCGGTCGATCAGGCGTTTTGCCACGAGGTTCGCGACGGCGCCGCCGCGCGAAAACCCCTGCAGCCAGAAATCGACCTCTCCCGCGTCAAGCGACGGGATCAGGTCGGGATGAAGCGACAGATACGCGGACAGATACTCGTCGATAACCCGCTCGGCGGACGAAGCGGCGCCGCGAGATTCCCCGTCGTCTCCGATGATGAAATCGAGCGCCCACTCTTTTTCAAAACTGCCGCTCTTCATCGTCATCGAGAGAACGCGGCGCGCTCCCCGCCCGGTCGAAACAGTCTTCCCGGCGATCACGCATCCGACCGATTCGGACGTCGGTTTCGTCAAAAAGGACGGACTGACGTAAACCGAGGAGAACCCGATCTGTTCGAGGATTGACGTGACCTCGTTGGCGCATACCGAATAGTCTCCCCGGTCGTCGGGTTTTGACGCGGCGTAGGAAAGCGCCTGCGACGCCGTCGCCATATGCGTCTGATAGTACTTCGGTTCGACGTCGAAAAACCCGTCCGAGTATTTGAAAGGATAGGTCACGCTCTCGGCAGAAAAACTTCCGTCGATAATCTCTTTTCCGTGATAGGCGACGGGCGGTACGAACGGCGTTTCCTCCGCCTGAACGGCGGTGGTCGTGTTCGCGCTTGACGCGACCGTACCGTCCTTCGTTTTGCACCCCGGAAGGATCAGAAACGAAAACAGGACAAGAAGGCAGACAAACGCCCTGCAAAATCTTGCGTTCAACACTCGATCCTCCCTTGATTTGATATACTCATTTTATACGATCGGTCGGCAAAAGTCAAGAGAGACGCGCACAGTTGAAACGCCGAAAAAAAGAGGAGCGGACGAACTCCGCTCCCCTTCTTGCATCATCCCCGGCAGGCGCATCCGCCGCGATCGGACGGCGACGGGCGGGTACCGTTCCCCTGATTCTGTCCCGGACAGTTCGTCCCCGAAAACTCATTCGTCGGGAAGGACATCGTGCGGAACAGTTTGCAGGGGTCGCTCTCCTCGACGGGAACCGACTCCTTATCCGGCACGCTGTAATCGCTCGCGTTGACGAGCAGCTGCGCCGGACGTTGCAGACGAAGCACCGAGAAGATACCGAGCGAGACGAAAAGACGGTTCCCCTCGTCGGGATCGACGAGATCGCCGATCGCGTTCGCGGTCAGTTCCCGCGGGATCTGATCGCAGGTGCAGAAACAGCACCCGTTCATCGCGCCCCGGTCGCAGACCTTCACCGAAAGAGCGATGGGATCGACGGTCTCGACGACGCCGATCGGAGATTTGTTCCCGGCGTCGCGCGGGTCAAAGTTGCAGGAGGAATCGTCCTCGCTCGAATAAACCTTGACGTCGCCCTCCCCGCCGTAGAGGACCGATCTCTTTTCCAGAACGGTCAGACCGTTGAATTCCTGGGGTCTGCCGCCCATACAGGTTTCAAGGTTCAGCGTGACGTAGTAGCGCACCGTCAGTTGATAGAACCCGCAGTTGAATTGGATCGGATCGACGCTGACGGTACACCACGCGACCTCGCATCCGCGTACCCGGACGTTGCAGGTACGGTCGATGATCTCCTGTCCGAACTGGGTCAGATAGACCCGGACGTCCTCGTAACAGTCCCGATCCCGGGAGGAATCGAGGACGCGATACGTATCAATGCAGACCGTCTCGCGTCCCTGCCCGCCTGCCTGCCCGCTAATACCTCTGTTTTCAGCCATATCGCACTCCTGAAAAATGATATCGGAGCCCGAGCGAGCTCCGATATCAAGATATGTGCGCAATTTGAAAAGGGTGAAATCAGATGTATTTGCGAAGCGCTTCCGAGCAGTCGTCGGGGTTTGCCGAGATCGTCATAATCAGATTGAATTCATAACTCTCGGCAAGCTTGGCGACCTTTCCGACCAGATACTCGACGCCGGCGAGATCGTAGTTGCAGATCTTCATCGCCGCGTCGACGAAAATGTCGGTGATGTCGTGATCACTCGCGGCGAGCCCGGCGATAAAGCCGTAGAGCGAGTCGGCGTTCGAGATCGCGAAAGCCGTCGTATCGACGAGGCGCGCTTTATGCGTCACGTCAAAATTCAGCGTGTTTCCGTATTCGACACAGACAACGGAGCCCTTCGACGCGGAAGCCGCGTCGTTGACGAGTTCGATCAGATGTTTGGTCTTCCCCGATCCTCTGGCGCCGATGATCAACTTAACCATTTTGTGTTTCCTCCTGAATGTTATTGAGTTCCACTTCCATTATACACGATCAAAAAGAAAAAAACAAGTGGAAAGCAAATTATTCACAGTTCCTTCACGATCTCTTTTTCGTTTTGATCTCCATTTTGTCGTATCCGGGCTTTCCGAGCAGGCGGAACATATTCCGTTTGTAGGATTCGACGCCCGGCTGATTGAAGGGATTGACGCCGAGAAGATACCCGGAGATCGCGCAGGCAAACTCGAAGAAATAGAAGAGATAACCGAGCGATGCGGCGGATCTGTCCTTCACCTCGATCACGGTGTTCGGAACGCCCCCGTCGGTGTGCGCGAGCAGGGTCGCCGTCATCGCGGTCTTGTTCACCTCGTCGAGTTGTTTTCCGGCAAGATAGTTCAGACCGTCGACGTTTTCGGGGTCGAACGGGATCTCGAAGGCGGCGCCGGGATTCTCTACCGAAACGACCGTCTCGAACAGCATCCGCTGTCCGTCCTGGATATACTGACCGAGCGAATGGAGATCGGTCGAGAAGATCACGGAGTCGGGCAGGATTCCCTTTCCGTCCTTGCCCTCGCTCTCGCCGAAGAGTTGTTTCCACCACTCGTTCAGCATCAGCATATAGGGCTCGTAACCGACGAGCACTTCGACGGTTTTGCCCCGACGGTACAGGATATTGCGGATCGCGGCGTATTTCAGCGCGTCGTTCTTTTTGAGGTTAGACGTCGAGAGCGCGCGTCTTGCGTCCGACGCCCCCTTCATCAGCGCGTCGATATCGATGCCTGCGACGGCGATCGGCAGAAGTCCGACGGCGGTCAGAACCGAGAACCGTCCCCCGACGTCGTCCGGAACGACGAAGGTTTCGTAACCCGATTTATCGGCAAACGCTTTCAAGGTTCCGCGGCATTTGTCGGTCGTGGCGAAGATCCGGCTCTTCGCGCCGTCCTCGCCGTATTTCTTCACGAGAAGTTCTTTGAAGATACGGAAAGCGACGGCGGTCTCGGTCGTCGTTCCCGATTTGCTGATGACGTTGACGCAAAGATCCTTATCTTTGCAGATCGAAAGAAGTTCGGTGAGCGCCGTGGGGCTCAGATTGTTTCCGGCGAAATAGATCTCCGGCGTATCCTTGGCGAGCGCGTTATACAGCGGCGACTTCACGAACTCGATCGCGGCGCGCGCGCCGAGGTACGATCCCCCGATCCCGAGAACAAGAAAGACGTCGCAAGTGCGTTTGATCCGCTCGGCTGCCGCCTTGATCCGGGCAAATTCCTCGCGGTCGTAATCGTCGGGAAGCGAGACCCATCCGAGATAGTCGTTTCCCGCTCCCTTTCCCGAGAGCAGAAGTTTGTGCGCGGCGGTAAGATACGGGCGAAGATTGGTGATTTCATCGTCGCGGATAAAGCCGGCGAGGAAATCGGTATTGACTCTGACAGACATTTTTTCCTCCAAATCTTTTTTACACGTTCATTATACATCACCGTATTTCAAAATGCAAGAGATTCCGGCTTGTTTCACGCTTATTTTTCCGTATTTTTTCGGATCGTTTCACCCCAGCACGAGCGCGCGAAGCATTCTTACAAAAAGATGTGGGAAAGTGACCCGTCCGACCCCCTCGATCGCCTTGACGGGGACCTCTCCGACGATCGTTTCGCCTGAACGGAAAACCGCGCGGCCGACGGTCTCGCCCTCCGAGACGGGCGCACGTAAAGATTCCGGCAAATCGAATTCGACGTTGATTTTCGCCGCTTCCCCGCGCTTCACAACGGCGGAAAATCCGTCGTGACCGACCCGACAAACGTCGCTTTTCCCTGCGAGCGTTTTTATCGGGGACAATTCGGTTTTCTCGCAAGAATACAGCGCGTAGTTTGCGAAGCCGTAATCCAGCAACCGCTTGGTTTCCTCGTTGCGCACGTCGCGGCTCGGCGACCCCATCACGACGGCGACGAGGGTCATTCCGTTCCGCTCCGCCGTCGCCGTAAGGCAAAACTTCGCCTTCGCCGTCGACCCGGTTTTCAGCCCTGTGGCTCCGGGATAGAACCGGATCAGCCGATTGGTGTTCGAGAGCGTGAATTCCCCGCCCCGGATGCTGTCCATCCAGGTCGAGCTGTATTTCAGGATCTCCTTATGAGAGATCAGTTCCCGCGACATGATCGCGACGTCACGCGCGCTGCATCTGTGATCGACGGTCGAATCGTCAAGTCCGGTCACGTTCTCAAAGCGCGCGTTCTTCATTCCGAGTTCCGAGGCGCGGCGGTTCATCTCGGAAACGAACGCCTCTTCGCTCCCGGATACGAACTCCGCGAGCGCGACCGCCGCGTCGTTTGCCGAACTGATGACGGCGCATTTGATCATTTCCTCAACTGTGAGCGACTCTCCGGGTGATAAAAACACCTGCGACCCGCCCATCGACGCGGCGTGCTCGCTGACAGGAACAGGATCGCTCATCGTGAATCTTCCCGAATCGAGCGCCTCCATTACGAGCAGAAGCGTCATCACCTTTGTCACCGACGCGGGCGGAAACGCCTCGTCGGCGTTCTGCTCGAACAGTACCGTCCCGGTCGACGCCTCGATCAGGATCGCGCCCCGCGCGTCGATCTCCATTTCGCCCGCCGTCTCCGTGAGCGCCGGATCGTCCGAGTTATCCTCCGAGGCGACGCCGCCCGTCGCAAGACAGGAAAAGACCAAAACGACCGCCAAAAGAAAAAAGAGAAACCGTTTCAAGTCCGTACCTCCGCTATCTTCGTTTGCTCGAATCTATGCGGAGTTTTGCCGGATTAGAACGGTTTGCTCTTTTGTTTCGACTGCAAGAATTCTTCGCGCAGCATCGAATAGACCTTGATGTCGCGGAACGCGCCCTTGACGAAGAGAGCGGAACGCGCGATCCCCTCGAACTGCATCCCGACCTTCTGCATCACGCGCTCGCTCGGCTCGTTCTCTACGACGCACCTTGCCTCCACGCGGTTCAACGCCATACGGCGGAACGCGAATTCCATCACGGCGCAGAGCGCCTCGCCGGCGTAGCCCTGTCCGCGGAAGGCGGGATTCAGAACGTATCCGACCTCGGCGGAGCGGTGATCGGGATAAACGGCGGAAAAACCGCAGGTACCGATCATCTTTCCCGTCGAGCGGATCACGACCGCCCAGTCGTAATACTTCCCGTCGCGGTAGCGGTCCTGCAAATAGTCGATGTAATTGCGGGTATGCTCGACGTTCGGGTGCGGATCCCACAGAAGGAATTTCGTGACGTCGGGATCCTTGGAATACTCGTACATGTCGGGGGCGTCGGTCAAACGGATCTTCCGAAGGATCAGGCGTTCGGTCGTGAGATCCGGGATCTTTTTGAACAGGTTGGAGAGCCAGCCGCTCCGGAACATAGTCCGCCCTCCTTCGGTTTTTTCTCTATTCTAACACAGTTCGTCCGGATAAGCAAGCGTTTTGTAAATTATTATTGAATTCGCGCTTTGAACTTGCTATTTCGGGCGGGTTATGATATGATAGGATAGAATATAATGGGCAAAGGAGATCTGCCTTGAACGACTTTGACAATCGGGAACAAGAACCAAAAAAGAAGCGGAAATTCCGCCTTTTCGATACGCAGCGCGAAGGAAAAGGAGTCACGAAGGAGCAGGCGGCGAAAGAGGGCACCGGACTCAAACGCTTTTTCCGTCTCTACCGTGACAATCTCGGAAAACTGTTTTCGGTCAATATCATGATGGTTTTGGGGTGCCTGCCGCTCCTCTTCGCCATCCTCGCCCTTTCCGGCACCGTCTCGCGGGAATTCACCGCCCCCGCGTCCGACGTCTTCCCCCTGATCCGCGCGGAGAGCGTCGGGCAGGCGGCGTCGAGTCCCGCCGATCTCGTCGTTCTCGCGATCGACGGTCTGCAAACCGTGGAGCGCGCGCCGACGTTCTGGACGTACTTCTTTTTTGGGCTTTCCGGTCTGACGGTCTTTACCTTCGGGTTCGTGAACGTCGGCGCCGCCTACGTGACGCGCGGCATCGTGATGGGCGACCCCGTTTTTCCCTATTCTGATTTCTTCTACGCGATCAAACGCAACTGGCGGCAGGGGATGATTTACGGCGTCATCGACTTCGTCGTTCTCGCCCTGCTCGGTTTCGATCTCTATTACCTTTTCACTACCGCAAGACGGATCTTCGATTTCTTCCTTCTCTGGACGACCGTCGGGGTCGCGATGATCTACGTTTTTATGCGATACTATCTGTATCTGCAAATGGTCACGTTCGATCTTTCGATCAAGAAATTGCTGAAAAACTCCCTGATTTTCTCGATTCTCGGGTTGAAGCGCAATATACTTGCGCTGCTCGGTACGCTGTTCTTCGTTTTCCTCAATATTATGTGTCTCTTCGGTCTCGGCGGTTATCTGCTCTTCCTCGGGATTGCGATGCCCCTGATGTTCCTCTTCTCTCACGTCAAGTTTATGGGAACCTACGCCGCCTACTACAAAGTCAAGGAGATCATGATCGATCCCCTGCAAAACGAGGAGGAAGAACCCGACGAGGGCGAGGAAGAACCGCCCGCCCTGCCGGAAACCTGACCGGCCCGAAAACGGAGCATACCGCACGGTATGCTCCGTTTTACTTTGCGCAGGCGTAAAGTTCCTCCAAGGTAACGAACCGATATCCGCGCGACAGCAGCACGGGAACGATTATTTCAAGCGCGTGAAGCGTGTTCTCACCGGGACAGGTGTAGTCGTGGAAAAGAATGACGTCGCCGTCGCGCACGGTTTTCAGGACGTCGCGGGCAATGGCTTTTGCCGGCTTCCCCGTCCAATCGCGCGAATCGACCGTCCAGAAGACCGCCTCGTATCCGAGCGCGGAGAGGGCTTCGTCAAGCGCGGGCGTGCTCGCCCCCTCGGGGGGACGAAAATAGCGCGGCGTTCGCCCGGAGACGCGCTCGATGATCTCCGCCGTCTTCGTGATGCTGTTTTTCAGTTCGTCAGCCGTCTTTCCCTTCGTTTTATGATCGAAGGAATGATCCTCGATCTCGTGTCCCATCTTGACGGCTAGTTCGAGCGGTTCGGGATAGTATTCGGCGTTGCACCCGAGAATAAAGAAGGTCGCCCGGACCGAATACCGTTCGAGCAAGGCGAGGATCCGCTTTGTTCTTCCGGGATGCGGACCGTCGTCGAATGTCAGCGCGACGCGCCCCCCGTATCCCTCGTCCGCACGAACATGCAGAACGGGAAAAGTCGAAATCAAAAGAACGAAACAGAGCGCGCAGGCGACGGTACATCTGAACACCGCCCTCATTTTTCCGTCCGACCCGTCAGTTCGTCAAGCGAGGCGAAACGGTATCCGAGAGCGCGGCACTCGTCGATCAGGCAGGGCAGGATCACGGCGTTCGTCCGAGACGTCGGATGCAGAAGTAAGATCGCGCCCGGATGAAGATTATCGAGAATCTTCCGAAGGGAGGAATCGGGGGACGGTTGCTTGTCGTTTGCCCAATCGGCGTAGGCAAAACTCCAAAAAACCGTTGCGTAACCGAGTTCCTTTGCGATCGCAAGATTCTCGCGTGAAAAAGTCCCTTCCGGCGGACGGTAGAATTTCGCCATCTCCCGTCCCGTCTTTTCGCGGAAAAGCGTTTCCAGATCCAACAGTTCCCGTCTCGCTTCGTCCGGGGTCGCCCGCGCCATATTCCGGTGATGCGCCGTGTGGTTACAGACGAGGTGTCCCTCGTCGATCATCCTACCGACCAGATCGGGATTCGCGTTGAGAAAATGAGAGAGAATGAAAAAGGCGCCGGGAACTTTTTTCTCACTCAGGGCGTCAAGTATCCGTTCTACGTTCCCGTTTTCGTATCCGGCGTCGAACGTCAGATACAGCACCTTTTCCCCTTCCTTTTTCGTATCGGCGTAATACGCGCCGTACTCGTCAAGCGAAGAAAACTCGGCGGGAAGGTCGGGGACGCGATGTTCGCCGTTACGTTTCACGTACCACCTGAGTTCCGAACGGTCGGCGACGGAACGAGACGCCGGCAGATTTGCGACCGGGGAGGACAGTGGGATCAGAACCGACAACAGACACGCCAGCATTTTCATAAAAAACCTCCGGGACCGATTTGGTTCCCGGAGATATTTTCGGCGTTAAAGCGCCGGATCTATCCGAAAAAAGTTCTGTCAGGCACGGTAAAACCGGGAAAATCAGCTGAAAACGTCCATACCCGATTCCGTCAAAACGGCGCCCGACAACGGTGAAAGCGAGAATTTGCGGATTTGACTTCTGCCTTGCTTTTTATCCTTGTATTTGTTCTCGAAAGAGACTTCCAAATCACTTTGTGAACGGTTTATGAACACGGTGACAGCGCTTTTTCCGTCATTTCTGTCGTATGCGAGAAGCGAAGCGTCCAGATGCAGAAGCGTAAACGAGCCGTGAAGCAACGCGGGATGATCAGACCGAAGCCGACCGATCCGTCGATATGCGTCAAGGAGCGTTTCGTCCTCCTTTCCCCACGGGTACGGCATCCGGTTCATCGGGTCGGCGTAGCCCTCTGTCCCTGCCTCATCGCCGTAATAGATCATCGGTCGACCCGGAAACGTCGCCGACGTCAGGTACGCGAGGATCAGACGCTTTCGCGCGACGGCGTATTCTTCCGGCGTCATCTTCACGCCGGAAAGTTCACGAACGGTCCTTCCGTTCTCCCGTTCCCCACCGAGTGCTGTCAGCGCGCGCGGCGTGTCGTGCGAACCGAGCAGGTTGAGTTGTCGGTCGCGCACCTCTCGCGGCATATTCGGCATCACCTCGCCGATATACTCGCCGAGGGCGTCCGTCCCGCCGTCGCGAAGATAAGACAGGGTCGCCGTCCGGAACGGATAGTTCATCACCCCGTCGAGTTCGCCTCCGAGGTAGTATTCCTTTCGCTTTCCGTACGCGACCTTGTTGGAGGCGTCCTCCCAGACCTCGCCGTAAAGCAGGTTGTCGGGCGCGCATTCGTTCAGGCGTGCTTTGATCTCCCGGATAAACCCGTCCGAGAGTTCGTCCGCCACGTCGAGCCGGAATCCCTTGACGCCGAGCGCGGCGTAATGCGCGATCACGCCGTTCTCTCCGACGAAAAACGAGCGGCAGGACGGCTCGTCGGGATTGATCCGCGGCAGGATCGGGATGTCCCACCAACACTCGTAGTCGTCGGGAAACCTATGGAAATTGTACCATTTGTAATAGGGCGACGACGGTCCCTGACACGCGCCGACCGAGGAAAAGCGTCCTTTCTGATTGAAATACACGCTGTCGGAGCCGGTGTGATTGAACACGCCGTCAAGCAGAACGCCGATCCCACGGCGTTTCGCCTCTCGGATCAGTTCCGCAAGGTCGTGTTCGTCACCGACGAGCGGATCGAGCGTCAGATAGTCCGCCGTGTCGTAGCGGTGATTGGACGGGGAGAGAAAGATCGGGGACAGATAGATCAGGGTCGCGCCGAGTTTTTTGATCTCGTCGAGTTTTTCGGTGACGCCCGACAGGTTCCCGCCCCAGACGCGGTTGTTTTTCATCGGCGCGCCGGGATAGGCGGGATATTCAAGGTCGCGGGACTCCCAGTCGGAAACGAACTCCATCCCGTCGGGGACCGGCGTATTCTTCCCGCGGCGGTAGCGGTCGACGAAGATATGATAGACCGCGCCCGCGTCGTCCGCGCGGTCGGTTTTCGGAAAGTCGCAAACGGTCAACTGAAAAGACTCTCGCTCCGACGGCGCGCGCTCCGAAAACGAAAGACCGCCGCCGCCGGCGCGATGAAACCACACTCTCCCGATCCCCGTCTCCGCGTAGACCGAAAGGAACCAAAGCCCCACGGGCAGTTTTCCAGTCAGGTCGACCTGATAAAGGTCGAACGCGCCGAAAAGACCTTCCCAATCGAGTGAGAAGGTCGTTTCATGCGATCCGTCGCCGGACAGGGCGCTGACGGTCAGTCGTTTTGCGCCGATCTGGCGCGGCACGAAAAAGCGGAACGCGATCCTGTCGGAGACCGACGCGGCGCGTCGGTCGGCGTAGGGTTCGTTCCCGCATAGCCCGTCGTATTCCCCGCCGACCGATAGGATCCGGGCGGGATCAAACCGAAGGTCAGACAAGGGGCTCACCGCCGACGGGATCGATGTGCCAGATCTCGTTCGCGTAGTGACGGATCGAAACGTCGGACGAGAACCGACCCGAACGCGCGATATTGAGAAGCGATTTCCGGTTCCACTCGCGACGGTTGCGGTAATCGTTCAGAGCGCGTTCCGCCGTCACGCAGTAGGAATCGAAGTCGGCAAGGCACATAAAGGGATCGGCGACGGTATATCCGCCGTTGATGAGGTAATCGGCAATGTGCGAGAAGTCCTGTCCCCCGATGGGATACCAGAGCCGGTCGATCGTCCGGTGAAGCGCCTCCGAGGAGTGGTAGAACTCGCGCGCGATGTAGCCGTGCCGCCAGAGTTCGTCGACCTCGTAGGTGTTCAGCCCGAAGATATAGATGTTCGGGTCGCCGACCGAGTCGAGGATCTCGACGTTCGCGCCGTCGAGCGTCCCGAGCGTCAGAGCGCCGTTCATCATCAGTTTCATATTCCCCGTCCCGCTCGCCTCTTTACCGGCAAGCGAGATCTGCTCGCTGATGTCGGCGGAGGGGATCAGGATCTCGGCGAGACTGACGTTATACTCCTCCATAAACACGAGTTTCAGACGGTCGCGGGTCAGCGGATTGCTTTCAAGTTCGCGGCTGAGGAAATAGAGGAAACGGATCAGTTTCTTCGCCATTTGGTATCCCGGCGCGGCTTTCGCGCCGAAAATGAAGGTCTGCTTCGGGATGACCGACGCCGGATTGTCGCAGATCTCCTGATACATCGAAAGGATCTTCAAGGCGTTCAGAAGTTGACGCTTGTATTCGTGCATCCGTTTGACCTGCACGTCGAATACCGAATCGGGGTCGATGATCTGCCCGGTTTTCTCTTTGACGTAGGCGGCGAACCGCTCTTTGTTCTTCCGTTTCACGTCACCGAGACGGTCAAGGACCCCCGGATCGTCGGCGAAGCGATCGAACTTTTCAAGTTCCTCGGGATGCTCGGCAAATCCGTCGCCGATACATTCCTTCAAAAGTTCGGTCAGATTCGGGTTCGCCGACAGAAGCCAGCGACGGTGAAACACGCCGTTTGTCACGTTCGTGAACTTCCACGGGGTCATTTTATAGAAGTCGTGGAATACGGTTTTTTTCAGAATATCGCTGTGCAGCGCGGAAACGCCGTTCACGGTGTGCGATCCGACGACCGAAAGGTTCGCCATCCGCACCTGTCCGTACGCGACGACAGCCATCCGCGAAATGCGGTCCCAGTCGCCGGGATAGAGTTTCCAGAGATCGGCGCAGAAACGGCGGTTGATCTCCTCGACGATCATATAGATCCGCGGAAGTTTCAGACGGAACAAATCGACGCGCCAACATTCGAGCGCCTCCGGCATCACGGTATGGTTGGTGTACGTCACGGTCTTGACGACCGTGTCCCAGGCGTCCTCCCACGAATAGGAGTAAACGTCCATCAGAATGCGCATCAGTTCGGGAATACAGAGCGCGGGGTGCGTGTCGTTGATATGGATGGCGACGCGATCCGAAAAACCTTCAAGCGACCCGTAGGAAGCGTAATAATCGCTGAAAATGCTTTGCAGCGACGCCGAAACGAGAAAATACTGCTGCGTCAGACGAAGCAGTTTTCCCTCGTCGTGGTTGTCGGGCGGATACAGTTGCTTCGTGATCTCCTCCGCGCGGCTGCTCTCTTCGAGGGATTTGACGTAGGTTCCCTGCGTCGAGAAGCCGAGCGTCGGTACAGCCGCCTCTTTCGCCTTCCAGAGACGGAGCGTGTTGACGGCGTTGGTCGTCGTGCCGGGGATCATCAGATCGTAGGCGACGGCGCGTACCTCGTCGTACTCGGTATTCGTGATTTTGAGTTGACCGTTTTCCCAACTCTCGCTGATCTGCCCGCCGAAACGAACCGACATACTCTTTTCGGGGCGCGCGATCAGCCACGCGCCGCCGTGTTCGATCCATTGATCGGGGATCTCGACCTGCTCTCCGTCCACCAGTTTCTGACGGAACAGACCGTTCTCATAAAGCAAAGAATACCCCGACGCCGAGTAATCGAGCGCCGACAGCGAATCCATAAAGCAGGCGGCAAGCCGACCGAGCCCCCCGTTCCCGAGTCCGGGGTCGGACTCACAGGCAAAGATCCCGTCGAAACTCTTGCCGTACCCGGCAAGCACCTCGTCCAGCGCGGCGCGGATACCGAGGTTGTTGACGTTCTTTTCGAGCGAACGCCCGACAAGGAACTCCATACAGAGATAACAGACCTTCTTGCTCTTCGCCGCCTTGATCCGTTTTTTGAAGTTCGAGCGGTTCCGGTTCATCACGTCCTTGACGACGGCGACGACGGAGCGGTACAGCTGTTCGTCGGTCGCCTCCTCGGGATTTCCGATCCCGCGGGAAAGCAACTTCGCCTCGATCAGTTTACGAAGCGCGTCGGGCGTCATACGGGCGTCCTCTTTTCTCTGTTCGTTTTTCGGTTTCACGGTCTTTGCAGTCATCGGATATGCCTTTCGTAGGGAGATTTAGGGATCAGAGACCCCTATAAAGAGACAGATATTTTTCGGCGGAGCGATCCCAGGTGAAATCGGTTTTCATCGCTCCGGCGATCAGTTTTCCCCATTCTTCGGGATTGCGGTAAAGCGAGAGCGCGTCCTTGGTACGGAACAGGAGTTCGTGGGCGTTGTAGTTGTTGAACATAAAGCCGTTCGCTCCCTCCCGGCCGTACGGAACGATCGTATCGTAAAGACCGCCGACGGCGCGCACGACCGGGATCGTCCCGTAGGAACAGGCGATCATCTGCGCAAGCCCGCAGGGCTCGGAACGCGAGGGCATCAGGAAAACGTCCGCCGAGGCGTAAAGTTGCTTGGAGAGGGCGCGGTCGAACTTGAAGAGGGCGCGCATCTTATCGGGATGTCGCCCCGCGATCTCGCGTAGCGTCTCTTCGTAATCGGCGTCGCCGGTGCCGAGGATCACGAATTGCAGATCCCCGCCGAGCAATTCGTCGAGAATGCAGGTCAGAAGATCGACGCCTTTCTGACGGGCAAGCCGCGAGATCATCACGACGAGCGGAACGTCGCGCTTCACGGGAAGCCCGAGTTCATTTTGGAGCGCCGCCTTGTTCTTCGCCTTCCCCTCCCAGACGGTTTCGAGCGTATAAGGACAGGCGATGTCCCCGCCCTTATCCGGGGAGAACGCGACCGTGTCGATCCCGTTGATGATCCCCGACAGTTTATGCCCGTTTGCGTTGATCACGTGTTGAAGCCCGAAGGCAAAGTACGCCTGACGGAGTTCGCAGGCGTAGTTCGGGCTGACCGTCGTGACGCGATCCGAGACGACGATCGCCCCCTTCATCAGGTTGACGCAGCCGTCGTATTCCACGACCTGCCGGTAGAGATCGTCAAGTCCGAAAATATCGCCGAGGATCGCCGGATCGAACTTTCCCTGATATTCGATATTGTGGATGGTGTAAACCGTCCTGACGCGGCGAAGCGACTCGATCTTCGCGTACTTGGTGCGCAGGTACACGACCGTCAGCGCGCTCTGCCAGTCGTTGGCATGCAGAACGTCGGGCGCCTTCTCCATCCGGAGCATAAACTCGACGACCGCCATCGAAAAGAAAGCGAAGCGTTCCCCGTCGTCGTACTCTCCGTAAAGCGCGGGGCGAAGGAAGTATTGCTCGTTGTCAATAAAGTAGTAGGTGACGCCGCCGCGTTCGGTCGCGTAGATCCCGACGTAGGCGTCGCGCCAGACGTAGCGAAAACGGAACTCGGTAACGAACCGGAAATTTGAGGAGAAGCTTTCCGGCACCTTATTCTTGTAGTACGGCAGAATCACGCTGACGCGATCTTCCGGCGAGGACGCCTTGACCGCCTGCGGGAGCGCGCCCATCACGTCGCCGAGTCCTCCGCTGGCGGCAAACGGTGCCGCCTCGCTTGTGACGTAAAGGATGTCCACGGTCACGTCTCCTTTCGTTTTTTCAGATGCGTTTGTTTTTCGCGATATAGAAGGGGGTGGATTCAGCGCCGGACAGCGTCTGATCGTCCGAGATCACGACGTTCTTATCCGATACGATACAGTTGAGCGAACTGCCCGAACCGACGTAGGTGCCGCCGAACAGGATCGAGTTCTTGACGACGGCGCCGCGCGAGACCTTGACGCCGCGGAAAAGGACCGAGTTCTCGACGGTTCCCTCGATCAGGCATCCGTCCGCGATCAGAGAATCCTTCACGTTGCACCCGTCGTGATAGACCGTCGGGGGCGAGTTGTGAACCTTCGTGTAGATCGGACGCTCCCACTTTCCGAGAAGGGCGTTCCGCTGTGCGGCGTCCTTGGTCAGAAGGATATTCGCCCGGTAGTATTCGAGGAAGGAAGTCACCGGGATCACGACGTCGTTGAAGCAGTAGGAGAAGAAACGGCGACGTTCGGGCGAGTGCATAATGATGTCGTCGGTAAAACTGTGATAGTTCCGGGCGACCGCCTCGTCGAGCGAGCGGACGAGGAAATCGGTCGAAAGGACGAAAAGCCGGATCGAGCGGAGCGGGTGGTCGGGGTCGTATCCCGTGGATTTTACGATGTCGGTGATCCTTCCCTTCGCGTCGGACTGGATCGCCGTTTCGGGATTGCGCGTTTGTTCCCCGATCTTGCTCTGCACCGTAACGAAGGTGATCTCCGCGTCGTTTGCCTTATGGAACGCGATCACGTCGTTTAAGTCGATGTTATAGAGATGATCGCTGTCGGTCAGAACGACGGTGTCGCTCGTCAGTTCGAGGATCCGGTCGCGGATGCTGCGGAGCGCTTCCAGCCGATAGGAGTAGACCATCGCGTCGGCTTGCCGCGCTTCCTGCCCCGGCGAGAGGACCTTGATCCCGCCGGAACGGCGCGCAAGATCCCAGTCTTTTCCCGACCCGATATGATTGACAAGCGACCGGAAGTTATAGTTGGCGATGACGTTGATGTCGATGATGTCCGAGTTCACCATATTGGAGAGGGCGAAATCGACCAAGCGGTACCGGCACGCGAACGGAATGGCGGCGACCGTGCGGTCGGACGTCAGAAGCGAGAGCGTGTTGCTGTTGAGATTTGAAAAAATGAATCCGGTCGTGCTCATTTCGTTTCCACCTTTCCTTCCTCGTTTTCCGTGACGTCGCTGCCTTTCGCGATGACGGTGATCCGGTTCTTTCCGGCGTCTTTTACGCCGACCGTGACGCCCGCGCGGATCACCGAGTCGCTGTCGACGATCGAATAGTACACTTTCGCGCCGGGTTCAATCACAACGTCGTCCATAATGACCGAGTCGCAGACCTCGGCGTCGCGTCCGATCACGGCGCCGCCGGAGATGACCGAGTGCTTGACCGTTCCGTAAACCGTACAGCCCTCCGAGATCATCGACGATTCGATCGACGCGGTCTTGCCGATGAACTGGGGCGGACGCTGCAAGTTGCGCGAATAGATGCGGAAAAACCGCTGACGGAGATCAAGTTCCGGCTTCTCCGCGAGCAGATCCATATTCGCCTCCCAGAGACTGCCGATCGTTCCGACGTCCTTCCAGTACCCCGTGAAAGGATAGGCGAAGAGGCGCTCGCCCGAACGAAGCAGGTTCGGGATCACGTTCTTGCCGAAATCCTTGGACGATTTCGGATCGTTCTCGTCGATTTCAAGATATTCGAGCAGAACGTTCGTGGAGAAAACGTAGATCCCCATCGACGCCTGATCGTTTTTCGGTTCTTTCGGCTTTTCCTCAAACTCGTAGATCGAGCCGTCCTCGCGTGTGTTGCAGATCCCGAAGCGCGACGCTTCCTCGATCGGAACGGTGATCGTCGCGACGGTGCAAGCCGCCTTCTTTTCCTTATGGAACGCGAGCATCTTCGCGTAATCCATCTTGTAGATATGGTCGCCCGAAAGGATCAGAACGTAGTCGGGGTCGTACTTTTTGATAAAGTCGACGTTCTGATAGATTGCGTTCGCCGTCCCCTTGTACCAGTCGGCGTTCTTGCCGTTCTGATACGGGGGCAGGACGGTCAGACCGCCGCGGATCCGGTCCAGATCCCACGCGGCGCCTTTCCCGATGTAATCGTTCAGGGCAAGCGGCTGATACTGCGTCAGAACCCCGACCGTGTCGATGCCGGAGTTGATGCAGTTGGAGAGCGGAAAATCAATGATCCGATACTTCCCCCCGTAATTGACGGCGGGTTTCGCCGTCTTGCTGGTCAGGGCGTAGAGTCGGCTTCCCTGACCCCCCGCGAGCAGCATGGCGATACATTCTTTCTTGCAATACATATCGTTCTCCCTTTCGGTTAATCGATCTTCCGATATTTGACCGTTGCGTTTTGGAGTTTCATTTTGACCTTTTTCAGGACGTAGCCGGAGAAGGGCGGAAGGGTCAGCGGAACGCCCCAGGCGTCGCCCCTCTTCCGCGCTTTGATCGGCGGCCGTCTCTCCCCGGTGCCGCACGCCTCGAAGAGGATCTCGTAGGTTTCCCCGCGCTTTGCGGGAAGACAGACGCGGTTCTCGGAGCCGGAAAACGAGATCACGACCGCAATCGATTCTCCCGTCGCGTCCCGACGGACGAACGAAACGAGGTTCCCCGCGGCGTTGTCGGCGTCGATCCACGAAAAACCGCCGGGTTCAAAGTCGATTTCCCAGAGTTCGGGGCGACTCAGATAGAAACGGTTGAGACTTGCGGTATATTCACGGGTCTCGCGATGGATCGGATAGTCGAGCATAAACCATTCGAGTCCCTTTTGATAGTCCCACTCGGAAAACTGCGCGTATTCGCACCCCATAAAGAGCAGTTTCTTTCCGGGATAGGTCATCTGCAAGAGGAGCGCGCAGCGGAACTGACGGAACTTGTCCTCGTAGGCGCCGCTGATCTTACCGATCAGCGATCTCTTTCCGTGCACGACCTCGTCGTGCGTGATCGGAAGAACGTAATTCTCGCTGAAAGCGTACATCAGGGGAAAATTCAGGGCGTGGTGATGATATTTGCGAAAAACGGGATCGGTCGAAAGATACTCGTAAAAATCGTTCGCCCATCCCATATTCCATTTGAGATTGAAGCCGAGCCCGCCCTCCGAGACGGGATGGGTCACCTTAGCAAACGACGTCGACTCCTCCGCGATCATCAGAACGTCCGGGAATTCGGAGAAGAGGACGGAATTCAGTTTCTGCAGAAACGCGACCGCCTCCGGGTTCTTGTTCCCGCCCTCGGCGTTCGGGATCCACTCGCCGGGAAGCCGATCGTAATCAAGATACAGCATCGAGGCGACGGCGTCGACGCGAAGCCCGTCGATATGAAACTCGCGGAACCAATACAGAGCGTTCGAGATCAGGAAGGACTGCACTTCCTCGCGCCCGAGATCAAAGAAACGGGTGCCCCAGGAGCGCGACTCCATCCTGTCTTTTCCCTGATACTCGTAGAGCGGGTGTCCGTCGAACTCGTAGAGTCCCCATTCGTCCTTCGGAAAGTGGGCGGGGACCCAGTCGAGAAGCACGCCGATCCCGGCGCGGTGCAGAGTGTCGACGAAATACCGAAAATCGTCAGGAGTACCGAAGCGTGACGTCGGCGCGTAGTAGGCGCAGACCTGATACCCCCACGATCCGTCGAAGGGATACTCGGCGATCGGCATCAGTTCGACGTGGGTATAGCCCATCGTTTTGACGTAGGAGACGAGGCGATCCGCCAATTCCCGGTAGGACAGGTATTCCCCGTTTTCCCCGCGATCGAACGAACCGAGGTGTACCTCATAGATATTCACCGGGGCGGAAAGATAATGCCCTTTCGGCGAGGCGGCGACCGTCTTTCGGCGGTAGGCGAGCCATTTTTCGTCGCCGAATACAAAATCCGATCCGTCGACGACGACGCTGCCTCCGTCGCACCCGCCCTTGGAAGCGAGGGCGTAGGGATCGCCCTTACAGCGACCGACGCCCCCCGACACGACGAGATACTTATAGACCGACCCGGAAAGAGAAACGTCGGAGCGAACCGTCACCTCGTACACGCCCTTCTCGGTGACGCGCTTCATCTCCAATCCGCGTTCCCAATCGGTGAAGTCGGAAATCAGGCGAACCTCGTCCGCGCGGGGCGCCCAGGTTCGGAAGGTATAGAAAAAGGAACCGTCCGATACAGCGCGCTGACAGCCGAGATAGCGGTACGCGGAGTAGAGCGTCCCTTGATGGAAGAGATACTCGTCGGTTGACCCGCCGCGCGACAGTCCGCTCCCGGACACGACCTGTATCATCGGATCAGTTCCTTTCGTCTTATTTATTATAACAATTTTATCATAGTATCATACTGTTGTCAATGATTAGACGAAAAAGAATTATAAAAAAAGTACAAACGAAAGCGCGAATGCGGTCGTTCGTTTGTACTATTTGGGGAAAAGACGATTCAAAGGACGATTTGCGCGTGTCGGGCGACGTGACAATTGATATTCACGGCGACAGGAAGCCCCGCGATATGGGTCGGGGCGACCTCGATCTTGACGGCGAAGGCGGACGTATCCCCTCCGAATCCCTGCGGACCGATCCCGAGCGCGTTGATCCGGGAAAGCACCGTCTCTTCCAACGCGGCGTACTCCGGGTCGGGGTTCCGATCGGTCAAGGGACGGGTGAGGGCGTATTTGGCAAGCAGAGCGCACCCCTCGAAGTCCGAGCCGATCCCCACCCCGACCGTCACGGGAGGACAGGGGTTTGACCCCGCTTTTTTGACCGAATCCACGATAAACCCGATCACGTCTTCGATTTTCGCCGACGGCGTAAACATCCGAAGCGCGCTCATATTCTCGCTTCCGAATCCTTTGGGCGCGGCGATCAGTTTCAGACGGTCGCCGGGTACTGAGCGGATATGCAGGATCGCCGGGGTGTTGTCGCCCGTGTTTTCACGGTGAAAGAGCGGATCGCGCACGACGGAACAACGCAGTTTCCCGTGGAGATACGCCGCGGAAACGCCGCGGTTGACCGCGTTTTCAAGCGTGTCGCCCTCGATATGTAAAAGGGATCCGACCTCGGCGAAAACGACCGCCATCCCGGTATCCTGACAAATCGGAAGATCCTTTTCCGCGGCGATCGAGTCGTTTTCCCTGATCGCCGTCAGGACGCCGCGCGCAAGCGGGTTTTTCTCTTCTGCGATCGCGTTTTCCAATTTTTCTTTCACGTCCTCTCCGATCACGCAGTTGGCGCGGAGGAAAAGGTCGCGGACGGCGTCGGACACCTCGTTCGCGCCGATCCGTCTGATCGAGTCTGCCATTTTCATTCCTTCCCCGGGGAAAACGCCCCGGTCACGTCGGGAGGGAGAAACGCCGCGTTCATCTCGGAAAAGAGACGGGCAATCTCCCGCTTCGCTTGTTTTTTCCTCTTTATTTTATCATTTTTTCTTTTGAGAATCAAGTAGAGACCGAAAAGAATCGAAAAAACGGCGCTGAATGTTTTTCGGAACGGAATCGTGAAAAAAAACCAAGCCGCGCCGACAAGCCCGAAAAGATACCGGAAGAACCGTTCCGTCGGTCGGAACAGAAGTGAAAGAAAGATCCCCCGGACGGTGACGAGCCCGCAAAAGAATAGCGCGAGATGGAAGATTCTCCCACGCCCGCCAAGCACCGTCGCGTCGTAGAGCACAAAATAAAAACCGAAGCCGAGAGTCAAGAGGAAATCAAGGAAAAACGAAAGGATCCTTCCCCGTTTCTGATCTTTCTTTTTTCGTTTCGCCCGTCTCATAAAGCCGAAGAGCGGTTCGGAAAACGCGCCCGACAGCGCGCGGCGTAAAAAGAAGACCGCGACCGAACACGCCCCCGCCGTCGCCCCGACAAAAATGAGCGTAAGGAAATCCCGCGTCATCCCTTTCGACCGAAGAATCCCGCACGTCTCTCCCGGCTTTCGTTGAGCCAGAGGATCCCGTTGATCTTTCCAACAGCGGAGACAACCCCGGTTTCAAGAGAAAGAACGGTGATCCGAAGCCCCTCGCCCTCAACCGAGATCCGACCCGTTCCGGTTTCGAGTACGATCTCCTCCTCGTCAAAGGACAACACCCCCGACACCTCGGTTATCTCGAACCCCGCCCGTCCCGTTACGACGATCCTCTGTTCGGCGTCCGCGCCGTTTTCGATCCTGTTTTCAGACATAACAAAACACCCCGCATTCAAGTAATTAACTCTATGCGGAGCGTTTTGTTGTTATGAACTTTCAGTTCAAGACCTCGTAGAGTTCGGACGCGGCGTCTTTTCTCACGGTTTCGCGAACGTCGGTTACCCGCACGCGGAGAACCCGTTGACCGAAGCCGACCTCGATCACGTCGCCGACCTTAACGTCATAGGACGCTTTCGCAACCTTGCCGTTGACGGTCACGTGAGCGGCGTCGCAGGCGTCGTTCGCGACGGTTCTGCGCTTAATGATCCGCGAGACCTTCAGAAATTTGTCAAGCCGCACCGATTCTTACCGAAATCAGCCGTTGATGGCGTCCTTCAGGGCCTTGCTTGCGGCAAACGCGGGGCGTTTGGAAGCGGGAATCTTGATTTTCGCGCCGGTGGCGGGGTTCTGACCCATTCTTTCTTTGGTCTTCTTGACTTCGAAGCTGCCGAAGCCGATGAGCTGGACCTTGTCTCCGTCTTTCAGAGCGTCGATGATTGCGCCGATGGCGGCGTTGACGGCTGCCTCAGCCTCTTTCTTCTTGAGTCCGGATTCTTTCGCGACGACGTCGATCAGTTGGGTCTTGTTCATTTTTGGTTCCCTTTCTTTTTTTTTATTTTGGGGTTTCCGATTGTCATTATACCATTAACTCACGCAAATATCAATCCCTTTTTAGATATTTTTTTCGTTTTTTTTGTTTTTTTTAAATTTTTTAGTTGTTTTTTACCATTCTTTTCTATTTTTGAATCGAAAACTGCCCTATTTTTTGACGGAAAATCGTTTTGTGCAAGTTGACCAAATCTATTTTTCCCGATTCTTTACGAAGGAGTGTCGGGCGATTTTGCGGACGAAGGGAACGACCTTTACGTCGTCGATTGAGATCGCTCCGAAAAGAATCGAGAACGGAACGTAGATCGTTCCCGCCGTCGCAAGGAGAAGAACCGTCGAAAGAACGTTCGCACGATCCGGCAGAAAAGACAGCGCGAGATACGCAAGAGAGAAGGACAGCGCTGCGGGGACGACGGGACGAACAATATCCCCCGCTCCGATCGGCTGTCGGAACAGAACGAACAGGGCGACGAGGTTCACGGTCGCCGCGACGGCGTAACAGAGAACCGTACCGATCGCCGCGCCGTATATCCCGACGGACGGCGTCCCGATCAGATAGAATCCCGAGAACGTCTTTACGATCGCGCCGAGAAGCATCGAAAAGAGCGCGACCCCGGCTTTCCCACGCGCTTGCAGGATCGCAGAGGACACGGTCACAAGCGAGAGAAAAACGATCCCGGGCGAGAGAACCGACAACGCCGGGGCGGCAAGAGCCGCCGACTGACGGACGAAGAAAAGCGAAAGGATCCTCTCGCCGAAAAGTCCGAGTGCGATCGCGGCGGGAAGAGAGAGGACGACGGCTGAACGGAGCGCCGTCGAACACCTTCGTTTTGCGTTTTCGGAGTCGCCCTTTGCGAGATCGGACGACAGGAACGGGACGATCCCGGTCGCGATCGGAGAGATCAGGATCCCCGGAAGATTGAAGAACGGGACGGCGAGCGTCGTATAGTTCCCGAAAACTGCGGTTGCCTCCGACAAACCGTATCCCGCGTGCAGAAGCCGTTTCATTACGAACACGAGGTCGATGAGTCCCGTCACGCTCGTCGCGGTCGCGCTGAGGGTGATCGGAAGAGCGATCAGAAGCAGTTTGCGTGAAAGCGCACGGTCGCTTTCCCGTTTTCTTCCATTATTCTTTATATAACCGTCTCTCGGCTCGAAAAGCAGTTCCCCTAAAAGGAAGACAAAGGACGCAACCGTCCCGAGCGTGACCCCGCGGATCGCCGCGGCGGAAACCGACGGAAGATCGTATCCGGACGCGAGCGCACGACGCGCGAAAAGAATTCCGAAAACGAGTTTCAGCGCAGCTTCCAACAGTTGACTGACCGCGGTCGGTTCCATCCGTTTCTTTCCCTGAAAATATCCGCGAAGCCCGCCGGAGAGCGAGCAGAAAAGAACCGCCGGCGCGATCGACCGGACGGTAGCGGCGCTTTCGGGATTTCCGATTTTCGCAGCGATCGAAGAGGCAAACAGCAAAAGAGCGAGGCACCCGACAAGTCCGAGCGCAAAAAGAAACAGAAGCGAAACGAACAGGATCCTTTTCGCCGGGTTCCGCGATTCCCCGTCGCTCTCCGACGCCTCCGACACCAACATCGAAACGGCGACCGGAAAACCCGTGCA
Source organism: Clostridia bacterium (assembly GCA_017961575.1). Lineage (GTDB taxonomy): Bacteria > Bacillota > Clostridia > Oscillospirales > CAG-272 > UBA1740. The sequence goes on along the minus strand of JAGCXA010000023.1, from coordinate 41,235 downwards.
TCCGATGAGAAACAGCCACGAGTAAACCGTGTAACCCGTATTGAAGTAACCCATCCCCTCGTCGCCGAGCAAGCGCGAAAGCGGGATCTTGAAAACGAGTCCGATCAGCTTGACGAGAAGATTCCCGACGCCGAGGATCAGAACGCCGCCGAGGAAGGAACGTGATGCCCGGCTCTTTGACAAAACGAACGCACCGCCTTTCGGGATGTAATGTACATCCATTATATGCGGTGCGTTCTCGTTTTAACCGAAAAACTCGTGGAAAAGCGACTGTTCGGAAAGGTACGCGGGGGAAATCGGCGGAATCGGTTTCAGCCGTTCCGTCAGATCGCGCGCGGCGGCGTACCACGGCGAATTCTCTCCGATGGTTGAGAGAAGCCGAACCGCGTCGTCCCGAAGCATATTCAACTCGTAACCGTGATAGGTCGGGATCAGGAAATCGCATCCGTCCGCAAACGGAAAAATGTGTTTTTCCTCGTTGGTTCTGACCGTTTCCCAGATTCGGAACGTGAACTCCGGGTCGGCGTTCCGGAAGCGACTGTCGCGGACCAGACGGCGAAGGAAACGGATCTCATCAATCGTAAAAACGGCGTCGCCGTATCCGGCGTCCTCGCCGACCCAGAGAAAGACGGATCGGAACGGGTGCCGTCCGAGAAGCGTGGTCACCTGGGGATAGATCGCCTGAATTCCTTCGAACAGATAGACGTCCTCGGGACGCGGAATACCGAAATCGATCATACCCACGCGCTCTCCGATCTGAAAATCGAACTGCGGCACGAGCATTCGCTCACCTGAAAACGCCGCGTCGATCACGCTTGACAGCGCCGAAAGATCCAGCGTTTCGGGCGAATCGAAATCCAGTTGACTCCCCGACTTTTCTGCGCGGCTGACAAGTTCCGACCGACTGAAAAAGAAGTCGTCGAGCGAAACGGTGTGAACGCGGCGTCCCGTCCGTTCAAGCGTTTCGTCGATCAGGTTCGCCGTCGTCGTCTTTCCCGAACAGCTTGCGCCCGAAACGGTCAAGACTTTCAGTTCCTTCTCCGACGCCAAGCGAGCGGCGCATTCGGACACGCGAAGAAGAAACGCGGCGTCCTCGCGCCGGACGAGGTCGCGTTTCTGATCTTCGTTTTCAAAAGAAGTGCAAATCGTTCTCATAGTTCCAGTTTATGCCGCAAGGCGCGGCGTTATGTAGACGTGCCGTTCGTTTCGGGTGAAAAGAAACGCAGGATCTTATCACGCATCGGCGGCTCGCCGTCCGTCCCCTCCCGGATTCGGTCGGCGTCCCGCAGGTATTCATAGGGGTATTTCGGCGTAAAGAGGCGGACGATCCGCGATCTTCCCTCTTTCGGCAGGCGGTAATCGACCAGTTTCGTGACCGCGCCCGCGCCGACCCCGAAGATCGAGTGCAGTTCCTCCATCATAAAGATGTTGTACATCCCCTCGTGCCCTTCCTGGGCGTAGCCGACGTTTTCAAGGTTGCCGACGGTATTCTTCTGACGGTACATATAGTACGGCTTATATCCCGCGAACTTGGTTTTGAGCTGCGAGTAGGAGACGCATTTGACGGCGTCGCCGCCCGAGAGCGAGTAGACCCCGCTGTTCTCGCGCAGGATGTCCGCAGCGCGCTTCACGCAGAACGTATGCACCGTCAGGTTCGTGGGAGCAAGTTCGATCACGCGGTCGATCGCCGCCGAGAAGTTGCCGAAATTATCGCCCGGAAGTCCGGCGATCAGATCGACGTTCACGTCGCGGATCCCCGACGACGACGCAAGGTCGTACGCACGGAGAAAATCGGCGACGGTATGTTTCCGCCCGATGGATTCGAGGATCTCGTCGGAGAGGGTCTGCGGATTGACGCTGATCCTCGTGACGCCGTATTCCTTCGCGATCGCAAGTTTTTCTTTCGTGATCGTGTCGGGGCGTCCGGCTTCCAGCGTAAACTCCATGAGCGTCGCGGGATCGACGTGCCGCGTGACCTCGCCGAGCAGGAAGCGCAACTGCGCGGGCGAAAGGGTTGTCGGAGTACCCCCGCCGATGTAGACGGTGGCGACCCGTTTTCCGAGTTCGCGGATCGTTTCGAACATCGCGGCAAGATCCTTCGCCAACGTTTTCAGATAATCGGGGATCAGGGACAGCAAACGCGGCGACGTATAGGAAACGAACGAACAGTAGGCGCAGCGCGAGGGACAGAACGGGATCGAAATATAGACGCTGCAAAGATTGCGGTCGAGTTTCCTGCAAAGACGCGCTTCGGTTCCCGCGACGCTGACGGCGAGCGCCGCCTTCTGCGGGTTCAGGAAGTATTCGTCACGAAGGATCTGGCGCGAGCGAAGAACGCCGTGACCGGTATTGAGAAGTTCCGACGCGACCTTGGACGGACGGACGCCCGTCAGGATCCCCCACGGGGGAATATGCCCGAAGTACTGCTTTCCCGCGCCGAAAACCGCACGACCGACGGCGATCTTATCGACGCGGTCAACGGGAAAATTCTCATCGGGTGAGACGCGCTCCTCGGACGTAACCGTCTTCCCCTTGAACGAGAGGACGGCTTTTGCCGTCGCCGTTCCGTCGTCCTCGCGCGAAAGACCGACCGAAAGGACGGGAACGTCGGGCGACTCCTCCTGATTCTCCCCGAACTTCGCCCCGGGGAAAAAGACCAGTCCGAGCGTCTGGACGTAATAGGGATTGATCCCGTCCTCTAAGCGAAGTATCATTGCTTCGGTTCCTTTCTCAGCACGGCGGAGTCCATCACGATCGTGATCGGTCCGTCTGCCGTCGTTGTAATCTGCATATCGGCTCCGAACACGCCCGAAACGGTCGGAATCCCCGACAGGGATATGAAATCAATGAAGAGCCGGTAGAGCCGATCCGCCTCTTCCGGGGGCGCCGCACGGAGAAAATCCGGGCGGTTGCCGTGGCGATAGTTCGCCGCAAGCGTAAAATTGGAAACGACCATCACTTCCCCGCCGACGTCCGACAGAGAGCGGTTCATTTTTCCGTTTTCATCCGAGAGAACGCGCAGTTTCGCGATCTTGTCCGCAAGTAGTCTCGCGTCGGTTTCGTCGTCGCCGGACAGTACGCCGAGCAGAACGAGAAAGCCGTGCGAAATCTCGGAATACGGTTTGCCGTCGGAGGTAAGCGAGGTCTTTTTGACCCGTTGGATCACGGCGATCATCGGTTTATCCTCCGTATCCGCGCGCGACCGACTCGACCGCGTTGACGGTCCTCAATTTGGAAACGATGGAATAGAAGTGTTCGACGCTCCGGCACCCGACTTTAAGGTTCAGAACGGCGGTATCCGCCCCCGACTTCGGCGTGGACGAAACGCTGAGAACGAAGACCTTCATATCGGCGAGCGCCTTTGTGATGTCGGCGAGCACGCCCATCTCGTTCCGGACGCGGATCTGCAGGTTCGCCTCGTAGATACCGCGTTCGTCCCCGCCCGTCCCGAGCGCGTTCTCCCAGGAGGCGTTGACCCATCTGCCGGAGTACTCCTCCTTCGCGCGGTTCTCGATCACCTTCGGGCAGTCGATCTTATGGATCGAGATACCGTAGCCGCGGGTAACGAACCCGATGATGTCGTCGCCGGGCAGCGGGTTACAGCACTTCGCGAACTTGACCTCGCACCCGTACTCTCCGTCGATCACGACGCCGCTGCTGTTTTTAAGATTGTGCGGTTTTCCGGGCGTGACGGGAACCGTCTCTTCGGTCTTTTCCTCGGATTCGATCTGCGGAACGATCCGGTCGAACTCGTCGCGGAGCCGCGTCGAAAGACGCGAGATCGAAAGCCCGCCGAACCCGACGGTGTTGTAGAGATCGTCGGCGCCCTGGATCCCGAGACGGTGCGAGACGTTCTCGACGATTTGCAGGCGGTCGGCTTCGGTAAACGGACGGCCGTAACGGCGGAGTTCCTTGTCGACTTCCTCCTTGCCGAGTTCGATGTTCTCGGCTCTCTGTTCTTTTTTGAACCAGGAGCGGATCTTATTCTTGGCTTCCCCGGTCTTGACGATCTTCAACCAGTCGCGGCTCGGACCTTTCGAGGCGTTCGAGGTGATGATCTCGACGATCTCGCCGTTCTGCGGCACGCGGTCGATCGGGACGATCATCCCGTTGATCTTCGCGCCGACCATCTTGTTCCCGACGGCGGAATGGATCGCGTAGGCAAAGTCGATGACGGTCGATCCGAGGGGAAGCGAGATCACGTCGCCCTTCGGCGTAAAAACGAAGGTCTCGTCGTGGAATATATCGGTCTTGAACGAGCGCATGAACTCGTCGGGGTCGCGGGTGCTGTCGTCTGCTTCGAGCAGACTCGAAATCCAGCGCAGTTTCTCGTCGATGTCCTCCTTCGACGTTTCGCCCGACTTATACTTCCAATGCGCCGCGATACCGTATTCCGCCACCTGATGCATCTCGTAGGTGCGGATCTGAACCTCGAACGGGATGCCGTCGTGTCCGATGACCGTCGTGTGGAGCGAACGGTACATATTCGGTTTCGGCGTGGAAATATAGTCCTTGAAGCGGCCGGGGATCGAGTTGAACATCTCGTGGATCAATCCGAGTACGGTATAACACTCGAGTTCGGTATCGACGATGATGCGCAGAGCGTAAAAATCGTAGATCTCATCCAGACTCTTGTTTTGGTTATACATCTTGCGATAGATCGAATAGACCGTTTTGACCCGCCCTTCCAGCGTGAAACGGATGTTGCTCTCGGAGAGCCGTTTTTCGATCATCTGTTTCGCCTTCTCGATCAGGTCCTGGCTCTTCCCGTATTTCTGACGGATCGAGTCGTTGATCTCGTTGTATCCGATCGGGTCGAGATAGGAGAGCGAGAGGTTTTCGAGTTCCTGCTTGATCTTCTGCATACCGAGGCGGTGCGCGAGAGGAGCGTAGACGTACATCGTTTCGAGGGCGATGTCGCGCTGCCGATCCTCGCGTTTTGCCGACAGGGTACGCAGATTGTGCAGGCGGTCGCAGAACTTGATGAAAATGACCCGGATGTCCTTCGTCATCGCGAGAAGCATCTTGCGGATGTTCTCGATATGCTGTTCCTCTTTATCCGCCACGGAAACCACGACGATCTTCGTCAGCCCGTCGACGAGAAGCGCGACCTCGCTCCCGAACTTCTGACCGATGAGACTCACGTTCGTTTTGTCGGAGCAGTCCTCAACCGTATCGTGCAGGAGCGCGGCGCAGATGGAGTCGGTATCGAGTCCCATCTCCGCGACGATCTCGGCGACGGCGACGGGATGACTGATATAGGGCTCTCCGCTCTGGCGGAACTGCCCCTCGTGAAGATCGGCGGCGTAGGTATACGCCTCCTTGATTTTCTCGACGTCGTACTGTTTTCCGCTGTTTTTCAGGATGGAAAGCAGATTGCTGATTCGTTCGTACATACGTTCTCCCATTTTTCTCCCCGTCAATGCGAGGCAAGCAGTTTTATCCGGGAAAGGAGAGGCGATTGTTCAAGATCGACTTTCCCTTCGGTTTTGCAAAGGTCGACCGCATACAGGTCTTTCCCTTCTTCTTTCAGCGTGATGATCCCCGATTCCGCGAACACGTGAAGGATCAATCCGAGTTTCAGGTACCCGAACGGAAGCGAGGGATCGGACGTCAGACGCGAAAGCATCGAACGCACGGGAAAGAAGCGTTCGCCCATCGACGCGGTCTCGCGGAGCAGTCGGTAAACCGCGGCGAAGTCGCGTCGATCGGGCACGGGGATCTCGACCCCCGAGGGATCTTTTCCGTCAAGGAACGCTGAAAGCGCGTCCCGCTCGGTACGGAAACGGTCCGCGGCGTCGTCCGAGGGGCGGCGGTCCTTCACGATCATTTGGAGAGACCGGCGTCCGGCATATTCGTTGACGCCGAGCGTATAGAGCAGATCGATCTTCTCGCCGACGTAGAGATCGAGCGCGGATTCACTCATCCGGAAGCACATCGCCTCGAACGTCGCGTCGCCCGCTCCGACGAGGAGTTTCGTGTGCTTTCCGCCGCTGATCGGGTAAATCTCGCGGACGATCAGATCTCTGGAAACGAAGCAGGGCGTGGGGTTGCCGACCCCGAAGGGCTCCATCCGCTCGATCTCGGCGGCAAGCCCGAGCGTCAGTTCATCCCCCGTCAACTCACAGTCGGCGTCGATCGTCGGGATGAGCGCTTCGCGGGTCAGGCGCTCTCTGGCGTAGTCGTTGATGCGCTCGCGGAAATCGGAGAAATCGCCCCGCCGGACCGAGAGCCCCGCGGCGAGTTCGTGCCCGCCGTACTTGACGAGCAGATCTTCGCAGGAGGAGAGCGCGTCGAAGAGATTGAGTCCCTTGACGCTTCGTCCCGACCCCTTCCCCACGTCGTCGGGCGACGGATAGGGATCGTCGCCTCCCTCGAAGGAAACGAGGATGGTCGGAAGCCCGTAGCGTTCGGTGATGCGCGAAGCGACGATCCCGATGACGCCGTGATGCCATTCGTCGGACGAGAGGACGATCACGGGATCGCGTCCGAAATCGTGTTCCGCCTCGATCATGGCGAAGGCGTCGCGGACGATCCGGTTCTCCTCCTCCTGCCGTTCCCTGTTCGCGTCGCAGAGCACCTCTGCGTATTCGCGGGCACGCGAGGGATCGTCCGAAAGGAGAAACTCGACGGCAAGGGTGGCGGAACGGACGCGCCCCACGGCGTTGATCCGGGGAGCGACGGTAAAGCCGATGAACGAGGAGGTGATCTTTTGCGGCTTCTTCTTTTTCTGTTGGTCTCTCTGATCGCCCTTCGCTCCGACCAATTCGATCAGAGCGGAAATGGACGGACGCGGACGGCGGGAGATCAGATCGAGACCGAGTTTGACGATCAGTCGGTTCTCGCCGACGATCGGCATCACGTCTGCGATCGTCCCGACGGCGATCAGATCGGCGCAGGACAGGGCGACCGTATTGACCGCCGTGATCCGATCCGCTCCGGTCAGTTTTTCTTCCAGCGCGCAGAGCAGTTTGAAAACGACGCCGACGCCCGCCAGATCCTTAAAAGGATACGGACAATCGGGACGGTGCGGATTGACGACGGCGTAGGCGTCCGGGAGGTCTCCCGCGCATTCGTGGTGATCGGTCACGATGAAATCGACGCCGAGGGCTTTCGCCGTCTCGACCTCGCGATTCGCCGTGATCCCGGTATCGACCGTCACGATCAGTTTCGTGCCGTTTCCGGCAAGCTGCGTGACCGCCGCGTCGCTGACCCCGTATCCGTCGCCGAAACGGTTGGGGATGAAATAATCGACCTCCCCGCCCTTCTCGCGCAGATATAGAAGCAACGCCGTGACGCTGGTCACGCCGTCCACGTCGTAATCTCCGTAGACCGTGATTTTTTCGTGCGACGAGAGCGCCCGACAGACCCGTTCGACGGCTCTGTCCATATCGGTCAGAACGAAGGGATCTCCGAGCATCTCGTTGGCGAGGGAGAAGTACGCTTTGGCGTCGTCCGGAGTACGGTAACCGCGGTTCCAGAGCAGACGCGAAACGACGGGATTGATCCCGAGCGTGTGCGTCAACGCCTGTTTACCCTCGACCGCCTCCTGCGAGTCGTCGTCGAGAACGCGCCATTTCTTCTCTCCGCCGATTTCATAAAATGCGGAACTCATATTGAACGTGCGAGCAGATGGCTCTGCCTTCCTTAATAATCGTTGAAAAGTCTCAGATCGCGGCGTACCGCGACATCAGCGAGACGGCGACGCGGCAGCCGTCGGATGCGGAAGAGGTGATCCCTCCCGCGTAACCGGCGCCCTCGCCGCAGGGATAGATATTGTCGAACCCGAGCAGTACGGCGTTTTCGTCGCGCCGGATGCGCACGGGCGAACTCGTCCTGGTTTCCGGTCCCGTCAGGATCGCGTCGCCGGAGGCGAAACCGGGGATTCTACGGTCGAACGCGAAAACGCCCCGACGAAGCCCTTCGGTGATGAACGCGGGAAGATACTCCGCAGGATCGGCAATGCGAACGTCGCCGTCAAGATAGGTCGGCAAAACCGAACCGACGGGGCGGACGGCGCGCCCCGCAAGAAGATCCGACGCCGTGACAGCGGGCGCGGCGTATCTTCCGCCGCCCGCCCAGAACGCGGCGCGCTCGATCTTCTGCCGGAACTCGATCGCCCCACGGGGCGTGTTTCCGTAATCGTCGGTAAAAACCGACACGCAGACGGCGGAATTGGCGTTTCTGCCGCTCCGCGCGTGATAGGACATTCCGTTGACGACGACGGTTCCCTCCTCGCTCGCGCCGGGAACGACCTCGCCGCCCGGACACATACAGAAGGTATAGACGCCGCGGGAATCGGTATCGCAGGAAAGGTTGTACTCGGCGTGCCCGAGCGCGGGGTGTCCGGCGAACTTCCCGTAGAGCGCACGGTCGATCATCTCCTGCGGATGTTCGATCCGCATTCCGACCGAGAAGGGTTTCGGTTCAACGGGAAAACCGTCGGAGAGCAAGCGAAGAAACAATTCGGACGCGCTGTTCCCGACGGCGATGACGAGCGCCCCGCAGGGGATCTCTCCCGCGTCGGTTATAACAGAAACGGCGCTGCGCCCATCCGTTTTCACGGCTTTCACTTCCGTGTGATAGAGAAACTCCGTTCCCTTCTCTTCAAGATACGAGATCATACGAGAAAGCACGTCGCGAAGCAGGTCGGTGCCGACGTGCGGACGCGCCTGCGTGAGGATCTCAGGCGGAGCGCCGAACGAAACGAACCGACGCATCACGAGCGAAACGGCGGGATCGTTGATCCTGGTCACGAGTTTTCCGTCAGAGAAGGTTCCGGCGCCGCCCGCGCCGAACTGGATATTGGTCGTGGGGTCGAGGACCCTTCTTTTCCGGAAGGTTTCAACGGCTGCGATCCGCTCGGAGAGCGACCCGCCTTTTTCTAAAACGATCGGTCTGTACCCGTTCTCCGACAGAAGAAGCGCGGCGAAAAGACCCGCCGGTCCGCTTCCGACGACGACGGGACGCTCCGACAACTTCCGATCGGGCGCGGAGGGGGAAAGAACCTCCTCGCGTTTTACGGAGATGCGATTGCGTTTCAGAACGTCGTCCGGGCGAACGGGAAGATCGCCCTCGCAGAGAACCGACACGGTAAAGCGGACGTCGTCGCGTCTCCGCGCGTCGACCGAACGCCGAAACAGCGAATAGCGCACGTCGCGCGGCGGAACAATACCGGCGGAGACAAGACGCGCCGACGCTTTTGAAAATGCTTCCCCTTCGACAAAGTCAAGGGGAAGCACGATATCGTTGACAAGATAGGTCATAAAACCGAAAGTGTTTCCGAATAACCGCCGTTCGCTTCCCCGTCGTTTGCGGGAGGATCGTTCGTTTTGTCGGCGCGGTAGTGAACCACAAGCCACACAGAGAACGAGAGAAGAAGACAGATAATCAGAGCGATCACCTGCGAAAGTATGCGGAGACTCCGTTTTTCCTCGGGTTTATCGTTTTTATCTTTGTCGGCGTTTTTCAGCCGTTCGTCGAGATCAGCCATCCTGTTCCATCTCCTCGTTCTCTTCGTCGGTCTGCTCGTCCAGTTGATTCAGCATCGTCTTATACAGGAAAGTTTTCAGGGTCGAGAGGGTCATATTGCGGGTGATCTTCCGGCGGAAGGCGACCGAAATGATCCCGGTCTCCTCCGACACGACGATGATCACGGCGTCGCTGTTCTCGCTCATACCGATCGCCGCGCGATGCCGGGTTCCGAGCGACGGATCGATGTCGCTCCGGCGCGAAAGTTGAAGGAGACATCCGGCGGCGCAGATCCTGTGATCGCGGATCACGACGGCGCCGTCGTGAAGCGGGGATTTGTCGAAGAAAATATTGCGGATCAGATAGGGCGAGATCTTCGCGTCGAGCTCAATGCCCGACTGGATCACGTCTTCAAGAGAATCGCTCCGCTGAAAAACGATCAACGCGCCGGTTTTCAGACGGGAAAGGTCTACCGCCGCCTGACAGACCGCGTCGATAGACTCGTCGTGAATAACCTGCCCGCCCTGCTTGTCGCCGACGATCCTGCTTTTCAGCCCCCGGAAGGAATCCGTACCCATCCGACCGAGCATCTCGCGGATCTCGGGGGTAAAGATCACGATCAGAGCGATCACGCCGGTGGCAAAAACCGCGCCGAGCACGGTTTTCACGGCGAGAAGATCAAGGATCGAACTGACGCCGTACGCCGCCGCCCAGACAGCGATCCCGATCAGATAACCCGAAACCCGTCTCTGCCGCAGAAAGATGAAAATGAAAAAGAGTATGACGGCAAGATAGACGATATCGAGTATATCGAAGAAATTCATCCGTGACAGGCGGGTGGGGATATAGCGGAGAAAATCCTTGAAACGGTCAAGTCCCCCTGCGAGCAAGAAAGAAAACTGCATTCGGAAACTCCTTCTGACCCCGTTCCGGGCGAATCGCCCGCACTCGGTCTGAGTTCGTTTGTTTTTGTAAAATAATTATAGCATATAGAACGAAAGAAAACAAGAGATTTTGCGATTTTATCATAAAGCGCACGATTTTTTGTTTTCCGCATCTGAAAAAGTTTAAAGAAATATCAATCAAATCCTTGACAAATAAGGAAAAGCCGAATATAATAGTCTCAAATGAGACACATTGGAGACGAAACGATGAGCATTTCCGAAACCGCGAAAGAGATCGGATCCTCGTTTTTCCCCGTCGATTGCTTCCTGCTTTCCGGTCTTACGAAGTCCGAGCGCGAAAACGCGCTCGCGATTCTACGCCCGGAACGCTCCGCTTTTTCCGAAGGGGACGTCGTCGTTCGCGCGGGAGAGGCGGGCGGTCGGCTCTTCTTCCTTCTCGCCGGGCGCGTCTCCGTATACCGCACGGGTGGCGAAAAGCCGGTTTTGATCAACCGACTGCGCGCGGGCGACAGCTTCGGCGCGGCGTCTCTTTTCACATCGGAATGCGCGCCGACGGAGATCGTGGCGGAAACCGACGGTCGAATGACCGTCGTCCGCGAAACAGACCTCGCGCGTCTCTTTTCCGCCTGTCCCGCCGCGTCTTTGAACTATATCCGCTTTCTTTCCGAAAAACTCGTTTTTCTCAATCGGCGCGTCCGTGATTTCTCGGCGGCGACAAGCGACGAGAAGACCGCCTGCCTTCTTCTGAACGAAGCCGATGAAAACGGGTCCGCCACCTTGAAAAACGTCACCTCCCTGATCCGAACGATGAACCTTTCCCGCGCGTCGTTCTACCGGTCGCTTTCCTCTTTTCTCACTCGCGGGATCATATCCAAAGACGGCAATCAAATCCAAATCATAAAAGGCAAAGAACTGAAAGGAATCCTGTCATGAAAAAAGCACTTACCCTCCTCCTCGCGCTCGCACTCATCCTCGTCTCCGTCTTCTCCTTCGCGTCCTGTGAAAAACAGAACGGCACAGACGCCACGACCCTTGATACGAGCGCGGTCCCCGACTCGACCGGATCCGACACCGTCGACGACGTGACGGTCAACGTCGGGTATCTGTCGGGTACGACCGGGCTCGGTCTTGCGAAAATGATCGCCGATCATAAGGACGACGCGAAGAGAACCTTCACGAAGTACAACTCTCCCGCCGAGATCATGGCGGCTTACGCGAAAGGCGACGTCGATTTCGCCGCCCTTCCGACAAACGCGTTCCCCACGTTTACGAAAAGCGTCGGAAACCGCGCGTTTCAGATGTTTGCGATCAACACGCTCGGCGTCCTCTATCTTCTCTCAGACGACGGCGCGACGATCCCGGCAAACGATCTGTCGTCCCTTTCCGGTAAATCCGTCTACGTTCCCGAAAACGCGCCGAAACTGGTTCTGCAGCATATTCTGAACGAGAACGGAGTCGAAAACGTCGATCTGAATATGAAGTACAACCTCGAAACGATCGACGCAGGCGCGCAAGCCGACGCCGACGTTCATTACGTCCTTCTCCCCGAGCCTAAAGCGACCGCTCTGACGAGCCAGACCGGGACGAAGACCTTCACCGTCGCGCTCGACCTGACCGCGGCGTGGAACGAGGTCGACGAAGATCCGCTGGTGCAGGGATGCCTGATCGTTTCCAAAGATTTCGCGAACGCGCACAAAGCGACCGTCGACGCGCTCGTCTCCGAATACGAGGCGTCGATCAATTGGATGAAGGATCAAGCCAACCTCGACGAAGCGGCGCAGTACGCCGTCGACGCCGGGATCCTGCCGAAAGTTCCCCTTGCGAAAAAGGCGATCCCGCGCTGCAACCTGACCTTTATCTCCGGCACGGAGATGATGACGGCTGCCAACGCCTTCTTCACGGCGCTGGGGCTTGCCGTCCAGCCCGCAGACGCTTACTATGGCGCGCGCTGATTACACGAAAAAAATACTGAAAAGAGTCCTTCCCCCGATCCTTGCGCTTGCGTTCTGGGTCGGGGTTTGGGCGTTTGCGGCGTGGCGCGTCGGAGTCCCCTTCGTGCTTCCCTCGCCCGACTCGGTCTTTTCCGTCTTCTTTCACCTCTTCGCAACCAAGGAACTGTACCTGACCGTTCTTCGGTCCCTTCTTTCGCTTCTCGTCGGATTCGTGTCCGGCGTTGCCGTCGGGATCCTTCTCGCGGTACCTTCCGCGCTCTCAAAAGTCTTTGATTCCTTGATTTCTCCGGTCTTTACCGTGATTCGGGCGACGCCCGTCGCGTCATTTATCATTCTGGCGTGGGTTTTTCTGGACAATGGGATTCTGCCCGCGTTTATCTGCTTTCTTATGACCGCTCCGATCGTTTGGAGCAGTCTGAGCGAGGGGATACGGGCGCTGGATCCCGCGTTGTTCGAGGTGACGCGCGTCTACCGTTTCGGCTTCTTCAAGACGACGCGGCTGTATCTTTTTCCGATGTTGTCGCCGTTTCTCTCTTCCGGTCTTTCGACGGCGCTCGGACTCGGTTGGAAGTCGACCGTAGCCGCCGAGATCCTCGTCCACACCCCCGACTCCATCGGATACATGATCTGGGACGCGCGCGCTTGGAACATCGATACGGCGGCGCTCTTCGCCTGGACGCTCGTCGTTATTCTCATCAGTATCCTGTTCGACGGTTTGATCGTTCTTCTCTTCGGGAAAAGATCGTTCTCTCCCGTAAAAGAAAGGAGAAAAAACGATGCCTGACGTTCTTGTTTCTTCCCTGTCTTTTTCCTATGGAAAGAAGACCGTTTTCGACGGCTTTTCCTACGAGTTCCGCGGCCCCGGCGTCTATCTTCTGACCGGGAGAAGCGGATGCGGCAAAACCACCCTTCTCCGCTTGATCGCCGGACTTGAAAAACCGCGCTCCGGAATTCTCACGGTCACGGATCCCGTCGCGTTCGCCTTTCAGGAATACCGACTCTTTCCGAACGTCACCGCTCTTCGTAACGTGACCTGCGTAAGGCAGCCCGAAACGAAAGCGGAAGCGGCGAAAAACGATTCGGAAGCACTCTCCCTACTCGCCTCTCTCGGACTCTCTCAGAAGGACGCCGAGAGTCTCCCCGGCGCGCTCTCGGGCGGAATGAAACAGCGCGTTTCGCTTGCGCGCGCGCTCTTCTCCCCGCATCCGATCAAATTGCTCGACGAAGTGACGAAGGAACTCGACCGGACGTCGATTTCCCTCGTCCTGACGCAAATCGCGCGTTGTTCCGCCGATTCGCTGATCCTCTTCTCGACGCACCGTCCCGAGGATTGCGAACTCTTCCCGACGACGCGCGTGGAACTCCCCGCCTTCAACTGAATACGAACGGCGCCCCGTACGGGACGCCGTTCGTATTTTCGTTCGTTGTTATTCTCCGGTACGTTCGGTCAAAGTAAAGACGAACTCGCAATTTTCGCCGGGGTTGCTCTCGACCGAGATCGTCTCGCCCTGCGCTTCGAGTATCGTTTTCACGATATAGAGTCCGAGACCGACGCCGTTTTTGTCAAGCCCGCGGCTCTTGTCCGACTTGTAAAAGCGGTCAAACACGTACGGCAGATCCGCCTCCGGAATCCCCTCGCCCTCGTTGAAGACCGATACCGTCGCCTTTCCGCCGGGTTTCCGTCGAATCTCGACGCGGAGAATGCCGCCGTCGCGGGCAAACTTGATCGCGTTGTCGACGAGATTGTAAAGCACCTGATAGATCGCGTCGCGGTCGGCTACGACCGTGATCGAATCCTCGTCGGAAAGGAATTCGACGTCAAGCCGCTTTTCGTTGATCTTCTGTTCAAAGGAGATCAGGATCAGGCGCGCCGTCTCGCAGACGTCAAACGGCGTTGCGTTGAATTTTCTCTCGCCGGATTCGAGTTTCGAGAGATCCAGCAGTTCGGAAACGAGCCGCGAAAGCCGATGAACCTCGCCCGAGATCACGTTCAGATAGTATCCGTGTTTTTCGGGCGGAATGGCGCCCGAATTGATCCCGTCGATAAAGCCGGAGATCGTCGTCATCGGGGTGCGCAGATCGTGCGAGACGTTGGCGAGGAACATATTCCGCATTTTTTCGGTGTGTTCAAGAGACTCCGCCATATGATTGAACGCCGCGCCGAGGTCGGCGATCTCGTCCCGCCCGTTGATCGGGACGCGCATCTTGAAATCGCCCTTCCCGAAGCGTTTGACGGCGCTCGTCATTCCGCGCAGAGGATCGACGACGCGGTCGGTGATGAAATACACGGCGATCATCGCCGCGAGCAGGACCCAGAGCGAGGACATCACGATCGTTTCGGTCAGCGTCTTGATGAGCGTCCTTTCCTCGTCCGCGGACGAGAGCAGGATGGCGGTTCCCTCAAACGACCCGTCCTCGGTGAAGATCGGGCGGGCATATGTCAGATAGTCCCGCTCGACCGATCCGCCGACGTTCCCTCTGTCCATATACTCGTTCTCTTCGGCGATCGACGAAACGATACTCTGCGGTACCGCCTCCTGCGTCAAGATCTCCCGGTCGCCGCAAACGAGAAGGACGAATCCCGCGCTGTCGGTAAGAAGCACGGTCACCGATTCATCGCGTTCGAGGACGGTTCCGATGATATCTGCAAGTTTAGATTTGTTCGACAGAATGAAATCGGAAAACGAGGACGAACCGTCCGAGTTTCCGTAGGTCAGAGACACGAGACTGACGGTCGTCGAACAACTCCAGTTCATCTCATTCCGTTTGAGTTCGACCGCGTAGTTCCGCACGACGGAACTGATGATCCACGCCAGGATCAGAAAGCAGGCGAGGATCAGGATACAGATCGCGGTCAGATATTTCGCGAATACGCTCTTGAACATGAATTGTGCCCTCCGACACTATTATAACGCGCTTCGCGCAAAAAGTAAATATTTATTTTTCCGATTGACGAAAACACGTTTGTATGATACAATATCATAGAGTAAATATGTCAAAGGAGTTCGACAGCGTATGATCAACCGTAACGTCGTCACCCGATTCGCACCGAGCCCGACGGGATATATGCACATTGGAAACCTGCGGACGGCGCTCTATTCCTATCTGATCGCCAAACACGAAAACGGAACCTTCATCCTCCGGATCGAGGATACCGATCGCGAACGTCTCGTGGAAGGGGCGACCGACCTCATCATCAACACGCTGAAAGTCACGGGGCTTCGCTACGACGAAGGACCCGGCGTCGGAGGCGAGAACGGTCCGTACGTCCAGTCCGAACGGAAAGAAATCTATCTTCGCTACGCCAAGGAATTGGTGAAACGCGGCGCGGCATACTACTGCTTCTGTTCCAAGGAGCGGCTTGAATCGCTCCACGAAGAGGATGGGGTCGGCGGCGGTTACGACCGTCATTGTCGGAATCTTTCAAAGGAAGAGGTCGAAGCCAATCTGAAAGCGGGGCTTCCCTACGTGATTCGTCAGAAGATCCCGCTCGAAGGCACGACGACCTACGAGGACGCCGTGTTCGGAACGATCAGCACCGAGAACAAGGAGTTGCAGGATCAGATCCTGATGAAGGCGGACGGTTACCCCACCTACAACTTCTGCCACGTCGTCGACGACCACCTGATGGGTGTCACGCACGTCGTGCGCGGATGCGAGTATCTGACCTCGACCCCGAAATACGCGCTGCTCTACGATGCGTTCGGGTGGAAAAGACCGGTCTACGTCCATCTGCCGCTTCTGATGGGGAGAGGCGAGGATGGCGCCGTCTCGAAACTCTCCAAGCGGCACGGGGCTGTCAGTTTCGCCGATCTGACGGCGGACGGCTATCTTCCCGAGGCGATCGTCAACTATATCGCCCTGCTCGGCTGGTGTCCGAAGAATACCGAAAACGAATTCTTTACGCTGGACGAGTTGACGAAGGCGTTTTCGCTCGACGGGATCAACAAATCCCCCTCGGTTTTCGACTACGAAAAACTGCTCTGGTTCAACGGCGAATACATCCGCAAACTCTCGCCCGAGGAGTTCCGGGCGCGGGCGATCCCCTTCATCAAGGACCCCCCCGCCGGGGACAAGCTCGACCGGATTCTCCCGCTCGTACAACCCCGGATCGGAAAACTCAGCGAGATTGACGGAAAGATCGCGTTCTTCTCGCGCCTTCCCGATTACGCGGCGGAGGACCTGTTCCAGAACAAAAAGAATAAAATCACCCCCGACGTCGCGCGTGAAATGCTGCCCGGTCTTTCGTCGGTCCTGTCCGACGTAAACGACTGGAACAACGACGCGCTTTACGCGACCCTGACCGCGTACGCCGAGTCGACCGGGATCAAGTCCGGCGCTCTTCTCTTCGTCGCCCGCGCCGCCGTATCGGGTCTTTCCGTCACGCCGGGGGGCGCGACGGAGATTATGGATATACTCGGTAAGGACGAGACGCTCGCACGCCTTTCGACGGCGTCGAAACGCCTTTCATAACGGGAGGACGTAATGAATAAGGATCTTGCGGCGCTGATCGAAGCCGAGATGCACAATCTTTCAAAAAGCAAAAAGAAGATCGCCCTGACGATCCTCTCCGACTACGACAAGGTCGCCTATATGACGGCGGCGAAACTGAGCAATATGGTCGGTGTTTCCGAATCCACCGTCGTTCGGTTCGCAATTGATCTCGGCTATGACGGATACCCCGAGTTTCAGCACGCCGTGCAGGAACTCGTCCGGGCAAAACTGACTCCGAATCAAAGGATCAGGATCTCGGAGGAGCGGCTTGGCGGGGCGAATCCGATCGAGAACGTAATGACCTCCGACTCTGAGAAGATCAAGTATACGATGCACTCGATCGACCGCGCCGCCTTTTCCTCCGCCGTCGACGCGATCGTATCCGCCGAGAACGTCTATATCTTCGGCGTACGCTCCTCGGCGTTCCTCGCCGGATTCTTCAACTACAACCTCAGTATGATCCAGGACAACGTGCGGTTGATCCAGCCGACCAGTTCAAGCGAAGTCTTCGAGCAGATCCTCGGGATCGGGAAGCGCGACGTTCTGATCGCGATCAGTTTTCCGCGCTATTCGGCGAAGATCATCAACGCGCTCAAATACGCGCGGGCGCGCGACGCGATCGTGGTCGCGCTGACCGACAGCGTACAGTCGCCGCTTGCCGAGCACGCGAACTATCTTCTGACGGCGCAGAGCGATATGGCGTCCTTCGTCGATTCGCTCGTCGCTCCCCTCAGCATCATCGACGCGCTTCTCGTCGCCGTGACGCAACGCCGCGGGAACGAGGTGCGCGAACGCTTCGACCGTCTGGAACGGGTCTGGGACGAATATGACGTCTACACGAAAACCTGACGGGCAAAACGTCGCCGTGATCGGGGGCGGCGCGGCGGGACTTCTCGCCGCGGGTACGGCGTTGCGCGCCGGTGCGCGCGTGACCGTCGTCGAGCAAAACGACCGTCCGGGGAAAAAGATCCTCATTTCGGGCAAAGGGCGGTGCAACGTGACCAACGACTGCACCCCCGCCGAATTCATCAACAACGTGACGAAAAACGCGCGTTTTCTATTTTCGGCGATCAACCGCTTTTCCCCGCAGGATATGAAGGACCTGCTGACCGAACTCGGCGTAGAACTCAAAACCGAGCGCGGACGTCGCGTCTTCCCGCAGTCGGACAGGAGCGCAGATATTCTTTCGGCGCTTCTTCGCTATGCGTCCGGGTGTCGGTTTCTCCGGGCGAAAGCCACAGGGATCCGCGTGGAAAACGGTCGCGCCACGGGGGTTCTGACCAACGACGGCGAACTTCCCTTCGACGCGGTGATCCTCTCGACCGGGGGCGCGTCCTATCCCCTGACCGGTTCCGACGGTTCGGGCTACGCGATCGCGCGCGACGTCGGGCATACCGTCACCCCGTTGACGCCTTCCCTCGTTCCGCTCGTCTCGCCTTCGCCTCTCTGCGCGGAAATGCAGGGCTTATCGCTCAAAAACGTCGCGCTGACGCTCTTCGACCGCGAAAAGGCGATCTACCGCGACTTCGGGGAAATGCTCTTCACACACTTCGGGATGAGCGGGCCGATGATCCTCTCCGCCTCCGCGCACCTGAGGAGCGCCAATTTTACGAGCGTCCGCGTCGAAATCGACCTCAAACCGGCGCTCGACGAGCAAACCCTCGAACGGCGTCTTCTCTCGGATTTTTCCAAATACGTCAACCGGGACGCGCAAAACGCGCTCTCGGATCTCTTGCCGCAAAAGATGATACTCCCGTTCCTCACGCAGGCAACCGTCGATCCCCGCAAAAAGATCAACGCCCTGACCCGTGCGGAACGCGCCTCGATGCTTCACACCCTGAAACACTTTTCGATTCCCGTCTCAGGCTATCGTCCCATTGAGGAAGCGATCGTCACCTCGGGCGGCGTCAGCGTGAAGGAGATCGACCCGAAAACGATGGGGTCGCGGCTTGTCGACGGTCTTTTTTTTGCGGGCGAAGTGATCGACGTCGACGCCTACACGGGCGGATTCAATCTGCAAATCGCGTTTTCAACCGGTTACGTCGCGGGACAGTCCGCGGCGGAATACCGCGTCAATAACTAAACAACTAAGAAGGTATCTGCAATGTCACATCTCAAAGTTGCCGTGGACGGCCCCGGCGGAGCAGGAAAAAGCAGCGTCTGCAAGGAGGTCGCGCGCCGTCTCAATCTTCTCTATATCGACACGGGAGCCCTTTACAGAACCGTCGGGCTCTACGTGAAGCGCGCCGGGATCGACCCCGCCGACAGAGACGCCGTCGTCGCGTCGCTTCCCGCTCTCTCCATCGGCGTCCGCGCCGAACAGGGACGGCAGATCATTCTGCTCGACGGCGCGCCCGTCGGGGACGAGATCCGCACGCAGGAGATCTCAATGTACGCCTCGCGCGTCTCGGCGATCCCCGAAGTGCGCGCGAAACTGCTTGACTATCAGAGGGGTTTTGCCGAGGAATTCGACGTGATCCTCGACGGACGCGACATCGGGACGGTCATCTTCCCCGACGCGCAGGTCAAGATTTTTCTGACCGCCTCGCCCGAAGCGAGAGCGCACCGCCGTTATCTGGAACTGACGGCGAAGGGCGTGGAGGTAACAGAAGAATCGGTGCTTGCCGAAATGAACGAACGCGACCGTGCCGATTCGACGCGGGAAAGCGCCCCGCTCGTCGCCGCCGCCGACGCCGTGACGCTCGACACGTCGGACCTTGACTTCGAGGGCTCGGTCGACGCCGTGATCTCGCTTATCAAGGCGCAGCGGTACGCGCTGACCCCCGAAAAGAAAAAGAAGATCAAACGGGAGAAACGCTCCTATCGCTTCTTCTACTACACGCTCGGTTGGCTCGTCCGCTTCTTCCACAGGATCAAGGTCACGGGGCGCGAAAACGTGCCGCGTTCGGGCGGATGCATTCTCTGCTCCAACCATATCGCGATCCTCGACATCTTCTCGATCGGCGCCAGCGTTCCCCGTCCGATCAATTTCCTTGCCAAACGCGAACTCTTCAAGGTGCCGATCCTTTCTTTTCTGATCCGCTCCGCGGGCGCCATCCCGCTTGAAAGAAAGAAGACCGACCTCGGCGCGATCCGCCGTTCGGTCGAACTTGCCGCCAACGGCAACCTCGTCGCCATCTTCCCGCAGGGACACCGTCAGCCGGGTAAAAACCCCGCCGACACCGAATTCAAATCGGGCGCCGCGCTCGTCGCCTATCGCGCGGGCGTGCCGATCCTCCCGGTCTGTATCAGATTGAAGAGGCAGAAATATCGCATTTTCCGCCGCACGGAAATCTTCATCGGGAAACCGATGTCCGCGGAAGAACTCGGATTCGTGAACGGCGGTTCGGCGGAATACCGCGAAGCCGCGGCAAAGGTCTTTTCCGAGATCTGCCGTCTCGGCAACTTTGAGAAGACGCTTCCCGCCCCGACCGAAACCGACGCCTGATGGTCACGCTTGCCGAAAACGCCGGCTTCTGCTTCGGCGTGAAGCGCGCCGCCGAGATGACCGAACGCCTGCTCGCGGAGCCGGGACTGCGCATCTACACGCTCGGCGACCTGATCCATAACCGTACCTATCTGTCGCAGCTTGCCGAGCGCGGCGTGGTTTCGGTCGGATTCGACCGGGTCGATGAGATCGCGCGCTCCACCGAAACCGAGGGACCCGCCGCTCTGGTCATTCGCGCGCACGGGATCCCATGTGAACAGGAGGAGACGCTGCGTTCGCTCTCCGAACGCTTTCCCGCCTTCAAGGTCTACGATATGACCTGCCCGAACGTCAAAAAGATCCACCGGATCGCCGCCGAGAACACTGGGGACGATACTTTCTTTCTGCTCTACGGCGCGCCCGATCACCCCGAACCCGTCGGCATTATGTCCTACGCGAAGGGAGAAAAGGCGATTTTTTCCGACGAAGCCGAACTCGAAAAGATCCTGAAAGAAACCCCGCACGAAGGAAAACGGCTCGTTTTCGCGAGTCAGACGACCCAAAACCTTCCTCTGTGGAAAAAAACTCAAAAAATAATTCAAAAACTATATACAAACTCGATTTTTTTTGATACAATATGTAGTGTTACGGAAAAACGGCAGAAGGAAGCCATCGCGCTGGCTGAGACGTCGGATTGCATGATCGTCATCGGCAGCCGCGAGAGTTCCAACACGCGGCATCTGTTCGATTTATGCAGTTCGAGATGTCCCGAAACGTACCTGATCGAATCGGTGGATCAGTTACCGAACGTCCCGCGAAAAGACGGTTTTCGTACATCAATCACCGCCGGCGCTTCCACACCGGGCGGGATCATTACGGAGGTATTTCAAGCCATGGAAGAAAAACTCGAAAATTTCGAGGAAATGCTGAACGACTCTCTCAAAACATTACATACAGGAGAAACTGTGACCGGTATCGTGACGGCAATCGACCAGACGGGTATCTTTCTTGATCTCGGTACGAAACAGACCGGGTTCATCGCCGCGGAACAACTGTCCGCCGAGACCGACAAAGTCGATCCTGCAAAGATGTTCAAGATCGGAGACGAGGTCAAGGCGTTCGTGATCCGCGTCAACGACGGCGACGGAATGATCACGCTCTCCAAGAAGCGCGTCGACGCCGACAAGAGCTGGATCTCGATCGAAGAGGCGTACAGAGACGGCTCCATCCTCGAAGGCAAGGTCAGCGAGATCGTCAAGGGCGGTCTTGTCATCGCGATCGACAAACACTCGATCTTCATTCCCGCGAGCCACAGCGGCGTTCCGAAGGACGGAGACCTCTCGGTTCTTCTCGGCACGACCCAGCGTTTCAAACTGATCGAACTCGACGACACGAGAAAACGGGCGCTCGGTTCGATCCGTATCGTGAAACGCGCGGAACGCGCGGAAGCCGAGGCGGCGCTCTGGGCGACGCTCGAGGTCGGACAGCGCTTCAAAGGGACCGTCAAGAACCTGACTTCCTACGGCGCGTTCGTCGACATCGGCGGCATCGACGGGATGGTTCACAATTCCGAGTTGTCCTGGAAGCGGATCAAGCATCCGTCGCAGGTCGTTTCGGTCGGTCAGGAAATCGACGTCTACGTCAAGGAACTCGACCCCGAAAAGAAACGCATCTCCCTCGGTTATAAGACCGAGGAAATGGACGTCTTCTCGGTGTTCGCCGCCAACCACAACGAGGGCGACGTCGTGCAGGCGAAGATCGTTTCGATCATGCCCTTCGGCGCGTTCGCCGAGGTTGCCGACGGGGTGGACGGTCTGATCCACATTTCGCGTCTCTCCCGTGAGAAAGTCGCGAAACCCGAGGACGTCGTCTCGATCGGACAGGTCGTCGACGTGAAGATCACCGAGATCGACCGTGAGAACCGGAAACTCGGTCTCTCGATCCGCGCGATCGAAGAGGAGAAAGCCCGCGCCGAGGAAGCGGTCGCTCGCGAAGCCGAAAAGGCGGAGCGCGAAGCCGCCGAGAAAGCCGAGGCGGAGGAAAAGGCAGCCGAGCGCGCCGAGATGGAAAAGTACATCACCGGCGTGATCGAATAATACAAACACCGATAAAACGGCCGCGGGGTCTTCCCCGCGGTCGTTTTTTTGTTTTTGCAAAAGGAAAAGTCCCGACGCAGGTCGGGACTTTTCCGAGGGTTGATTATTTGTACTTGCGCTTTCTCGCGGCTTCGGATTTCTTTTTCCGCTTGACGCTCGGCTTCTCGTAGCACTCTCTCTTGCGGAGCTCGGCGAGGACGCCCGATTTGGCGCAGGAACGCTTGAAACGACGCAGCGCGCTGTCGATCGTCTCGTTCTCTTTCACTCTGATTTCTGCCATTCTGTTTCCCCCCCTTCGCATAAGACAAGAGGCATAATTACGCCGTCTTGCTATATTATACACATTGGGACTGTATTTGTCAAGTGTTTTTGCGCGAAAAATAGCGATCCGGGATCCCGCTTACCTGACGCTCTCTTTTGCCGCGGTGAGCGTGTTTTTCATCAGCATCGTGATGGTCATGGGTCCGACGCCGCCGGGGACCGGGGTGATCGCGGACGCGATCTCGGAGATCGGCTCGAAATCGGCGTCACCGCAGAGTTTCCCGTCAGGCAGGCGGTTGATCCCGACGTCGATCACGACGGCGCCCGGTTTGACCATATCGGCTTTGAGAAACCGGGGTTTTCCGACCGCGACGACGATAATATCCGCACGTTTGGTGTGAGACGCCAGATCCGCCGTTCTCGAATGGCAGACCGTGACGGTGGCGTTCTTTTCAAGGAGCAGAAGCGCCTGCGGCTTTCCGACGATGTTGCTCCTGCCGACGACGACGCAGTCCTTCCCCGCCGGATCGATCCCGTAGGCGTCGAGCAGCGTCATCACGCCCGCCGGCGTGCAGGGGAGAAAATGATAGTTCCCGAGCATGATCCGCCCGACGTTCTCGGGATGGAAGGCGTCGACGTCCTTTTCGGGCTTGATCGAAAGGATCACCTTATCGGGATCGATCTGCTTCGGGAGCGGCAGCTGCACGAGAATCCCGTGTATTTTCGGATCGCCGTTCAGACGGGCAAGAAGAGAGAGAACCTCGTCTTCCTTCGTATCTTCCGGCAGTTCGTAGACTTCGGAATAGAAACCGATCTCCTCGCAGGCGCGGTGCTTATTGCGGACGTAAACCGCCGACGCGGGATCGTTCCCGACCAGAACGACGGCAAGACCGGGCGTGACGCCGGTCTCTTTTTTAAACGTCTCGGTTTCTTTTTTCAGGCGTTCGCGGACCGAAAGCGAGACCTTTTTTCCGTCGATGATTTTTGCGCTCATTTCGTTTTCTCCTTCGTGTTCGCTGCGGGACGTCTTCCCTCTTCCTTGCCCTGTTTGATCCGGATCAATTTGACCGTCATCCAGGTCGTGCAGATAACGAACGCAAGGAAGCCGACGAGAACCGAGATCTTGTTGTACCACACCTCGTGATGCGGGATCAGGTAGAGCGAATCGGCGCGGAGCAGTTCGATGAACATGCGTCCGAACCCGTACCAGGCGAAGATCAGATGAAAGACCTGCCCGTCGTACTTTCTGTGCTTATAGAACAGGTTGATCAAAAGGAAGCCGAGCAGGTTCCAGAGCGATTCGTAAAGGAACGTGGGATGAACGTAAAGCGTGTCATAACCGGTCAGAGAGTTATTCAGTCCCATCCGGCAGAAGATCGAGGTCTCGGACCCGAACGCTTCCCCGTTCATAAAATTGCCCCACCTGCCGATCGCCTGCGCGAGAACGAGCGAGGGGCAAACGCAGTCGGCGAACTTCATAAAGGAGATCTTCTTGATCCTCGTCATAACGAAAACCGTGATCCCCCCGGCGATCAGCCCGCCGTAAATGCCGAGCCCGCCGTTCCAGATGGCGATCACGTCGTAGAAACTGTGGAATTCGTCGAGTTTCGTCAGAACGTAGTACAGCCGCGTTCCGATGACCCCGAAGACGACGGTCGGAAGCCCGATGTCGAGCAAAAGGTCAAGATTCCATCCGAATTCCTTGATCCGATAATTGATGTAGACGAACGCAAGAACGATCCCGAGCGTGATGAACAGCGCGTACCAGGCGATCTCAAACCGCCCGAAAAGCGTAAACGCGACGCTGTTGACCCGGAACTCGCCGATGCCGAGCCCCGGGAAGGAGATGACCGATCTTTGTCCGGTTGCAAGCAAACTCATTCCTCATCCTCACTTTCGGTAAAGTTTCGTTTGTCAGGTCGGATCGACGTCAGGATCAGACGGTCGGTTGACCAGACCTCGCGCAAAACGGAATTGACGTAATCGGGGGAAAGGGTCTTGAAAAGCCCCGCTGCCCGGTACGGGTCGATTCCCTCGGGGATCAGGGTCGCGAAGGCGTCGGTCAAGCCCTCCGCGTCGTCGAAGGTCGAAACGTCCTCGGCGTATTCGGCGCGCGAAAGTCGAAGAACGTCGTCGGACTCAATCCCGCGTACAAGCATTTTGTCGACCGCCTCCCGGATCATGTCGTAAACCCTCTTCGGACGGGCGCTCTCGCCCGTGACCGAAATATACGAGACGCCGGGATTCCATTCGGCGTAACAGTTCGGGGGAGCGGTCAGCAAGTTTCCTTCCCGCAGCGCGGTGTAGAGCGCGCCGGAATCCGAAAAGAGATGTGCGTTTCCGATACTGACGGCGAGCATACGCCGATGTCGCTCCTCGGGGGAACCGATCGGTTCCGGGATCCCGATCGAGACGGCAAATAACGGTTTGTTCACCCGCCCGCGGTAGATGCGAACCGCCGGGACGCAGCGACCGGATTCAGGGGTCGGCGGAACGCGACGGAACTCCGACGATGCGGGCAAGGAAACGCTTTCGAGCGCCGAGAGCACGTCGTCAGGGGAAAGATCCCCCGCGATAAAGAGCTGCATATTATCGGCGTGATAAAACGCGCGGTAGACGCGGAGAAGGTGGGAGGGGGTGATCCGACTGATCGATCCCGGCGTTCCGACGATCTCGTCGCGGATCGGGTGGTCCCGATACAACTGACGGAGGAATCCGCGATACAACCGCGTCGAGGGGGAGTCGGCGTGCATCGCCGCTTCCTGCAAAATGATCCGCTTCTCGCTCTCGACGTTTTCCATTGTGAAGCACGGCGTGGAAACGAAGGACAAGAGTTCGCACAGCGACGCCGCGAAGTTCTCCCGGCAACTGAACAGGTAGCAGGTCGAGGTCCCCGTGGTGTAGGCGTTCGCGTCGGCGCCGAGGTCGCGCATCGTCTCCATCGCGTCGCTCCCGTCGGGATTGGCAAACAACTTGTGTTCCAGAAAATGCGCAGAGCCGGGTGTGACCCGGACAAGGCGGTCATGGTCGCTGAAAAACCGATCGTAGGAACCGACCCCGACGCGCAGGGTCGCATAGAAGGTCGAGCGTTTTTTCGGGATCAGATAGATCGCGGGCAAGCCCGCCCGTTTGATTTCATAATACCGTTCCCGGAATTCGGGATACTCGTGAAGGACGATCTCAGCCATTTTCGCCGTCTCCTCTCGGTGTCAGAAGATAAACGGCGTCGGGTTTCACCCGTTTCATATACGCCGACAGCGTTTGCGCCGTGACGCGCTCCGCGTCCGAGGCAAGTTCGTCGGGGTCGATCCTGCAGTCGAAAAGAAGGCGGAACAAAACGAAACCGACGGTATCCTCAACGCTCTCGAAAACGGTCGTCAGCGTCATTTTAACGTAGGAGAGCGCCGCCGAGAGAAGCGAATCGTCGATCCTTCCCACACGTACCCCGGATAGGACGCGCGAAACGGCGCGCTCGACCCGGCGTTCGGTCCCCGGAGCGATCCCGCAAAGAACAAACAGTTTGCGCTCGGACGGTTTTGCGAGCGCGCGGATCGAATAGCAAAATCCGCCCTTCTCGCGCACCTCGGAAAACAGAAGAGACATCGGCGCGTCGGACAGAACCGCCAAGAGCATGGGAACGCACTCGGACCCCTTTTCGGCGAATCCGGTCGGCATCCGATAGGCAAGCCCGAGCATTGCCTGTTCCCCGTCGGTCTCCTCCCGCACGCGAAGCACGGGGGAATGCGGGGCGCGGCGCGGCATACGGGGACGCCCGGAGAGCGGGGTACGCGGCACGAGTATTTTTGCGAACAGTTCGCGGACGAGGGAAAGCACCGTTTCTTTCGGACAGGATCCGGCGTAAACGAAACAGATCTCCGAGCGGTACAGCATCGTCCCGTACCGTTCGCGAACGGCGGCGGGGGTCACGCCCTCCGCCTCTTCCTCGGCGCCGTAGTCGGGAACGTCGTAAAAGCGCGGGTCAGACGTCAACTCGGAGAGACGCGCGTGGGCGTAGGCGGTCTTGCTGTTCTTGATCCCGCGGATCCGGTCGAGCAGCGCGCGTTTCTCGCGCTCGGTCTCCTCAAACGGAAAAAGCCCGTTTTCGTCGCTTGCGGGAGAAAGGATCGCACCCGCGACGAATGAAAGGACCGTTCGGGTAAAGTCCGGGATCTCGACGGCGAAGGGCTCGTCAAGGAAAGTCGCCTGAAAAACCGAGGCGCGAAAGTCGCCGAATCTGACCGATTGAACGGAAAGGTCGGTGGCGTAGAGTTCTTCGAGTCTTTGGGAGAAGCGACGGTTGTCGGGATAGTCCGCCGACGTGCGGAACAGAAGGTGCGACAGAATGAGATCGCACGAGGACGCTCCGCGTTTGGTTTTTGATTTGAATCCGACGGCAAAGGAGGCGTTTTTATATTCCTCCGTTCCGACGTACGCAAACCGCACGCCGGGCAGAACCGTCACCGTTTCCGTTTTATGCATATCCGTTCTTTCCGCCGAGCGCCGGAAGGTCGGGCCCGTCCTGAAATCATAACAGTATTATTATAGCGATTTATGCCCTTTCTGTCAATCTTTTTCAAGAAACACGGCGGGAAAAGAATCGACCCGGACGGGCTTTGACCGTCCGGGTCGCGCTTCCTTTTCACTCAGTCTCCGATCTGATGCCCGAGAAAAGCCGCGGCGGTGGCGATCAGTTTGGTTTCAACGTCCTCCCCGACGCTCTCCCGCTTGCCTTCGTCCCCGCCCGAAAGCGAGCAAACGCAGCCGACGACGTCCCCGTCGGCGACGATCGGCATAGCCACGCGCACGTAGCCCGTCATTCCCTCGTCGATCAGGGCGATCCTGTCCTCCCCGGAACGGTAGGAGTAAAGCCCCCTTCCCTCCATCACGCTCTCGATCTCGGGCGTCAGTTTCTTTTCAAGATACTCCTTTTTCGGAAGACCCGATACGGCGATCACGGCGTCTCTGTCGGTGACGGCGACGTTCAGCTGCCCCGTCTTGTGCAGCGTCTCGGCGTACTGGGTCGCAAAAGCGGTCAGTTCCCCGATGGGGGAATACTTCTTGAAGATGACCTCTCCGTCCCTGTCGGTGTATATTTCAAGGGGATCCCCTTCGCGGATCCGCATGGTGCGCCGGATCTCTTTCGGGATCACGACGCGCCCGAGATCGTCAATCCGTCGGACGATTCCGGTTGCTTTCATATTCGTTCTATCCTTTCCTGTTTTCCTCGGAAGCGGAATTCGTTTCGTAATACTCCGATTCCGGGTCGCACGGCTATTGTTTGTCGATTTTAGCGCATTTATCCGAGAGAGACGAAAAACGCCTCTCCGGAAGAACAGGAAACGCGGGGTTTTTTCCGCAAAAGCGGAAGAATCCGCCAAAAGATAAGACCGACGGCAGAACCGTCGGTCGTTATCTTTAAGGTTATCTTTCTTCTCGGAAATACGATAGACCGAGACTTGCGGGGGGCTGATTTTCGCGTTTCTTTCTGACGCTGGTGAAAACAAGCGCGAGAATCGTCACGACAAACGGAAGCATCTGCATAATCGGGATCATCTGCATCGGCATATGGAGCCAGTTGTAGAGGATGTAGAGCGCGCCGAAGAGATAAGACGCGGGGATCGCGAGCGAAGGACGCCAGATCGCGAAGATCACGATCGCGATCGCGAGCCATCCGCGATCGCCGAACCCGTCGTTCGACCAGATACCGCCGGAATAGTCCATAATGAAGAACAAACCGCCGAGCCCGGCGATCATCCCGCCGGCGCAGGTCGCAAAGTACTTGTAGCGCGTCACGTTGATTCCGGCGGCGTCCGCCGTCGCGGGGTTCTCACCCACGGCACGGAGATGCAGTCCCCGTCTCGTCCGGTTAAGGAAATAGGACGCCAGAATCGCGAGAGCGATCGCGAGATAAACCATAAAGCCGTAGGAGAAGAGTATCGTCCAGAGCCATTCGATCGCACGTCCGAACCCGGAATCGGCAAACGGGAGATCCTCAAAATGGAGATGCCAGGCAAAGGCGTCGCCCGTCTCGGACAGAGCGATGTACGGAACCGAACTCTTCGTGACCTTAATCAGCGACCCGCCGAAGAAGTTACCGAACCCGACGCCGAAGGTCGTCAAGGCAAGACCGGTCACGTTCTGGTTCGCGCGGAGCGTGATGGTGAGGAAGCAGTAAATCAGCGAGGCGAGAAGCGAGCCGATCAGACAGGAGATCAAGGCGATCACGACGCCAATCGCCGGAACGAAGATCGGCGAATTCTCGTAGAAGAAGGTCCCGATGACCCCGGAGATCGCCCCGATATACATAATCCCGGGGATGCCGAGGTTCAGATTCCCCGATTTTTCGGTCAGGATCTCGCCTGTCGCGCCGTAAAGGAGCGGAGTCCCCTGCAAAATGGCGAGGTTCAGAAACGTCGCGATCAACGTCAGAGTATGCATCTCATTCCCCCTCCTTTTCTTTGACGGTACGACGGGTGATATGCACGCGGTAACGAATGAAGAATTCGCATCCGATGATGAAGAACAGGATGATACCCGTGATGATGTCCGAAAACGACTTGTTCAGATCGAAGATCGTCGAGATCTCGTCGGCGCCCCGCGCCATAAAAATGATGAGAAGCGTGGTCAGGATCATCATCAGGGGATCAAACTTGGCGAGCCAAGAGACCATGATCGCGGTAAACCCGCGCCCGCCCGCCGTATTGGACGAAACCGAATGGGACGCCGCGCCGACGAGCATAAACCCGGCAAGACCGCAGATCGCGCCCGAGAGGATCATCGTGCGGATGATGACCTTTTTCACGTTGATCCCGATATAGCGAGCGGTGTTCTCGCTCTCGCCGACGACCGAGATCTCGTATCCGTGTTTGCTGTACCGCAGATACACGTAAAGCAAACCGACAAGAAATACGACGATCACGACGTTCAAGAGATATTGCACGCCGAAAAGATCCGGGACCCCGTTTCCGAGAAGCCGGGAATCAACGACGTTGGAGCCGGATTTATCGGCAATTTTCAGGAAGAACTCGATCAGTTTCATCGCGACGTAGTTCATCATCAGGGTGAAGAGCGTCTCGTTGGTTTTCCACTGCGCCTTAAAGATCGCGGGGATCAATCCCCAGATCGCGCCGGCGATCAGCGCCGCCGCAAGCATCAGGATAACGAGAACAGGCGTGCTGACGCTTTCGTGCCATTTGAACATCACGTAAGCCGTAGCAAGACCGCCGATGAGTACCTGTCCCTCTGCGCCGATGTTCCAGAAATGCATCCGGAAGGCGGGGGTTACGGCAAGAGAAACGCAGAGCAGGATCGCCATACTGTGGATCGTGACCCATCCGCGCCCCTTTCCGAACGCGCCCCTGACGATCGTCGCGTAGATTTTGAAGGGGTTGTCTCCCGTGAAGATCACGGTAATGATCGCGCAAAGAACAAGCGCCGCCGCGATCGCAATCACACGGACGAGGATCGCCTCTTTCAGCGTGACGCCGGCGCGTTTCGTCAGATGGATCTCGGGAAGGATTCCGCGCTTCTCACGTTTCGTCTCGACGGTGTTCGACGGAGTCTCCTCTTTCAAGGGTTCCGGTTGAAGGGCGCTCTTATTCTCTTCACTCATGCCGTCGTCACCTCCCCTTCTTTTCCGGCTCCGTTGACCTTCGTCATCAGAAGTCCGAGTTGTTCCTTCTTCGCCGTTCTTCCGTCCACGATGTCCGAGATCTTGCCGCCGCAGAGGACGAGGATCCGGTCGCAGAGTTCAAGCAGGACGTCCAGATCCTCGCCGACGAAGATCACGGCGACGCCGTTTTTCTTCTGCTGATTGAGCAGGTTGTAGATCATATAGGACGAGTTGATGTCAAGACCCCGGACGGGATACGCCGCCATAAGCACCGTGGGCGACGACGCGATCTCGCGCCCGACCAGCACCTTCTGCACGTTTCCGCCCGACAGACGGCGAACGGGGGTGGTGGCGGAGGGCGTCACGACCTGCAGGTCGTTGATAATGGTCTCGGCAAGATCTTTCGGCTTTTTCCGGTCAACGAAAATACCGGAACCGCGCCGATAGGAGCGAAGCATCATATTATCGATGATGTCCATATTCCCGACCAATCCCATTCCGAGACGGTCCTCCGGAACGAAGGAAAGGCGGACGCCGAGGTCGCGGATCTGCTGCGGCGTTTTGTTCCGCAGATTCTCGATCTTTCCGTTCTGGGGATTATGATACAGAATCTCGCCGCTTTCCAAGGGTTGAAGTCCGGCGATGGCTTCGAGCAGTTCTCTTTGTCCGCTTCCGGCGATCCCGGCGATCCCGAGGATCTCGCCGCCTTTGGCTGTGAAATTGATATTGTCCAGAAGTTTGACGCCTTCAACGCTGACGCAGTTCACGCCGCGGACTTCCAGACGGTCAACAGAGCCCTCGGGCTCGTTTCTTTCAATATTCAGACTGACTTTTTTCCCGACCATCATCTCGGTCAGCGCCGTCTCGGTGGTGCCGGCAGTTTCGACCGTCGCGATGTGTTCGCCGCGGCGAAGGACAGCCACGCGATCCGAGATCGCCATCACTTCGTGAAGTTTGTGCGTGATGATGATGATGGATTTTCCGTCCGCCTTCATTTTCCGAAGGACGGAAAACAGTTTTTCGGTTTCCTGCGGCGTCAGCACCGCGGTCGGCTCGTCCAGGATCAGAATGTCCGCCCCGCGGTAAAGTACCTTCAGGATCTCGACGGTCTGCTTTTCAGACACCGACATATTATAGATCTTTTTCTTCGGATCCATCTCGAATCCGTAGCGCTCGGTGATCTCGCAAACGCTCTGTTCCGCCTCTGCGAGATTGTATTTCTTTTCTTCCTCGATGCCGAGAATGATATTTTCGGTCGCCGTAAAAAGGTCCACCAGTTTGAAGTGCTGATGGATCATACCGATCTTATGGTCGAAGGCGTCCTTCGGCGACGCGATCGTGACCTCTTCCCCGTTGACAAAGATCTGACCTTCGTCGGGAAAATAGATCCCGGAGATCATATTCATCAACGTCGTTTTGCCGCTCCCGTTTTCACCGAGAACGGCAAGGATCTCTCCGTAACGGAGATCCAGATTCACGTTTTGGTTCGCGAGAATGCTCCCGAAACGCTTTGATATTCCTTTGAGTTCCAACGCAAGACCGTTGTTGTTCATAGCGTCTCCTGCTTGAAAAAAGAGGTACCACGGGGCAAAGTGAACCTTTGCCCCGTGGGATTCGGCAGATTACTGCCGTTTACTTGACGGAATCAGTCGCCGAAATTGGTGTTCAGGTAGGTGATACCGTCGATGACCTTATCGAAATACGGAGCCGAGATATAGGTTGCGGCGTTGGACTCGTCAAAGTAACCGTCGTGGACGTACTCGCAATCCTCGGAGGTAAGTTTCTTACCCTCAACGGTGAACGTGTCAACGTCGTAAACGTGAATCGTGCCTTCTTTCAGCCCCTTGATGACCTCGGCGACCTTCTCCTGCGTGCCCTCGGCGATGACGTCGAGGTTAAGCCCGGAGAGAACGACCGAGTTGGTGGCGATGGTACCGGTCCAGTCGGTGTCGAAGGTCTCGCCCTTCGCGGTCTTCTCGATGATGTACTGGAAGTAAGGAGCCCAGTTGATCGCGGACGAAACGAGCCAGGTGTCTTTGCCGGCGTTGTAGGTCGAGCCGTTGTAGGAAACGTTCGGAACCTTCGCCTTCTGGCAAGCGGTGGGAGCGCCGAGAGAGTCGGCGTGCTGGGAGATCAGAACGCACTTTTCCTGCTTAATAAGCATGTTGGCGGCTTCCTGCTCCGCGCCCTGATCGTACCAGGAACCGGTGTAGGTGACTTTCATCGTGACCGACGGGCAAACCGACTTCGCGCCGAGATAGAAGGAAGACAGACCGGAGACGACTTCCGCGTAGGTGAACGCTCCGACGTAACCCATGATCGCCTCTTCGGCTTTGATCTTGCCGGACTCGATCATCTCGTTGAGTTTCAGACCGGCAACGACGCCGGCGACGAAACGACCTTCGTAAATCGCGGCGAAGGCGTTGTGGAAGTTCGGAATCGTATCTGCGGTCGATTTGGCGGTAACGCCGGTCGCATGGCAGAACTGAACGTCGGGCTTTTCTTGCGCTGCCTGTTTCATAAACACTTCGTGACCGAACGAATCGGCAAAGACGACTTTGCATCCTCTGTTTGCGAGGTCGATCGCGGTGTCGTAGCAGATCGTATCTTCATCGATGTTCTTGACGATGAAGTAGTTGCTCTCGGGAATGCCGAGCGCCCTCACGACCTGCAGGAAAGCGTCGATGAAGTTCTTGTCGTAGGTGGAGTTTTCATCGTGCAGGGTAATCAGACCGATCTTGAAATCGGAGGGAATCTGCACGTTGCTCGTGATCTCGTTCCGGGGAAGGAGATCTTCGCTTTCGCCGAGTCTGGTCTTGCCGCAGGACGCGAACGAGACGCAGAGAGTCGCGAGCATGAGAACCGTCAGGGTAAGCGCGAGAATTTTCTTGAACATTTCTTTTTCCTCCATAAATTTTATTACAGAAGCCGCACCGCTTCAAGTAACCGTTTTAAGGAAGCCCCTACGACGAAAGAGGTCTTGAAAAAAGGAAAAACCGTCGGATCTGGACAAATGAGTCAGGTGTTCGATCGGTTCTTTTAATTTACGTTTTAATTATACAAGAAACGCGCGCGAAAAGCAATCCGCATTTTGCACAAAAGAAAACGCAATTTGACAAAAAATCCGTCAATACACACAAGGGGGACAAAGAGACCGTTCTCTCTTTTTGTATAGATTGGTCCATTTTTCGCAAAAAAGCGGCAAAAAGAGAAGAAACAAGTCGTGTTATCCTTTGAAAAAAGCGTTTTCTCTCGTTTTCTCTAATGTTTCCGAAACGTCCGAATTCCGGTTGATTTGGATAAACCTGCGGTCGCGGCGTGTCCTGCCTCGCATCGGAAGAGCAATTCTTGCAATCTTTTTTTGAAAAAACGCAAAACCGACAATTGTTTTTTTCAGTCAAACGTGGTATAATTTTACCAAATAGTTTCCTTTGTTAAATTGAAAGGAGTCATTCCAAATGGAAAAAACGAAAATCGGCGTCCTCGGCGTCGGAAATATGGGCGCGTCCCACGCGAAGCACATTTTTGCCGGTAAAGTTCCGCATATGGAACTCGCCGCCGTCTGCGATACCGACCCCGAACGCCTGAAAAAATGCGACGAAACGCTTCCCGGCGTGCCGCAGTTCAAATCCGCCGAAGAGATGATCGCGAGCGGGCTCTGCGATTCGATTTTGATCGCGGTTCCCCATTACGATCACGAGAAATACACGGTGATGGCTTTTGAAGCGGGACTCAACGTCTACTGCGAGAAGCCCGGCGCCGTCTACACCCTGCAGGGACTGCACATGATCGAAGCCGCGAAAAAGAGCGGCAAGGTCTTCTGCGTCGGATTCCAGCAGAGGACCAACCCCACCTTCCGTAAGATCCGCGAAATGGTGCGGTCCGGCGAACTCGGTCACATCAAGAAGGTGATCTGGATCGTGACCAACTGGTACCGCCCCCAGGCGTACCACGACAGCAGCTCGTGGCGCTCGACCTGGAAACTCGAGGGCGGCGGGACGATCGTCAATCAGAACCCGCACAACATCGACCTCTTTCAATGGATGTTCGGTATGCCCGACGAGGTCCTTTCGACGATCGACTACGGCAAATATTACGATATTGAGGTCGACGACGACGTAAACGTCCTGATGCGGTATAAGAGCGGAACCGTCGCGCTCTATACGACCTCGACGGGAGAAATGCCCGGTACGAACCGACTTGAAATCTCCTGCGATATGGGCAAACTCGTCCTTGAAAACGACGAGCTGACCTTCTGGCGGAACGAAGTTTCCGAGCGGGAGTTCAACCGGACAAACACCTCGAGTTTCCCGCAGATCAAAAACGAGAAGATCAAAATCGAGACCCCGAAACTCGAAGTCAGTCAGCACGACGCGCTGCTTGAAGATTTCGCGTCCGCCGTCTGCTGCGGAACGCCCCTTCTCTCCCCCGGCGTCGAGTGCATCAACGAACTGACCTTAGCCGACGCTTTCTACTATTCCGATTGGCAGGGACAAAAGTGGATCGACACGAACGCCTTTGACCACGAGGGATATTTCAAGGCGCTGACCGATAAGATCAATTCGTCAACCTACGTCAAAAAAAGGACGGCTTCCGCCGCTCCGGTGGATATGAGCGCGTCGTTCCAGAAGTAACCGGAAAACAAAAGAGCCCCGGATGAATCGTCCGGGGCTCTTTCTTTTTTTCAATCAAAGAAGTTGATACAGCAGAACCGTCGCCAGTCCCGCGACCATCAGAACGGCAAGAACGATCGCGCCGATCCGAACGAACATCTGGTTTCTATCCTTTTTCGACATTTTGCATTCCTTTCCCGGTCAGAGCCGAAGCCCCGATGATCCGAATCGTTCCCGTCCGCCGTCAGTTGACGGAACGGCACTTGGTGAGATAGAGTGCAGAGAGGTTTCGTACCGAGGCGATTCCGCGCGTTCCGATGAAGTTCAGAATGGTTTCGGTTCCCGTCGCCGCCGCCGTAACGGGATTGGATACCCGAACGGTGCGCACCCCGGTCACCCCGGAAATCATCCTGTCAAGCCCTTCGAGCAGAGCGGTCCCGCCGGAAAGCAGGATCCCGTTCTCGAAAACGCGAGGAACGTACTTGGTCGGAACGTGCGAGATCGCGACGCAGATCGCTTCCAGGATTCCGGCGGTCGGTTCTTCGAGCGCGCGGAACATCTCTTCGCTCCGCACGGTGAAAGGAATCGGTTTCTCTTCCCCATCGCGGTAACCCTGCGCCTGCATTTCCTGATGCGCGCCCTCGTTCCATACGGTTCCGACGGTCATTTTGATATTCTCCGCCGTGCGAAGTGTGATCTTCAACCCGCGCTCGTTCTCTATGTAGTTCACGATCGCGCGGTCGAAGGTCTCGCCCGCCGTGGGAACCGACTTCATATAGACGATCTCGCCGTCGCAGATCAACGCGATGTCGGTGACCGTCGCGCCGGTGACGACCGACAGAACCATATCGCTGATCCCGCTGCCCGATCCCGCGAGCGCGGCGACGGGAGCATAGACGGTGTGCGGATAGCGGACGCCGCTCTGTCCCATCACCTCGGCGAGCGCCCCTTCCTCGATCTCCGAGACCGAGCAAGGAACGGTCAGGGCGACGTGCTGAATCCCGGACAGTCGGTCGGAAACGATCCCGGCGATGATCTTCTGCGTCAGGTCGAGTTCGTTGACCATACCCGTACGGAACGGGCGGAAGAGCGATACGTTTGAGGGAAGCGCTTCGAGGATCGTCTCGGCTTTCTCGCCGTAGTAAAGAATCTGCCCCGTCGTGCGGTCGATCGCCACAGCCGACGGTTCGCGCATCACGATTCCGTCGCCCGTCACCGTCGCCAACAAGTTAGCGGCGCCGAGGTCTAACCCAGCTCTTTTCTGTAACACGGCGCAGATTCCTTTCTCCCGGGCAAAAATTCCCGGATTTTTTTCGGATAAGTAAAAATATTATACAATAAACCGTTTGGTTTTGCAATACTCAAAACCGACATTCTTCGGTTTTTTTCAAAGTGCCGCCGACCCCGCCGAAAGACGCGCGCGGCGAAGCCGATCAGACAGGCAGGTGTAACGGACTTCCTGACGGTTATTCTTCACCATATATTCCAGAATATCCGCCCGCCCGACGAGGATCGCCATCTTTTTGGCACGTGTGACCGCGGTATAGAGAAGGTTCCTTGATTGCAGCATCGTGCCGCAGTAATAGATCGGGATCAGAACGACGGGATACTCGCTTCCCTGACTCTTGTGAACCGTGATCGCGTAGGCGTGTTCGAGTTCCTCGAACTGTTCGCGGCGGTAGACGGAGATCCGCCCGTCGAAATCGATCGTCATCTGCTCTTCCTGCGGGTCGATCGTCCGGATCACGCCGACGTCGCCGTTGAAAACGCCGATCCCGTCGATCCCGTCCTTTTTCCACTCGGTCTCGTAATTGTTCCGGATCTGCATAACCTTGTCGCCCTCACGGAAGACGAAGTCGCGGAAACGAAACTCTTTTTTCTTTTTTTCCGAGGGATTCAGACAGTTCTGCAAAAGCGCGTTCAGTTGAACCGTTCCGGCTTTTCCGCGTCGGGACGGCGTGATGACCTGGATCTGTTCGCGGATCGCGTCGGAATACTTGCGCGGAAGTCGCTCGTTGATGAGATCGACGACGGTCCCCGGGATCTCCTCCTCGTCGGGACGGTGAAGAAAGAAAAAGTCCTTCGCGTCCCGTGAAAGGAGCGGCAGTTCGCCCGCGTGGATCCGATGCGCGTTCCCGATGATGAGACTCCCCTTCTCCTGCCGGAATATTTCGGAGAGCGAAACGGTCGAGAAAGCCCCCGACGCGATCAGGTCCGCGAGCACGTTGCCGCATCCGACCGAGGGGAGTTGTCCCGCGTCGCCGATCAGGACGAGCCGGGAACCGATCCGGGTCGCGCGCAGCAACGCCGCCATCAGCGGAAGGTCGATCATCGACGCCTCGTCGATCACGATCACGTTTTCGTCGAGCGGGTTGGATTCGTTCCGGTTAAAGCGCGGGCGAAGATCGCTGACCTTCTCCATTTCAAGCATCCGGTGAATGGTCTTCGCCTCTTCCTGCGTCGCTTCGGACATTCGCTTTGCCGCCCGACCGGTCGGCGCCGCGAGGGCGCACCGGAAACCGAGCATACCGTAAATGCGAAGAAGCGCGCGGATCAGGGTGGTTTTCCCGGTGCCGGGTCCCCCGGTTACGATCAGAACGCCGCGTCCGAACGCCTCGAAGATCGCCTCTCTCTGATCGCGGCTGTACGTGATCGAAAACTCGCTCTCCGCCCGGTCGATCAGACGGTCGACGTTATCACCCGCCACTTCGGGCGCGGACGAGTCCAAAGCGATCATCCGGCGGGCGACGATGTCCTCGTCCTCGCCGTATTCACGGGTAAAGACGTATTCGGTATCCCCGACCGTATAACTGCCGAGCCGCCCCGCCTCGCTCTCACGCGCGATCGTTTCCCGGATCAGGCGCGCGTCGGCGCCGAGTTCCTCCGTCGCCGCCTCGACAAGACGGTCGATCGGCAGACAAACGTGCCCGTTGACAGAGGCGTTGTAGCGCAAAAGATAGACGACTCCCGCCGTGAGTCTGACGGGCGCGTCGGGGGGAAAGCCGAGATTCCGAGCGATCGCGTCCGCACGGTCAAACCCGACCGTGTCGGTCTCCTCGCAGAGGACGTAGGGGTTCTCGCGGATCACGCCGACGGCGCGGCTTCCCCATTTCTCGTAGATGTGCGAGATCGAGGTTGATCCGATATAATTCTGACAAAAGACCATCAGTTCGCGGATCCCCGCCTGTTCGCGGAAAGAGTCGCTGATCTCCCCCGCTTTCTTTCTCGAAATGCCGGGAATATCCGAAAGCCATTCGGGATGCTGTTCGATCACGTCGAAGGTATCGTCGCCGAAACGGTTGACGATTTTCAGAGCGGTCACGGGACCGATCCCCCGGACGTTTTTCCCGGACAGGTATTTTAAGATCTCGTTCGCCCCGGTCGGCAAAAGTTTTTCCACGACCGAGACCGAAAACTGCTCGCCGTATTCGCTGTGCCGCGTCCACTCTCCGAAAAGGCGGACGCGCTCGCCTTCGCCGACGTACGGCATCGCGCCGACCGCCGTGACGAGTTCCCCCTCGTCGGTGGCGAGGTCGACCACGGTATAATCGTTCAGTTTATTCTGGTAAACGATCCCCTCGACGGTTCCGGTCAACTCTTTTACGCTCCGGTCAACGCGGGGGGCGGTCGCTCTTTTCCGTGCCGTAACCATCAGTCCTTTCGTCATTTTTTCCGAGGGGCAAAGCGAGGAGGCGGAATTGCTCCTCCTCCCCGTCGTCCGGCGCGCACCCGTTTCCGTCACGGAAGAGGAAAGGGTACCGTTTTCTCAAAGTGAGAATGAATAAATTGAAAACGCAGACGATACAAACCGCAAAGATTATCAAAAAGAACCGCGTCGCCGTCACCTCCGACGGCAGTATATGCGCTTTACGCGAGGAGCGTCGCACGCAGGGCGGGTACGAGATCGCATTCCTCCCAAGGCGCCGAAAGATCCTCGCGCCCCATATGACCGTAAGCGGCGAAGGGAGCGTAGATCGGGCGGCGAAGGTCGAACCGGCGGATGATGGCGGCGGGACGGAGATCGACGAGACGCGACAGGGCGTCGGCGATCGCGTCCTCCGACACGATCCCGGTCCCGTAGGTATCGATCATCACGGAAACGGGTTTCGCGACCCCGATCGCATAGGCGATCTGCACCTCGCACTTCGCGGCAAGACCCGCTTTCACGACGTTTTTCGCGACGTAACGCGCGGCGTAGGACGCCGAACGGTCGACCTTCGTCGGATCCTTACCGGAGAAGGCGCCGCCGCCGTGGCGGGAATACCCGCCGTAGGTAT
The DNA here is from genome assembly GCA_017961575.1 of Clostridia bacterium. Taxonomy (GTDB): domain Bacteria; phylum Bacillota; class Clostridia; order Oscillospirales; family CAG-272; genus UBA1740. Next base: position 2,127 of record JAGCXA010000023.1, on the reverse strand, counting down.
CCACGATGATCTTCCGACCGGTCAGCCCCGTGTCTCCCGCGGGACCGCCGAGGACGAACCGCCCCGTCGGGTTGATGAAGAACTTCGTTTCCCCGTCGAGGAGTTTCGCCGGGATAACGTTGTCGATCACCTCGCGTCCAATTCCTTCGCGCAATTCGTTCATATCGACGTCGGGGTCGTGCTGACTCGACACGACGACCGTATCGACGCGAACGGGCTTACCGTTTTGATATTCGACCGTCACCTGCGTTTTACCGTCCGGGCGCAGATACGGGAGCGTCCCGCTTTTTCGCACTTCGGTCAGGCGTTTGGCAAGTTTGTGCGAGAGTGAGATCGGCAGAGGCATCAGTTCGGGCGTCTCGTCGCAGGCGAATCCGAACATCAGTCCCTGATCCCCCGCCCCGGTGTCCAGCCCGTCGGTCATCTCTCCCCGTTTGGCTTCGAGTCCCTTGTCCACGCCGAGCGCGATGTCGGGCGACTGTTCGTGAAGGTTCGAGACGACGCGGCAGGTCTTGTAGTCGAAGCCGTATTCCGCGCGGTCGTATCCGATCCCCTTGACGGTATCGCGCACGATCGTCTCGTAATCGATCTTCGCTTTCGTTGTGATCTCGCCCATGATATTGATGAGGTCGGTCGTCGCGAAAGTCTCGCAGGCGACCCGCGCGGCGGGATCCTCTTTCAGAATCGCGTCGAGGATCGCGTCGGACACCTTGTCGCAGACCTTGTCGGGATGTCCCTCGGTCACCGATTCGGAGGTAAAAAGTCTTTTTCCCATTTCGTCTCCTACAAAAAAGTTCCGGGATTACAGGCATCCCGAAACGTGTCGTCGTATTTCGCTCATCTTCGGGAATTGGCACCTTGCGTACGCCGGTTGCCGGGCTTCACAGGGCCTGTCCCTCCGCCGCTCTTGATAAGCGAACATATTATAGCATACCTTTTTCGACTTTGCAAGAGGTTCGGGGCAGATTCTTTCTTGTTTTTTATAAAAGAAACCTCTTTCATCCAAACGGAAGAAAGAGGTTTCATACGGTATGGAAACCAACCGTCAGAGAAGTTCGTCCCGCCCCTTCTTTTCGGGCATCAGGCGATGATTGATAACGGGGATCAGTGCGGCAAGGACAAGCTCGACGGCGAGCAGATACGAGTGGATCATCGCGTGGTGTTCGCCGGGCTCGATCATCAGCATAATCGAAAGGACGATCACGGCGACCGATTCGATCCCGCTGAAAACGGCGAGCGAGGGATGCAGTTCCCTTTCAACGATCTCCTCCAACTCGACCGACTCGCGGAGGATCGACCACACCGCCCAGATGACGCAGACGGTGGCGTACTCCTTGATGAAACACAGCGTCGTGAGTCCGAGCAGAATCTCAACGGAAAAGAACAGGAAGCCCTGCCCTTCGTAGATCGGTTTCACCTTCGCAAGCATAAGCGCGAGAATGCCGAGCGAACCGTAGAGAACGATCAGCCCGCCGATGAACCAGCGGAGATTGTGAAGGAAAAACTCGTTGAATACGAGCAGCAGAACCGCGCCGAGAACGAAGACGATCAGGCGGGTGAGGCGGAAGGGTTTCATTTATGTACTCCTTTTTTATGATTCGGACGTGAACATTATAACACAAAAAGCAAAAAAATGCAAAAAAAAGTGACAAGTCACGCGCCCCGGACGACTATGCGACGGTGAAAGAGACGAGAGTTGAAGTTACCGTTGGTTTGGGACTCGACGCGGCGATTCGTTAATCCTAGCGCGCCCAGAGGGCGCGAGAATGATGGGACTTGCCGCGCCGCCCGGACGGGCGGCGCTACCCACACGTCCCGCCCTAACTTTTTGAAAAAGACGGCTTTTTAGGATGGCGGGACGTTTAGACTTTTCGCCGCTCCGCGGCGAAAAGTCGGTGGGTCAAGTTCCGAATTCGACACAGAAAGAAACCCCGGCACCGCATAGGGTGCCGGGGTTTCTTTCTGGGGAGAATGATGGGACTTGAACCCACGACCTCCAGGGCCACAACCTGGCGCTGCCACCAACTGAGCTACATCCTCCGTACCGTGGCGTACCTTGGGGGATTCGAACCCTCGACCTACTGCTTAGAAGGCAGTTGCTCTATCCAGCTGAGCTAAAGGTACATT
>JAGCXA010000022.1 GCA_017961575.1 Clostridia bacterium | reverse complement strand
TACGATCCCATACGAATTTCTCGCGGGCTTGACCCCGCGCGTCAAGCGCGTCTGGGTCGACTGAAAAACCGAAACAAGCGGGGCGGCAAACTGCCGCCCCGCTTGTCGTACGGGACAAAGGATACAGAAGCGGGACTCGGACGCCGAGTCTGTGCGCCGCGCTTGTATCTATCAAGCGCCCGCCAAAACGCCGTTTGTATCAGATCGGCGCATTTATGTTGCTAACCGCAGAAAAACAGATCTTTACTCAACGTTTCCGAAAAACATCCAGTAAATGTCCCGAAAGACCGATCATATCGGGGCGCTCGCAAATCGAAAAAACGTATTCGACGTACCTGTCAAACGTTTCCTCGTTCATATTTGCAAGCAAATCGCGTATCATGCCGGAGATCATATCCGTTCCGACCAAGTGCAGCCGCTCGACGGAAAAATTGCCCATCAGCGCGTCAACGTCTTCTATCCTGCAAATCGCCAGCCCTTTTTCGGGTATTTCAGACAGTATGTAGTTGTTTTGCTTGGCGCGAGCGGCAACGTCCTTGTCGCTTATTTTGTTGCGGCGGAAAAGATAGTTCATGACCGTCATTTCGTTGAGAATATATGCGGCGAAAACGATCCCGTTGCATTTCGTTACGCGAAGCGCTTCCGAAATGGTTTTCTTTTTATCTTCGGCATCGGAAAGATGATACAGAGGTCCTAAAACGAGCGTTATATCAAACCCTCCGTCCGCGAAAGCAGACAAATCGCGGGAATCCCCTTTTATGATCGAGACGCGCTCTCCGGGAACGGTATCCGCTTCAAATTGCTCAATATGTAAATCCACCGGCTCGATTGCAAAAACTTCAAAACCCCTTCTGGCGAAGTGGTGAGAATACCTGCCCGCGCCGGCGCCGATTTCAAGGATCTTTGCGCCGGGAAACAAGTATTTTTCAATATAGCGGACCGTCGTCAGGAACTCGACTTTGCCAAACCGCTCGTCAAGCCGTTCGCGTTCCCCGCCTTTCGCATAGTAATCATACATTTGACTCATAGCAACGTTCATACTCCATTTTTATGATATCGTTTTTAAGATACCATATTTCAAAACAAAAGTAAAGGCGTTTTCAGAAAAAGCCGGATAAGAATGCTCGCGCGGGACTCGGAAACAGCGGGTCGGGGAACCGGGCGGGCGTTTTATGGATGTAACCGAGGACGCTTTAGCGGAAGGAATACACAAACTCACGGATGAAAAACTCTACCAGATTATTTCTACCCCAAACAAGCAGACCGTTATTTTTTCCTGACGCACCAGATGACGTTTTTCGCGGCACAGTCTGCACTTTCTTTGTGGTAACCTCCATACACGTTTACAATCTCATATCCCGTCAATTCCAGAAGATACTTCATTTCCTGGCGATAAGTCTGCCGCATTTTTATAGGGCGCACTCTTTCCTCAACAACGTTTCCGTTGTCATCCAAAGTTTCAAACTTCCAGTTTCCGCTCATGATTTGAGTAAACGGATCATAAGAGATTGCGTTATATATCTTTTCACGCTTTCCCTGCTTATTGACGTATTCCAGCCGAAAAGAGTAATCCGTAATTTTTGTATTCATCTGTTGCGCCTGAAAACGAGGATGAGGATCAAACGTATTAAAGGTCAACATACCTCCGTCGATCAAATTATCACGAATGTTCAAGAGTGCTTTGCGCTGAAGTTCGGGAGTCAGCAGGTGCATAAAACCGCTTCGTGCTATGATGGCGCAGGAGTATTTTTTGTCGCTACTGAAGTCTGTCATATTAGCGGGGAAAATATTGAGATCAAATCCTTTGCGCTTTGCTTTTTCCTCTGCCAAACGACACATGGCTTCCGAGAGATCGGTACCATCGGCAAATATACCATTTTCGGCAAGATACAGCAAAACCGCTCCGGTCCCGCAGGCGATATCGATCACGCCGCCTTTTCCGTATTCTCTTGCGAAATCAAGGTAGAAATCCTGAAATCCCGAATGATTATCCTCATTCTTATACATCGCATCAAGATACAGATCGTAATTTTCCGCCACATCAGCAAAATCGTGCAAATCCATTTTCTGTCCTTTCTTGTATGCTTTACAATTATTTGTAATCCATTGTAGCAGAAAAATCGTAAATAATCAAGTTAAAATTCGCCGATATGGAACGGGGCAAAATGCATTGTTTTATTTCTTTGACGTCATGGCGGGTATTTGATACATGCAAGCGCGGCGCGGATAGTTCCATAGGTCGCTGTCGCTTGGGACTCAGAACCCGCGTCTCGAACAACAAAGCAGAGGTTTTTTCTGTGTCGGGGCGAGACGCTTGGAAATCAGTGGGTCTATGATGTAACCATAGGTCGCTGTCGCTTGGGACTCAGAACCCGTGCGCCGGAGAACGGAGAGGGCATATTTACTCGGTCGGGGCGGCGCACTTGGACTTTTCACCGCTCTGCGGCGAAAAGTCGGGGTTCCCGAAAAGACGGAACAATGCTCGCGCGGGACTCTGAACCCGCGCCTCGGACGGCGGGTTGGTAATCCGAACGGAGCCGGAGCGAGGCGCTTGGAATATGCACGGCTCCGCCGCGCATATTCGGGGTTCTGAGTCACGAAGCGACGCATAATAAGAGAATGACACGGACTCCGAGGAGTTCGTGTCATTCTCTTATGGTGCACCTCCAGGGACTCGAACCCTGGACCCACTGATTAAGAGTCAGTTGCTCTACCAGCTGAGCTAGAGGTGCGTTTTCAAAACAGCGTATTGTATTATATCCCATCTTTTCGCGTTTGTCAAGAGGGGAAACCGTTTTTTCGCGTTTTTTGTTTTCGCGCGCTTTTTCGGGAATACTTGACAGGGGCGGCGGGGTTTGTTATAATCTTTGTTGGCGCGGGTCAGCCGCCCGCGAAGCGGGGCGATCCGCAAACGAAAATCGAACGAGGTATATCGATGCTGGAAGTCAAAAACGTGTCGTTCGACGTGGCGGACGACGCCGGAAGGAAAGAGATCCTCCGCGACGTCTCGCTGACGGTTCCCGACCGGGAACTGCTCGTCATCACGGGACCGAACGGCGGGGGAAAATCGACGCTTGCCAAACTGATCGCGGGGATCGAACGCCCGACGGCGGGCAAGATCTTCTTCGAAGGCGAGGATATTACGAACAAGAACGTCACCGAACGCGCGCGGGCGGGGATCGCCTTCGCGTTTCAGAACCCCGTGCGCTTCAAGGGGATCCGCGTGCTCGATCTGCTCCGGCTCGCGACCGGGAAGAACGCCTCGGTCGCCGAGGCGTGCGAGTATCTGTCGCTCGTCGGACTCTGCGCGAAGGAGTACGTCAACCGCGAGGTGAACGACAGTCTCTCGGGCGGGGAACTCAAACGGATCGAGATCGCCACGGTCATAGCAAGGAGCGCGAAACTGTCGGTCTTCGACGAGCCCGAGGCGGGCATCGACCTTTGGAGTTTTCAGAATCTCATCAAGGTGTTCCGCAAGATGCGCGCCGACATCCGCGACAGCTCAATCGTCATCATTTCGCACCAGGAGCGGATCCTTCGGATCGCCGACGAGATCGTCGTGTTAAAAGACGGACGGGTCGAGCGCCGCGGCGCGCCGGACGAGCTTTTCCCCTCGCTCGGCGAGGCGGGAAACGTCTCGGTTCCGTGCCGGATGGCGGAGGGAGAGTGCTGATATGCCCGAACTGAACGCCATACAAAAAAAGATCCTCGAAGAGGTCGCCGACCTCCACAAAGTGCCCGAGGGGGCGTACAACATCCGCTCGGACAGCAAGTCGGTCGGGCGGCGCTCGACCGAGAACATCGAGATCACGCCGAAGACCGACGTCAGCGGGCTGGACATCCGCATCCGCCCCGGCACCAAAAACGAGAGCGTGCACATCCCGGTCATCCTGACCGAGAGCGGACTGAAAGAGACCGTCTACAACGACTTCTATATCGGCGAGGGCGCCGACGTGCTCATCGTCGCGGGCTGCGGGATCGACAACTGCGGCAGTCAGGATTCCGAACACGACGGGATCCACCGCTTCTTCGTCGAACGCGGCGCGTCGGTGCGCTACGTCGAGAAGCACTACGGGCAGGGCGACGGGAGAGGGAAGCGCATCCTCAATCCCGTGACCGAGGTCACGCTTGAAGAGGGCGCCTCGATGGAAATGGAAATGGTGCAGATCAAGGGCGTCGACGACACCGAACGGAAAACCGTCGCCGCGCTCGGCGCCGACGCGAAACTCGTCGTGCGCGAACGCCTGATGACCCACGGCGCGCAACGGGCGATCAGCGCCTACGACGTTCAACTGAACGGAAAGGGCGCGTCGGCGGACGTGGTGTCGCGTTCGGTCGCGAAGGACGAGTCCTTCCAGCGTTTCGACGCGAAGATCACGGGCAACGCCGAGTGCCGCGGACACACCGAGTGCGACTCGATCATCATGGACCGCGGCAAGATCCTCGCCGTTCCGGCGCTCGAAGCCAACGACGTCGACGCCGCGCTCGTCCACGAGGCGGCGATCGGGAAGATCGCGGGGGCGCAGCTTATCAAACTGATGACCCTCGGGCTGACCGAACGCGAAGCGGAAGAACAGATCGTCAACGGTTTTTTGAGTTGAACGAAGCGGGACGCCGAAATCGGCGTCCCGCTGGTTTTACCGTTTGCATAAAAGAAAAACGCTCTATTCGTTCTGCACGAAATCGGAAAACGGCGAACGGAAAAGGGAAAACGGAGCGAAAGCAGGCAAAAAGAGCGGCGCGAAACGCGCCGCTCTTTCATATTCATTCGTAATTTACGCGGAATATGCGATTCCTATTCGCAAACGTCCGCTTTTTCGTTCACCCGGAGAGGGGCGTTTTTTCGGTTGAAAAAGCCAGGGAAACAATTTTCGACAAACGCGCGTGATACAATAAAGAAAAAAACGAGAGGCGGCGGAAAAATGACGGTGGAAACGAAAAGCGAAGAGGTGCTTCAACGGGACGAGGTCGTGCGGAGCGGCGTGGCGGCGGTCTATCGGCTGATCCGGCGGGACGGCGCGTTCGCCGTTTCGGTCGAATGCCGGGGACGGGTTGAGGAGGTCGGGGCGTTTCCCGGCGGGGAAGCCGACGCGCGCCTTCTGTTTGCGCTTGCCGTGCGGGAGTTCGTTTTGCCCGGCACGCTCGCCGACGTCTGGCGCGATCTGCACGTCGGGGACTGATCCGGGGTCAGAGTCCGAACTCGTCTCTGCGCGATAAGAACTCTTCGCGCGAAAACAGGACGTTCACCGCGTCGAGCAGAGCGTTGGCGGGAAGATCGTCGGGAAGACCGAGAGAAGCGGCGAGCGCGGCGCGGCGTTTCGCCGAGTCGGCTTTGCCCGAAAGACCGAGTTGATAGAGATCGGTCTTGGTGAGGGGCGACGACGCGGGACGCTCCGGCGCGTCTGCAAGATAGGGCGCGAAGATCGCGCGGAGCACGGCGGGGTCGGTCCCCTCGACGCCGAGGAAACCCGCTTTTCCGGGCTTGGTCTTCCGCTTTTCCTTGCCCTTCACCTGCGGGATATACAGGTGGATCACCCGGTCGGGGGGCAGGATCTCCGAGAGGAACGAGCGGATCTGCCGTCCGCCGCCGTCGCTGTCGGTCAGCAGGATGATCGGGCTTTTCTCGGTCAGCCGACGGAGCAGGGCGCGGGTCCCCGCGCTGTGAAAGACGGCGAAGCCGCCCGTCGAAAAGACCGGGGTATCGAAGAGCGACGTGAGGGTGATCTTGTCGTACTTTCCCTCGACGATCACGGGGTAGCGCACCCGCAGTTTATCCATTCTTGCCCGCTCCCTCCGACCGCAGATCGCGGCGTCGTTTTTCGCAGAGCCCCGACGCGGCGATCGGGCAGGCGGCGCAAGAGGGATTCTGCGCCCGGCAGACCTCGCGCCCGAACCAAACGATCCGATGGCAGAAGGCGGGTCCCTCCGCCGCGTCGATCAACCCCAAAAGGATCTTTTCGATCTTGACGGGGTTCTTTTCTTTTTCGGGGTACATCCCGAACCGCCCGCAGATGCGGATGCAATGCGTGTCGGTCACGATCCCGCCCTGCCCGAACACGTCGCCGAGCAGGAGGTTCGCGATCTTGCGCCCCACGCCGGGAAGAAGCAAAAGGTCGTCCATATTGTCCGGGACGCGCCCGCCGAAACGGTCGAGGATCATCCGGGAAGAAAGAACGAGATCCTCGGCTTTCCGTCGGTAGAGCCCGCAGGACCTGACGTAGGGCTCGACCTCGGCGACCTCCGCCGCCGCCATCGCCCGCGCGTCGGGAAAGCGGTCGAAGAGGGGACCCGCCGTCAGGTTGACCCGCGCGTCGGTGCATTGTGCCGAGAGCCGCGCCATCACCAACAGCCGCCAGGGATCGTCCCCGCCCCAGGTCAGGGCGCATTCGGCGTCGGGATAGCGTTCTTTCAGCGCGGCGTTGATCTTTTCGAGCCGCGCGCGCTTTTCGTTCTCTCTCACGGCGTCTCCTTTCCCGGTTCGTATCCGGCGTCGGCGAGCAGGCGCGCGAGCAGTTTGCGGGGGAGTCCGATCACGTTGTCGATCTCGCCGTCGACCGCCTGCACGAAGCGGTCCGCGCCCGCCTGGATCCCGTAGGCGCCCGCCTTGTCCATCGGCTCGCCCGACGCGACGTATTCCGCGATCTCTTCCTTCGAGAGTCGGCGGAAGGTCACGGTCGTGGTTTCGGTACCCGAAAAGACCCGTCCCCCGACGGCGACCGCGACCCCGGTCACGACCCGGTGCCGATTGCCCGAAAGCGACGAAAGCATCGCCGCGGCGTCTGCTTCGTCCTTCGGTTTTCCGAGCGGCACGCCGTTCAGTTCCACGAGGGTATCCGCCCCGATCACGAACACGGGGGCGGATCGTAAAATATCAGGTGTGAGCGTCGATTCGACCGCCTTCGCTTTCCGCTCCGCAAGGATCCGGACGCCTTTCGCGGGCGGGGTCCCGGCGGGGAGCGTTTCGTCGGCGGAACTGACGAGGACGCGAAAAGAATATCCGGCGTCGGTCATCAGTTCGCGGCGGCGCGGCGATTGCGAAGCAAGGATCAGTTCCATTTTGATCTGCCTTTCGTTTCGTCAGAATGTGCGGGGCAGGCGACGGATTGCGCCGTCGAGCGGCTCGCCCGCAAGGAAGCGGAGAAGGACCTTTTTCGCCTCGGCGGGCGATTCGACCGAGAAGAAGAGGTGCAGCCGGCGAAGACCCGCGGCGGCGAGGTCCCCTTGCTTATCGCCGAGATAGGTGGGGACGCCGTTCAGGATCTGGTTGCGGTGCGGGTACTCGCGGATCAGGGGGAACTTCGCCCCCGTCCGGTCGGAGAACGCCGCGCGCCCGCACTTCTCGCACCCGAAGTTGTCCCGGATAAAACAGCGTTCGGTCAGCATCAGGGGAATATGCCCGTAGGCGAGGATCCGACCCCCGACGGCTGCCGCCGCGGGGAGCGGCAGTTCGGGCGACAGGATCGCGTCGGACAGTCCTTCCTTCGCGAGCGCCGCCGCCGCGCGGCGGTTGGCGATGTTCAGCCGCTGCGAGCCGATCGCGGCAAAGCCGAGAGAACCGGCAAGCGCGATCTGTCCGACGTTGTGAACGAGCGCGCGGGTGATCCCGCGCTCCCGCGCCGCCGTCGCCGTCCCGACGATCTCGCCACGTTCCCCGTCGAAAACGACGGCGGGGAAGGAGACGCCCGTCGGCGCGGTCGTCCCGATCTTCTCCCACGCAGGAAGATAGGTTTCGGCGTCGGCGGGGAGCAGGGGCGCGATCGCGTCGAGTTGTTCCGCCGTCCGGCAGAAGACCGAGAAGAGCGGCGCCGAGGGGAAAGGTCGTTCGGTCTTTGCGGTCGGGCAGGGGAGCGGCGCGCGTTTTTCGCCCGCTTCCCACGCCGAAACGGCGGCGCGGCGCAGTTCGTTGACGGCGCCGGGGGAAAGGTTCAGATCCGGCGCGAGGTCGATCCTGATCTTTTCGGGATCGGCGGTGAAAAAGGTACCGCCGAGTTTTGCCAGCCGCACAGCGAGTCCGGCGGCGTCGAGCGGGGCGCTTTTCGCCTTTTCGGGGGTGGCTCCCGAGACGGTAACAGTCCGCCCGGCGGCGGAGAGTGACAGCGTCGCGGGCGCGCCCGGCAGGATCTTGCAGGCGAGCGAAACCGGGACGGGGATCGGCGGGATCGGCGCGGCGTCGTTCGTTTCGCGCGAGTTCGCCTTGTCGGCGGCGGAGCGCACGCCGAGCATCCCGCGCCCGGTTTTTCCGGTCAGGTAACCGTCGGTAAAGCCGCCGCGCGAGAAGATCCGACCGAGTTCGGCGACCTCTTCCGGCGTCGCCGCCCGCCCCTCGTCGAGGAGACGGCGATAGATCTTCGTCACGCCGAAAACGTAGCCGGGGCTCTTCATCCGCCCCTCGATTTTGAGCGAAGCGACCCCCGACGCGATCAGCGCGGGGATATGCGGCGCAAGGCAGAGATCGCGGAGCGAGAGTTTTTCGCTCCCGTCGTAGGGAAGTCGGCAGGGCTGGGCGCAGGCGCCCCGGTTGCCGCTCCGTCCGCCGACGAGCGAACTGAACAGGCATTGCCCGGAGTGGCACACGCAGAGCGCCCCGTGCAGAAAGATCTCGGTTTCCGCCGCCGCGTTTTCGGTGACCGAAACGATCTCCGAAAGCGGCAGTTCACGCGCGAGCACCACCCGTTTCGCGCCGAGACGGGCGAGCAGATCGCACCCCTCGGTCGAGTGGGCGGACGCCTGCGTGCTGGCGTGGATCGGGAGATCGGGGAAGAGTTCCGAGAGCCGCGCGATCAGCCCCGCGTCGGCGACGATCAGGGCGTCGGCGCCCGCCTCCCGGAGCTCTTCCGCCCGCCGGACGGCGTCGTTGAGTTCGCGTTCCGAAAGCAGGGTGTTCAGCGTGATATACGCCTTCGCACCGTGCAGGTGACAGTAGAGGATCGCCCGGGCGATCTCGCCGTCGTCGAGGTTGCGGGCGAAGGTACGGGCGTTCAGTTTCTTCCCGCCGAAGTAGACGGCGTCCGCCCCCGCGTTGACGGCGGCAAACACCGCGTCAAGCGACCCGGCGGGCGAGAGCAGTTCCGGCAGCGGCGCTCTTCTCTTCATATACCGTCCATCCTCTCCGACGATCTCCGGCTCCGCAAAAAAACGCCGCGCAGCCGGGCACGGTTCCATTATACAACAAAACGCGACGAAAGGGAAGAGCGCGGAAGAAAAAAGAGGGAGAAACAAGAGCGCCGCCCCGCGTGGGGGTGGCGCGGAAGAGACCGAAGGAAGGAGCGCGGATGCAACCAAAGAAAGGAGGTGGATTTTCCGCGGCTCGCCGCGGAAGATTCTTCGCCTTGCCGCTCGTGAGCGAGCTCCCGGACGGCATCGGCGAGAAACCGAACCTATTCTTTCCTCCGCGCGGAGGAAAGAGCAAGGTGCGAAGCGCCGGTGCCGCAGATAAAGAGAGCGCCGCCCC